>DASWFT010000311.1:0-1593 GCA_036394075.1 Streptosporangiaceae bacterium
TTCGTGGCCCTGGCCGAGACGCACCCCGGCGTCTGGCTCGACACGGCCATGGTCTTCACCGACCCGCCGTATCTGGGCCCCTCGCCGCTGCACCTGGTGGAGCGGATGGCCGGACTGGGCGACCGGATCGTGTTCGGGTCGGATTTCCCGACCATCCCCCATGCGTTCGCGACGCAGGTCAGCGGGCTGGCCGCGCTCGGGCTGGGCGAGACCTGGCTACGCCAGGTGCTGTGGGACAACGGGACGCGGCTCTTCGGTTTGTGAGCCGGGGAGTGCCACACTGGATGCCTGGAAGTCAGAGACTGCCCTGCTGGTCCTTACCCGGGGTAGCCGTGGTGCGGGTCGGCCCGGCCCGCCGCACGTCCGGGGTCGGTGCCTTGTGCAGTGGACGCCAGGCCAGTCGGGGCACCAGCGGGGCAGCGAGCCGCTCCGTCGCGGCGCTCCGGTAGACGCCGGCCCCGTAGGCAGCCTCGTCAGCCAGGTAGCCGAGCGCGAAGCGCAGCGGATCAAGCGTCGGCCGGCGGCGAAGCCACTCGGCTGCGGGTGGTCCGGCTAGCAGGGACGCCAGCGCCAGCCGGCGGCCGATCCTGGTCCGCGCGGCGCGCCCGCCCGGCCAGACCAGGCCGGCCGCCACGACGGGAAGGGCGTACTGCGCGCTGCAACGGCCGACCGCGAGCCACGTCTGGTATACCGAGTCGGCCATGGGACGCAGCACGCCGCGGGCCGGCACGCCCCATCCGTTCAGCAGCCGGACAAGCTGGACGGTGCCGGCGCCGTAGGCGCCAAGCGCAGTGATGGGCCGACGGGCCAGCAGCGCGGCGACTGAGGCGGCCGGCCATGCCTGGAGGATCAGCGGCGGCACCTGGCCGGGGTGCCTGCGGGCCAGCGGCGCGGCGGAGCGCCCGTACCTGAACCGGCGGGCAAGTACCGGCCACCAGCGGTCGGGCTCCGTGTGGCGGACCTCGGCCGACGGGTCGTACCGCACCCGGCCGCCTGCCTCGTTGAACCGCCAGATCAGATCGACATCCTCGCCGTAGCGCAGGCCCGGGTCGAACGCGCCGCTGTCGATGATCGCCTCCCGCCGGACGAGTAGCGCGGCGGTGGGCACGTAGGACAGGCGGGTCAGGGCGGCGACGCGGGCTTCCCGCGGGCCCATGTCGACCGGCGCCCTGCTATCCAGGTAACGGCCTGCCGTGGTCTGCGCGGTCAGGCCCCGGACGCGGGGGGCGACCGCGCTGACCATGGGGTCGGCGAAATGCGCGGCGAGCCGGGCGATCCAGTCGGGGCCGGTCACGCAGTCGCTGTCGAGGAAGGCGACGAGCGGCGTTGTCACCGTGGCCAGGCCGTCGTTACGGGCCGGGCCCGGGCCGCCGGAGGTCGGGCGGCGCGTCAGCCGGGCGCCGCGGGAGTCACAGATCGTGGCTACAGGCGCCGCGTCGAGCGATCCGTCATCCACCACGATCACCGGGTAACTGGTGCCGAGCGCGGCGAGGCAGCGGTCCAGCCCGGCAGCCCGGTCCCGGACCGGGATTACCACCGTGACATCGGCGGGCCCCTGCATCGCAGGGGGGCGGGGATGCGCCATCCCGGTAT
>DASWFT010000312.1:0-13284 GCA_036394075.1 Streptosporangiaceae bacterium
GCATCCGGACCGTCATGATCACCGGTGACAATCCGCTGACGGCCAAGGCGATCGCCGACGAGTCCGGCGTGGACGACTTCCTCGCCGAGGCGACGCCGGAAGACAAGATGGCGCTGATCAAGAAGGAGCAGGAAGGCGGCAAGCTGGTCGCGATGACCGGGGACGGCACCAACGACGCCCCCGCCCTCGCCCAGGCCGACGTCGGCGTGGCCATGAACACCGGGACCTCGGCCGCCAAGGAGGCCGGGAACATGGTGGACCTGGACTCCAACCCGACCAAGCTCATCGAGATCGTCGAGATCGGCAAGCAGCTGCTCATCACCCGCGGCGCGCTGACCACGTTCTCCATCACCAACGACGTGGCCAAGTACTTCGCCATCATCCCGGCCATGTTCGCGGGCGTGATCCCCGGTCTGGCCAAGCTCAACATCCTGCACCTGCACAGCCCGGCCTCGGCGATCACCTCGGCGATCATCTTCAACGCGCTGATCATCGTCGCGCTGATCCCGCTGGCGCTCCGCGGTGTCCGCTACCGGCCGGCCTCGGCGTCGTCGCTGCTCCGCAGGAACCTGCTGATCTACGGCGTCGGCGGACTGATCATCCCGTTCGTCGGCATCTGGGCGATCGACTTGGTCGTCCAGTTCATCCCAGGATTCCGGTGATCTGACCATGAATCGTCTTCCCAGCATCGTCCGGCAGCACGTCGCCGCGCTGCGAGGCCTGCTGCTCTTCACCGTGATCTGCGGGATCATCTACCCGGTGGTCATGTTCGGGGTCGCTCAGGTGGCCTTCCACAAGCAGGCCAACGGCTCCATGGTCAGCTACAACGGCCACGTCGTCGGCTCCAGCCTGCTCTGCCAGGAGTTCGTGGACGCCAAGGGCAACCCGCTGCCGGAGTACTTCCAGCCCCGGCCATCCACCGCGTCCAGCGCGACCATCAAGACCGATTACGGCTGCGACCCGCTGTTCTCCGGGGCATCCAACCTGGGCCCGAACAACCCCGTACTGGTGAAGCTGATCAAGCAGCGCCAGCAGCAGATCGCGGCGTTCGACCACGTCAAGATCTCCCAGATCCCGCCAGACGCCGTGACCGCATCGGCCTCGGGGCTTGACCCATACATCTCGCCGCAGAACGCCGCTATCCAGCTGAACCGGGTAGCGACGGCGAGGCACGTCAGCCCCGCAGCGATCATGGCGCTGGTCAATCAGTACACCCAGGGCCGCACACTCGGCTTCCTGGGCGAGCCGCGGGTGAACGTGCTCAACCTCAACATCGCCCTCAACCAAAAGTTCCCAGCACCCTGAGCTGAACGAATGCATGCAGCGGCTCCAGACGAGGGTGCTGGCGGCCAGCACGGCTCGCCGGCACCCCGACCTGTATCGGCACCCAAGGCAGCATCCGGGCCCGTGGCCGGACCCGCGGTGGCACCCGCACCGGCGGCCCGCGTCCTCATCGTGGACGACGAACCCGCCATGCTCCGGGCACTGCTGATCAACCTGCGCGCCCGCAGGTATGACGTCACCACCGCGCCGACCGGGCGCGCGGCGCTGGCCGAGGCGGCCAGGCGGCCACCGGACGCCGTCATCCTCGACCTGGGCCTGCCCGACGTCGACGGCGTCGAGGTGATCCGTGAACTGCGCGGCTGGTCACGGGCGCCGGTCATCGTGCTCTCCGGCCGCACCGGGTCCGGGGACAAGATCGGCGCACTGGACGCGGGCGCGAATGACTACGTCACCAAGCCGTTCTCCATGGAGGAACTGCTCGCCCGGCTGCGCGCCGTGCTCCGCCGGGACGAGGCCGTCCCCTACGGGTCGCGGGTGACGATCGGACGGTGCGACATCGACCTCGCCGCGCACACGGTGACCGACGGTAGCGAGGCGGTGCGCCTGACCCCCACGGAGTGGCGGCTGCTGGAGATCCTGCTGCGCTATCCAGGACGGCTGGTCGGGTCCCGGATGCTGCTCACCGAGGTCTGGGGGCCGGGTTTCGAGCAGAGCACCCACTACCTGCGCTTCCACATGGCCAGGCTGCGCAGGAAGCTGGAGGAAGACCCAGCGAGGCCCCGCCACCTGCTGACCGAGCCCGGCATGGGCTACCGCTTCCAGCCCTAGTCTGATCTATCCGATGAGGGCTGGCCCGGTACGTGTGGGGATCAACTGGCGGCTGTGCCGGGTTCGGGTGTGTCGCGGATTCCGAGGTGCAGGTGCTCGGAGTGGTAGACGGCTTCGTCGAGCAGCATCGCGACGTGATTGTCGAACAGGGTGTACGTGACGGTGCGGCCGGTTCCCCTGGACCCGCAGTGACTGGGCGTGGGCTGCGCGCATGAACGGCTCTGGGCTTGCGCGCATGGAATCCGTATAGATTTGGCCGGCAAGTGTATGGATATCGCATATGGCGCCGTCAGCCACCCACACATCGGGTCAAACTGGGAATAGGTGATCCGCATCGCGGGCCGACTGCACGGCCCTGGCCGGCCGCGCAGCCCGTGTTAGCCCGCGCCAAGGTGGCGGCTACCCCCGCTCGCTACCCGCGGGTTACTTCCGGTGGTGGCGGCGGCCATCCCTCGAGGCCGCCGCCACCCCTCATTGCCCAGTCGTACGGGCCCACCTGATCGACCGGCACACTGGTAGTAGCAGGAATTTCTCTGACAAGGAGATCATGAGCCAGCAGGACCGGGGACAGCTCCGGATCTACCTCGGCGCCGCGGCCGGGGTCGGCAAGACCTTCGCCATGCTCGGCGAGGGTCACCGGCGCGCCGAGCGCGGGGCCGACGTGGTCGTGGCGTTCGTGGAAACCCATGACCGACCGCAGACGGCCGCGCTGCTCGACGGCCTGGAGATCATGCCGCGGGCCAGGCTGCCCTACCGGGGCACGTCCTTCGAGGAGATGGACGTCGACGCGGTACTCGCCCGCCGGCCCCAGATCGCACTGGTCGACGAGTTCGCGCACACCAACGTGCCCGGCTCGCGCCACGCCAAGCGCTGGCAGGACGTCGAGGAAATGCTGGAAGCCGGCATCGACGTGATCTCGACGGTCAACATCCAGCACCTGGAATCGCTCAACGACGTGGTCCAGAAGATCACCGGCGTGCCGCAGCGGGAGACGGTCCCCGACGCCATGGTGCGCGCCGCCGACCAGGTCGAGTTGGTCGACCAGACGCCGGAGGCGCTACGCCGCCGGATGGCGCACGGGAACATCTACCGTCCGGAGAAGATCGACGCGGCGCTGACCAACTACTTCCGGACCGGGAACCTGGCCGCCCTGCGTGAGCTTGCCCTGCTCTGGCTGGCCGACAAGGTGGACGAGGGGCTGCAGCGTTACCGGGCCGCGCACGACATCCACGGCACCTGGGAGGCACGGGAGCGGGTAGTGGTGGCGCTCACCGGAGGGGAGGAGGGTGCGACGCTGATCCGCCGCGCGGCCAGGATCGCCGCGCGGTCCACCGGCGGCGACCTGCTCGCCGTGCACGTCACCAAGTCCGACGGGCTGACCGGCGCCGACCCGGCGGAACTGGCCGCGCAGCGCAGGCTCACCGAGTCGCTCGGCGGCACCTATCACCAGGTGGTCGGCGACAACATCCCCGACGCGCTGCTCACCTTCGCGCGAGCGGAGAACGCCACCCAGCTGGTGCTCGGCGCGAGCCGCCGGTCCTGGCTTTCCGCCCTGCTCACCGGGCCAGGGGTCAGCATGCGGACGATCCGCGGCTCCGGCGACATCGACGTGCACATCGTGACCCACTCCCGGATGGGCCGCGGCCGCGGCCTGCCGCGGTCCCGGGGTGGCCTCACCCTGCGCCGCCGGCTGGCGGGCTACGCGCTCGGCGTGATCCTGACCCCGTTGCTCACAGTCGCGCTGACCAGCGCACGCGGGGGCTTGAACCTGACCAGCGACATGCTCTCGTTCCTGGTGGCGGTCATCGCGGTGGCCCTGGTCGGCGGGTTCGTCCCGGCGGTGCTGGTGGCGATCGCCGGGTCGCTGCTGCTCAACTACTACTTCACCCCGCCGATCCATAAGTGGACCATCGCGGAGACCAACAACGTCCTGGCTCTCGGGGTCTTCGTCGCGGTCGGGCTGGTGGTCAGCTGGGTGGTGGATATAGCTGCCCGGCGGACCCGGCAGGCGGCCAGGGCCGGCGCCGAGTCTGAGCTGCTGGTCACCACGGCGGGCAGCGTGCTGCGTGGCCAGCGGGCCGTGGCGGCAGTGCTCGACCGGGTACGCGAAGCGTTCGGCATGGAGTCCGTGACGCTGCTGGAGTGCCACGCCGGCCAGGGCACTGCGCAGCGCGGCCCCACAGCCGATTGGCAGGCCGTGGCGCACTCGGGTGAGCCGCCCCCTGGTAAACCAGCACTGCGCCGACCCGAGGACGCCGACGTGGACGTGCCGGTGACGGAGACGCTCACCCTGGCCCTGCGGGGACGCACGCTCCCCGCGGACGACCGCCGGGTCCTGGGCGCGTTCGCCGCTTACGCCGCGGTCGCGCTCGAGCAGCAGCGGCTGGCCGAGGCGGCCGAGGCGGCCAGGCCCATCGCCGAGGCTGACCGGATGAGGACGGCGCTGCTCGCAGCGGTCTCCCACGACCTGCGCACCCCGCTCGCATCGGCCAAGGCCGCTGTGACCAGCCTGCGCTCGGCCGACGTGAAGTGGGGCGCGGAAGACCACGATGAACTGCTGGCCACCGCCGACGAGTCCCTCGACCGCCTCGCCCACCTGGTGGACAACCTGCTCGACATGAGCAGGCTCCAGGCCGGGGCGATGGCAGTCTTCCCCCGGCCGACCGGGCTCGACGATATCGTCGCCCGCGCCTTGGACGACCTCGGCATCGGCTGTAGTGCGGTGGCCTTGGACATCCCCGACTCGCTGCCTGCGGTCAGGGTTGACCCAGGCATCCTGGAGCGGGTCATCGTCAACCTGGCCGGAAACGCGCTGCGCTACTCGCCGGAGGGGTCGGCGCCGTTGCTGACCGCGAGCATCCTCGGCGACCGGGTCGAATTGCGGGTCGTCGACCAGGGCCCCGGCATCCCCGCGCAGGACCGTGACCGCATGTTCGTGCCTTTCCAGCGGCTGGGGGACACCGACAACACCATCGGCGTGGGCCTCGGCCTGGCCCTCTCGCGCGGGCTGACCGAGGCCATGGGCGGCACGCTGGAACCCGAGGAGACCCCCGGCGGCGGGCTCACCATGACACTGTCGCTGCCGGCCGTGGTCGAGCCGGACGGCGCGGGCCCGGGGGAACCCGACTACCGGCGGCGTGATGATGCAGCCTCCAAGGCTCTGGGGGGCGACAGGGCAGATGCTGGCTGAGCCTGGCACGCTTGATCAGGTGACCCGGGTCCTTGTTGTCGATGATGAACCGCAGATCCTCCGCGCACTGCGGATCAACCTGCGGGTGCGCAGCTACGAGGTGGACACCGCGGCGACCGGCTCACAGGCCCTGGAGACGGCCGCGCGCCACCCGCCGGACCTGGTGATCCTCGATCTCGGGCTGCCCGACCTGGACGGGGTCGAGGTTATCGAGGGGCTGCGGGGCTGGACCACGGCGCCCATCATCGTGCTGTCCGGCCGGGGTGACAGCATGGACAAGGTCGAGGCGCTGGACGCGGGCGCCGACGACTACGTGACCAAGCCGTTCGCCATGGACGAACTGCTGGCCCGGATGCGCGCGGTCGCGCGCAGGACCAGAACGGTGGACGACCAGCCCCGGGTCCGGCTCGGTGGCCTGGTCGTCGACCTCGCCGCCAAGCGCGTGATCCGCGAAGCGGACCAGGCCGCGAACCTCCCCGCCGGCCAAGCCGCGAACTCCCCCACTGGCCCAGCCGGGAACTCCCCGGCCGGCCAGGACATCCGGCTCACCCCCACCGAATGGCACCTGCTTGAGGTGCTCCTGCGCAACCCGGGCAAGCTGCTCAGCCAGCGCCAGCTGCTGGCCGAGGTCTGGGGCCCGGGGTACGCGGACGCGGCCGGCAACCTCCGCCTGTACATGGCCCAGCTGCGGCGCAAACTCGAGCCCGACCCGGGGCGGCCCCGCTGGCTGCTCACCGAGCCTGGCATGGGTTACCGCTACCAGCCCGACCCGGACACCGCTCCAGCAGCCACCTCCTGACCGGCCGGGCGGCCGGGCGAGTTGCGGCGTTTCCGCGGAAACGCACATGCGCGGTCTGGGGCAGGGGGTGCGGATCAGGGTCGAGACGCGGGCTGCTCGTCCGACGCGAGGTGCACTAGCCGGAAGCGCAACCGGCAGATCACCACGTTCTCCGTGCCATTCCTGATGGCCCGGTTGAGCACGACGCCGCGCTGGTTGTGCAGGATCCACTGCCACGGCCGGATCGGCTGCACCTCCGGGATGAGCACGACAAGGCGCTGGTAGCGCTCCTCCTCTTCCAGCGTGCGCAGGTACTCCACGATCGGTGGCGACAGCGACCGGTGCGCTGCACGGAGGGTGACCAGCGGCACGTTCGGATGCCACGCCTCCCATTGCTCCTGGAAGCTGGCGACGACCAGTTCCTCCTCCGGCTCGGGGTAACACACGGTCACCGCGATAACCTCATCGCCCAGCGAGAGCGCGACGGAGATCGCCTCCCTGGTCAGCCTGGACAGCCCGCCCACCGGAACCACCACCAGGGACGACAGCTGCTCCGGCGGGCCCGGTGTGCGCCCCAGCTCAAGCAGCATGCCGATCCGGTCATAGGTAACCCGGATGCGGGTAAACATCAGCACGAGCAGCGGGATGACCAGGACGACGAGCCATGCGCCCTGGGTGAACTTGCTGATCAGCTCGATAGCCAGGGCGACCAGGGTCAGCACCGCGCCCAGCCCGTTGATCGCCGCGCGCCCGGCCCAGCCGCGGCCGTGCTGCTCGTGCCAGTGCCGCACCATGCCCACCTGGGAGAGCGTGAACCCGACGAAGACGCCGATCGCGAACAGTGGCACCAGCGCCAGCGTATTGCCCTGGGCCACCACGAGCAGGATCGCCGCCGCGACCGCGAGTACCGAGATCCCGTACCTGTGCACCTGGCGGTCGGCCTTCAGCAGGAACAGGTGCGGCAGGAAATTGTCCCTGGCCAGCAGGCTGGCCAGGACCGGCAGCCCGCCGAACGACGTGTTGGCCGCCAGTGCCAGCAGCACCGTGGTGATCAACTGGATGGCATAAAAGACCACATTGTGCCCAACGGCTGCCGCTGCTAGTTGTGCCAGCGACGTCTCGGTCGTCGACGGGGCCACATCGAACTTCTTGATCAGGATCGCGATGCCGATCAGCATGGCGCCGAGAATGATCCCGAGCCACATCTCGGTGTGCTGCGCCCGGCGGGCCCTGGGTTCACGGAACGAGGGCACGGCGTTGGCGATCGCCTCCACACCGGTCAGCGCCGAGCAGCCAGAGGCGAACGCCCGCAGCAGCAGCAGGACGCCTACCGACTCAGCGATCCGCGGCAGGTGGCCGGACGGTGCGACCACGGGATGAGACCGGAGCAGGCCGCCGACGATCACGACCGCGATCGCGATGATGAACACGACGGTGGGCACGATGAAGATCCGCGCCGACTCAGCCGCGCCCAACATGTTGATGCCGGTGATCACCGCGAGCACGCCGAGGCAGACCCAGACCCGCCCCCCATACAGGGCCGGAAACGCCGACGTGAGCGCCGCGACTCCGGCCGACACGCCGACAGCCGCGTTCAGCACGTAGTCGACGATGAGCGAGGCCGCGGCGATCAGGCTCGGCTGCCGCCCCAGGTGCCGGCCGGCGACCGCGTACGCGCCGCCGCCGCCCGGGAAGGCGGCGATCACCTGGCGGTAGGAGATCACCAGCACGGCCAGCAGGACCACGATCGCAATCGTCACCGGCAGCGTGTACGCCAGCCCCACGGTCCCCGCGGCCGCGAGCACCACGACGATCGCCTCGGGGCCATAGGCCACTGAGGACAGCGCGTCAAGGGACAGGGCGGCCAAGCCCTCGAACGCGGTCAGCCGGTGGCGTTCCTCATCCTGCTCGCGCGGCACAGGCGGGTGCGGCGTCGCATCGCGCACGCTCATGTCTGCTCATCCTGCCGCGCTCCGGCCGGGGATCTCGCGCGGCCCCCGGACTCCGAGAGCCCAGGTCAGCCGGATGACACGCCCGGGTCAGCCGATGAACACGAAGGCGATGACGGCCAGCGCAACGGCCACACCCACCACGGCAGCCGCTAGGATAGCGACCTGGCTACGCCGGGCGCGCATGGTCCACGGCTGAGCGGTCTCACCGCCGGAACGCCCGTCGGCGAACGCGCGGAACTGGGCGGTACTGGCCGATGGGTCGTGGTCACGCTCGGGCATGAAGCGACTGTAGCGGCCCTGGCTGGGAGTTCGCCGGGATTATCACGTATTCATGCGGAATCCGCCATGCCGAGCGGTCCCCGGCCCGCTAAGGCGACCTCGGGCGGCCACGCCGACTCCGGGTGGCCACCTGCCAACCCCGGGCGGTCACCTGCCCACCCCGGGCGGAAGGATGTCGGCGCGGCTCACCAGCCGGGAGAGCACGATAACGCTGCGGGTGCGCACGACGAACGACTCGGCCCCGATCCGCTCCACCACCTGCTCGAAATGCCGCACGTCGGCGGCGCGGATGTGCAGCAGGGCGTCGGCCTCCCCGGTGATCGTGCACGCGCCCGTCACCTCGGGGTACTTGCTGACCGCCGCCCCGATGTCCGCCGGTGAGGTCCGGCCGCGGCAGAACAGTTCCACATAGGCCTCGGTGGTCCAGCCCAGCGCCGAGGGATCCACGCTGGCCGTGAACCCCGTGATGGCACCGGAGGCGCGCAGCTTGTCCACCCGCCGCTTGACGGCTGGCGCGGACAGGCCGACCCGCGCCCCGATCACGGCGTAGGTGGTGCGGGCGTCCTCGACCAGCGCGGCCACGATCCGCTCGTCAAGATCGTCGAAGGCTGGGTAGCGGCCAGGCACACCCCGATCCTGCCAGTCAGCCGACGCCCTGGTAAGCGGACCCGCTGGCCGGCTTGACCACGGCCAGGTTGTCGTGCGCCGGATGGGTGAGCCCGGCGGGACCGGCGGCGAACGCCCGGAGCAGGTTGAGCGTGGCCTGGTCCACGAAGACCTGGGCGGCCGAGGTCATCCCATGTCCGCAGGCCGTTCCCCGCATGGCACACACCCAGCGCATGGTGCCGGAGGAGAACACCCCGGCCCCGCTCGCCGTCGTGTAGTACGCGGAGTCGGCGTAGCTGTTCGCACCGCCGCAGGCCAGCGGCGAATGAGCGAGCACCTCGATCGGCCGCGGGATGGGCACGGCGGGATTCACCCGGTCGTACTCCGGGCCGACCATGCCGGGGAACGAGGTGCCCTGGCGCACGCCGGTGCCCGCGAAGATCCAGTTCCCGGGGTCATACACCACATACGGCGCGCTGACCGGGTTGCATTCGTAGAACACCCCGGTGATCACGCTCTCCGGGCGCGGGTCGGGCGGGTCCCGCCACTGCTGGGTGGTCTGGCTGTTGTCGGTCCCGTAAAGCGGGTCTTCCCCGGCGACCTTGTAGCAGATCTCGATCCGGTCGGCGCCAAGCACCGAGGGCGCGAACCTGATGTGCCGGTACATCGCATTCGCGCCGAAAAACGCGATGTTGGTGCCAGCACCGCGGGCGCCAAGCAGCGCGGTGCGCATGGCCGCCGAATAGTACTCGTCATGCCCGAGCGAGATCAGCGCGCGGGCCCCGTTCAGGAGAGAAGGGTTTTGTTCCAGGTCCACGTCGGTCTCGTAGGCGATCGGCACCCCGCTGCGCTCGGCGAGGGCGATCGGCGCCAACTCGAAAGACAGGAACCACTGCGCCCCATCGGTGGCATAAGGACGGTCGAAGCTCACCTGCCGGGACCGGTCGGCGAACCCCTGCGGCCCGGAGTACAGGTCGTAGCCGCCCCAGAGGTTGTACGCCTGCCAGGTGGTCACCCCCTGCAGGATCACGACCTTGCCGACGGTAGACGGCGAGCGCACGGTGATCGGGACGTATCGCTGTCCGTTCGGGGCGACCAGTTTCAGCAGGTACGCCCCCTCGGGCCAGCCGGTGGTCGGCACCGTCAACGACGGATGCCACGGCGCGGTCACCATGTTGACCCCAGGCACGAATGCGGCCGCTGGCTGCACCTGGCCGGGCACGCTGGCCGACGACCAGACCAGGTGGGCTTGACTGCCCCCGTACCAGCCCACCCGGTAGGCCTGCACCTGGAAACTCGCTGCCGTTGTGGTGACGTAGAGCCGGAATGACTGTCCGGGCAGGACGCTCACGTGGTCGGCGTACCCCTGGATCGCGTCCCGCGCTCCCTCGTGGATGATGATCCAGGCGCGGGTCCCCGGCTTGGCGTTCTCAGCCGCCGGGAACGGCTGCGCGCTGACGGAGGGCGCTTTCTTCGGCCCCGCCCGCAGCCCGTGGGTGCTGCTGGCCTGCGGGCGGCCGGCCGAGACCCCGCAGGCCGCCGTGAACAACGCCACGGTGATCACCCCCGCGATCACCGCTACGGCCGAACGAGCCGGCAGCCGTCGCACAGTTCCGATCATGGCATCCGGATCTTTTGCGATCGTGATCGCCTGCCAGTGGAACGACGTGCCAGCCCGCTTTTCCACCGCCATGGCCACTCGAGACGGAGCATCGTCCTAATCCTCGGATTCGCTATCACGGGTTACGCCAGGAGCGGCACGATATCACCTGAAATGACTCGCTGTAGGCGACCTGGGGCACCGCCAGGTCATTCCCTGCCCGCGCCCGGTCGCGTACCTTGACGGCGTGGGAGTAGCACGCGCCGACAGCGCTGCACGGGCGCCAGGCGCGGCGCTGCGGCGGGTGCGCGACGCGCTTGGCATCCGCTGGATCGACGTAGCGGCGACAGCGATCGTGGTCGCCGTGGTCGAGCTCAACGTCACCGTGGGCGGCGGCCCGAACACGGCACCGCTCGACGCGGTCGCGTACCTGTTCGGCGCGGTCCTGGCGCTGCCCGTGCTGCTGCGGAGGCGGTGGCCGCTCGGCGTGCTGATCGCGTGTTCGGTGCTCCTCCTCGCCTACTACAGTTTCGACCGCCGCGATATCTCCCCGGCGCCGTTGCTGGCCCTGCCGCTCTATGACGCGGCGATCGCCGGGTACCTGGTGGCGGCGATCGCCATCCCGGCCATCTACATGGCGATCGGGCTGTTCGTCGTCGAAGTCTCCACGCATGAGGGATTCGCCAAGCTGACCGTGGACTTCCTGCCGTCCATCGTGGTGCTCGGGCTGGCGATCTGGCTCGGCGACGCGACCCGCAGCAGGCGCGCCCTGGCCGCCGAGACCGCCGACCGGCTCCGCCTGGCCGGTGAGGAACGCGACGCCGAGGCGGCCCGCCGGGTCGCGGAGGAGCGGCTGCGGATCGCCAGGGACCTGCACGACACGGTCGCGCACAGCATGGCGACGATTACCGTGCAGGCCGGGTCGGCGCTGCACCTGCTGGGCGGCCAGAATGACGGGCCTGGCGGCCGCGACGAGAACCTGCGCGCCGCCCTCACCGCCATCAGGGAGACGAGCAAGGCGGCGCTTGGCGAAATGCGGACCACCCTGGGCCATCTCCGACGCGGGACGGCCGAGGAGCCGGCCGGCCTGCGAAGCGCGGGCCTCGACCGCCTGCCAGCGCTGCGTGATGCCGTCACCGCGGCAGGCGCCCCGGTCACCATCAGCGTCGAGGGCGAGGAACGGCCGCTGCCCGCCGATGTGGATCATGCCGCCTACCGGATCCTGCAAGAGTCACTCACCAACGTGCTGCGGCACGCGGGCACGGAGGCCCGCGCCACCGTCTGCCTGCGCTATGAGCCAGAGTCACTTGCCATCCGGGTCACTGACGACGGCATCGGCCCTGCGCCCGCACCACCCGGCGGCTCGGCGGACCAGTCTGGCGGGGGGCACGGGCTCTGTGGGATGGCCGAGCGGGCCGCTGCCGTCGGCGGCGAGTTCAGCGCGGGGAACGCCCCGGAAGGCGGCTTCGAGGTGGTGGCGCGGCTGCCGATCACCGCCGTGGAGGCGGGCGGATGATCCGCGTTCTGCTGGCTGATGACCAGGCACTGGTGCGGGCCGGTTTTCGCATGCTGCTGGAGTCCGCCGACGACATCACGATCGTCGGAGAGGCGGCCAACGGCGGCAGCGCGGTGGCCATGGCCCGTGACCTGCGCCCCGATGTCGTGCTGATGGACCTCAGCATGCCCGAGGTGGATGGCCTCACCGCGACCAGGCGGATCACCGGCGACCCGCGGCTGGCGGCGGTCAAGGTGGTGGTACTCACCACCTTCGACGACGAGGAGCACGTGTTCGGCGCGCTGCGCGCCGGGGCCAGCGGCTTCCTGGTCAAGGACGTCGAGCCCGCGGAACTGCTGCAGGGTGTGCGGGTGGTGGCCCGCGGCGACGCGCTGCTCGCACCGAGCGTCACCCGCGCCCTCATCGCCGCGTTCACCGCAGGAGGCGCCCACGCCGACACGCAGCCGTCGCTGCCCGGCGGGGCGGCCCGCTCGTCAGGCGCCGGCCGCCAGCCGCCCAGCGGCCAGAGCCAGGCCCGGCCCGGCGCGGCCCCGCATCCTGGCCTCGGATCGCTGACCGAGCGGGAGCGTGAGGTCGTGGGCCTGGTCGCCGCGGGGCTCTCCAACGACGAGATCGCGGGCCAGCTCGTGGTCAGCCCGCTCACCGCGAAGACCCACGTCAGCAGGGCGATGATCAAGCTCGATGCGCGGGACCGGGCCCAGCTCGTAGTGATCGCCTACGAGCACGGCCTGGCCGAGCCCGGCGGCCGCTAGGGCGAGACACGCCCTAACCTTCCCGGTGACTTCTCCCGACCTTATGGTTACGGCCCTCTGGCCGGAGGATACTAAGAGTCACAAAAGCCACAAGGTCGGCGAGAACGGCCACATCAGTCGCAATGCGTTGATGGAGGCAGGGAACGCGCATGCGGTTCTGCGAGAATTGCGGATTTGCGCTGACCGGCAGCCCGAGATACTGCGCCGGATGCGGGATTCCAGCAGATCAGCCGCCCGACAGCGGCCCGTCTGGCATGAGTTCCCCCGTCAGCGACCCACCTATGGACCAGGGCCCGCCCGTCCCTCCCGCTGGCCAGGGCCCGCCTGATCTCTGGGGCCGGCAGGACCTGCGCGACCCCTGGAGCCCGCCAGACCCGCCTGCTCCCTGGAGCCCGCCGGACCCGCCTGACCTCTGGAGTCAGCCAGACCCGCCAGCCCCCCGGAGTCAGCCAGACCCGCCAGCCCCCCGGAGTCAGCCAGACCCGCCAGCCCCCCGGAG
>DASWFT010000313.1:0-7287 GCA_036394075.1 Streptosporangiaceae bacterium
TAGCCTGCCCGTAACCAGCGGAAACCGCCCGCACACCACCGCCAGACAGCAAACGCCACCAGCCCAGCGCGCTAGAACCCAGATCGCCGGACTGTCGGACTCAAACGTGAAACTAGGCCCCACTGAAACGTGAAGACCTCCCTGTGGAGCTAAGGGGACTCGAACCCCTGACCCCTTGCTTGCAAAGCAAGTGCTCTTCCAGCTGAGCTATAGCCCCAGGCGCACGCACAGCCCACATGCGATGCAGCGGCGGTGCGGCCTGACCATCAGCGTACCGGCGCGATCAGGGCCGCGCGGTTGTCGAACCGGATGCGGTGGCCGGGGACGAGTGCGTTTCTGGTGCGCTCTGGCCCGCGAGCAAGGCCGGCAAGCCGGCGATGCTGTCCAGCAGATGAGTCGCGCCCGCCCCCTCCAGCCGGACAGCGGTGTGGCCACCGGTCAGGATCCCCGCGACGATCCCGGCCCCGGACCGCTTGCCGCATAGGATGCCGCTCTCCGTACCGGCGGCGAACACCGGGTCGCGGACGTCGGTCACGCCGAGCCGGAGCATGGCGGTCAGCGCCAGGTCGGGCCACGGGCATCCCCGTGGCACGTCATCCCGGCACAGCGCCAGGTCGACGCGCCGCCACCATCCGAGTGTGTCGAGCACCAGGCCGAGCAGGCTCCGCGATAGCCCGGTGAACAGGCAGATGCTCGCTCCACTGGCCCGTATCTCGCTGATCGCCTGCTCGGCGCCGGACATGGGCGCCAGGCCCGACCGGTCGACGGACGCGCGGTAGGACCGGTCGAAGGCGAGCGTGGCTGCCTCCGCGCGGCCAGGCGCGTCTGGAAACAGGCCGCGAAAGACGTCGACCGCCGACTGCCCCATGGACTGATG
This sequence comes from Streptosporangiaceae bacterium, assembly GCA_036394075.1. GTDB lineage: Bacteria > Actinomycetota > Actinomycetes > Streptosporangiales > Streptosporangiaceae > JAWWPY01. The sequence continues at coordinate 878 of DASWFT010000313.1, forward strand.
CACTCGAACCATGCTGCGCGCGTACGCAGCAGTCCCGGGAACGATGCCCTGGGTGGCGAACGCCTCCGTGAACGCGCGCTCGAGGATGCCGCCGTCATCGGCGGTGACCCCAAGCAGTCCGCAACACACCACCGAGACCGACGGAACGCTGCTCACCTGATGCTCCCGTCTTTGGCGCCCAACGGACCGACCAGGCGTCAGTCGTCGCTGGTGGTCGCCTCAGTCCACAAGTCGAGCTCGGCGCGATCGGCCTGGACCTTCCTCCAGACAGCGAACACACCCAGCCCGGCCAGGGCTAGCAGAAGCAGTTTCTTCACGGTGCGGACCCCTTCACCTCGGCTATCGCGGAGCCGGGCCCGGGACGGGGCTGACAGGCTCCCTACGCTCCAAGCAGCCTAGCAGCGCACTCCTCAACGGGGCCTGGCCACGCGAGTCTCGTCCCACACCGGTTCCTCGGACTCGTAGACGATCCCGTCAGCCCCGAATACCACGAACCGGTCGAACGACCGCGCGAACCAGCGGTCGTGGGTCACCGCCAGTACCGTGCCCTGATAGGACTCAAGACCCTCCTGGAGCGCCTCGGCGCTGGCCAGATCGAGGTTGTCGGTTGGCTCGTCGAGCAGGAGCGCCGTGCAGCCGGCGAGTTCGAGCAGCAATATCTGCAGGCGCGCCTGCTGCCCTCCGGACAATGAGCCGAACGATTGACGTGCGCACTGCCCGAGTTCGTACCGCGCCAGTGCGGCCATGGCCTCGTTACGCAGCAAGGCGTGCTCGGTCATCAAGATCTCTTCGGGGTACCGGCCGGCCAGATCAGGCCGCGTGTGGGTCTGCGCGAAGTGCCCGGGGACCACCCGTGCTCCGAGCCGGGCCACACCGGAGTGCGGTACCTCGTCGCCACCGAGCAGCCGCAGGTAGAACGACTTCCCCGAGCCATTGGAGCCGAGCACAGCGACCCGCTCGCCGTACCAGACCTCGAGATCGAAGGGCTGCATCAGCCCGGTCAGCTCCAGATTCTCGCAGATCACGGCGCGCTTGCCGGTCCGCCCGCCGCGCAGCCGCATCCGGATGTCCTGATCCCTGGGCGGCACCTCAGGCGGGCCGGCCTCCTCGAACCGGCGCAGCCGGGTCTCGGCCGCGTGGAGGCGCGAGGCCATAGCGTCGTTGTAGGACGCCTTCTGCCGGTACATGCGCACCAGCTGCTTGAGCTTCTCGTGCTCCTCATCCCAGCGGCGGCGCAGTTCGTCGAGGCGCTCGTTGCGGTCGCGGCGGGCCTGCGCGTAGCTGGCGAAACCGCCGCCATGCACCCAGACATTGCCGTCTTCTACCGTGATGATCCGCTGTGCGCTGTTCGCGAGCAGTTCCCTATCGTGGCTGACCAGGAGCACTGTCTTCGGTGTGCCCGCCAGTTGCTGCTCAAGCCATCGCTTGCCCGGGACATCCAGGTAGTTGTCCGGCTCGTCGAGCAGCAGTACCTCGGCCGGGCCGCGCAGCAGTGCCTCAAGGACGAGCCGCTTCTGCTCACCGCCGGAGAGCGTGGTCACGCTGCGCCAGCGGCACCGCTCGTAGCAGACTCCGAGGGCGGCCACGCAGCAGGCGTCCCAGAGCACCTCTGCGTCGTAGCCGCCCGCGTCGCCCCACTCGCTGAGCGCCGCCGCGTAGCGCAGCTGGGCAGGTTCATCATCCCGCTCCATCATCAGCAGTTCCGCGGCGTCAAGCCGCGCCGCGGCGTCTCGAACGCGAGGCGGCGCGACCGATATAAGAAGGTCGCGAACCCCGGACTCGCCGCCGATGCTCCCGACGCTCTGCTGACCCGCGGGGGCGACCCCCCGGAGCCGCCCGATGCTCTGCCCTCCCGGAGGGGCGACCCCCCGGAGCCCCCCGATAAATTGGCGCATCACACCCAGGCCGCCGCTGAAGACGACCGTCCCTGATTGCGGATCCAGATCGCCGGCGATGAGCCGGATAAGGGTTGTCTTGCCTGCGCCATTGGGTCCGACCAGGGCCGCCGTGGTGCCCTCTCCCACCCGGAACGACGCGTCGTCGAGCAGCAGGCGTCCGTCAGGGAGGATGTGGTTCAGGTGCGCCACCTCGACGTGACCCACCTCGGTACCCCTTCCCTGGACGTGCTGGTCACGGCCGAGGATAGGCACCGGCCGGGGTCTCTTCAACTCAATTCCCGCCCTGCAGGATGGGAAAAGCGCTGCGCGGATGTGCTAGACGGGGGTCGACCCGGCTCACCAAGATCACAAGACGTCCGCAACGCCTCGATGCCAGGCCAGATCAGATTCCTGCAGGGCTGTCGTAATGGGCGGCGTTATGGGCCTAGCTGGACTTCGGCCGCCATGCCGTTGAACGGCGGTGCTGGCTGATAGCCGGGCACGGTAACCAGCGCCTGGTAGTCCACGCCCTGTGCCGTGCGCACGGGCGTCGGCAACAGTTCTTCGATCTGCCCGCGCACACCGCTGAGGTGCGCGGCCGGCACTGCGATGGTCACCGCCTCGCCCCGCCTCACGGCTATGGTCGAGTTCGCCGGGATCACCATGTCCACCTGCCAGTTCCTCGACGTGCGCAGCGCGATCACCGGCATCGACATGGTCCCGGCGGCGGCGGTCGCCTGGGTGCCCAGCAGCGAGAGAACTGACAGCTGCGAAGTCGAGGTTGCCTGGGACTGAGCCGCGTTTTCCCGGATGCTCGCGGCGGTAACCGTCTCACCGACCTGGCCATCTACGGCAATTACCGTCCCATCCGTCGGGGCCTGGATCTGCATCCCCACGACCTGCACCTGCTCGGCGGCGAGCCGGGCCCTGTCACTGGCCAGCCGCGCCCGCGCCGCCGCAAGGGCTGCCGCTCCCGGAGCGGCCTGGTCAGCGATCTGCGTCAGCGTTGCCTTGTCGGCGGCGATGGCCGCTTGATCAGCGGCCACGACAGCCAAGGTGGTAGCGCTGGTCTCGGTGGCGAGCACCTGTCCCGCCTTGACCTGCTGGCCGGCCTGGACGGAGATCTGCGTGACCCGCCCAGCCGTGGCGAAGTTGAGGTCGATCACGCCATTGCTCAGCACCACACCGGTATACGAGCGGCCATTAGTGGCAGCGACCCGCGCCACGTACAAGGCGGCACCGCCAAGGCAGGCGGCCACGAGCAGCAAGGCGATGCCCCGCTGCCGGGCGGTCGTGTGCCTGCGCAGCCATCTGTTGCCACGCCCGGCTGGCTGATCGGTCCAGCGGGGCAGCAGCGACCACCACGGGTGATTGGGCAGTCGCGGCTGACTCGGGCGTCTCAGGAGAGTCGCATTTCGTGGAAGATCCGGACGTTGCGAGGGACCTGGACGCTGCCAGGGGCCTGGACCTTGCGAGGGACCTGGACGTCGCGAGGGACCTGGACGTCGCGAGGGACTCGGGTTCTGCGGGGGGCTGGACGTTGCGGAGGATCCGAAGGTTGCGGTGGGCTCAGAAGTGGCTGAGGGTTTTGACGCGGCGGAGGACCTGGACGTCGCGGGGGATTCGGACGTCGCGAAGAGCCCTGAGCACGACGCCAGCGGTGATCGCTGTCCCCCCAGAAATCCGGGTCAGGCGATTCGGAGGGTTCAGGCTCAGGCTCTTCGATCAGGGAAAAGCTCATCTCGGTTGACCCCCAACGGTCAAGTGCCCCGCTTCGGCCGTAGTCCCGGGCCCCGGAGAACTGCCGGGCGCCACCCTGTGAGCTTTACGGGCAGGTGGGAAGCTCAACCCCTCCTATGTATGGATGCGCGGATGTATGGATGCGCGGACTCGCTCGCGCCGGCCAGAACTCATGACAATGCCATTTGGACTCGCGAATTCATTGGCCTATTGTCGATTCTCCGAATACTATCACGTTCTCATTTAAAGTGACCCTATCGTAACATACCGTTAGCTAGTAATATCGGTCATCCGGTATGCCTTAATGATTCCGTAATAATGTCAGTTTCGACTACACCTGCAGAAGCGAGGATCTCCCTGGTAAGTTCAATTTCCCGGCTCATCCAGTCGTTGGGGAGGGAGTGCACACTTTGGCCAACGAGTCGCCGGCTTTGGGTGGTCATTCCGGACGGCCGACCGCTACGCCCGGCACGTGAGGGCCGGGGTCAACGCGGGCCTGGTGGACCGCACGAGCCAGGCAGAACCGGGCAGCTTCTACTCCGCGCCGCGACGGGTGCCGTGGCCGCAGTCAGCGCCGTGGCCGCAGTCAGCGCTGGCGCAGCGGTCAGCACCGTGGCCGTGGTGGGTGCTGGGGCTGTGGTCGGCACTGTGGGTCGGCCTCCGCGCACATCCGGTCGGCCAGTCCTGGCATTTCTTCGCCGAGGGAGGCCTGCTGCTTTCCTCCGGCGGCCCCAGCGGCGGGCTTCACCTGTACGCGACCCATCCGGCGCTGCAGATGGGGCCGCTGGCTCTGGCCGTCTCGGCCGTACTGAGGGTGATGGGTCCTGGAAGCGGCCGGGTGATCGCGGTCGTGGCGATGTCGGCAACCGGCCTGCCGCTGCTGGCCGCTGTGTGGCGGCTGCTGCCGGTGCCCGAGCGTCGCCGACGCGGTCGGCTACTGGTGGCCGGGCTTGTCTTCCTCCCGGTGTGGACGGAACTCACCACTCACTACGGGCATCTCGACGACGTGCTGGCTCTCGGCCTGTCGGTCGCCGCGGCACACGCGGTGAGCCGGCGTCATCCGGTCTGGGCCGGGGTGGCGCTGGCCGCCGCCGTCGACGCCAAGCCGTGGGCGGCCGCATTCGTGGCGCTCTTGCTGGCTCTTCCACGTAAGGACCGGTGGCCCGCTCTCGGGGTCTTCGCGGCTGGCGTCGCAGTGGCGTGGTTGCCGTTCCTGCTGGCCGATTCGCACACTCTCATGGCGGCGCGGTTCACGATTCCCAACGACTACTCCTCCGCGCTCCGCGTGATCGGGGTGAACGCCGCAGGTACGCCGTGGTGGGACCGGCCAGCCCAGCTCGCCCTCGGTGTAGCCGCCGGGTGCCTGGCCGTACGGCGCGGGCGCTGGCAGGCAGTGATCCTGCTCGCCGTGGCGGCGAGGATCATGCTCGATCCCAGTGTCTATGCCTACTACACCGCCGGTGCGCTGCTGGGCACGGTCATGTTCGACCTGTTGCTCACCCGCTGGCGACTCCCCTGGACGACTCTGGTCGCGGCCGCGTTGCTCTACGCAGCCCGCTTCACCGGTGAACTTTTCCCCTTCACGCTGCACGATCTGGGCTTGCTGCGGGCCGTGTTCGGGATCGGGGTTCCCTTGATCGTCCTATGCCTGCCGGACCGGTGGATGGCCCGCCAGCCAGGCCGGCACGCTCGGGCCCCCGCCATAACGACTTTCGTCCGCTCCGCCGCGCCACAGATGCGGCAGGCGGAACCTGAGACAGTGGCTGCCGAAGCCCAGGGATACGCACGGGGGATATGGGACGCCGCACGGGCCGCACCAGCGGGACGCCCAGCGGAACCAATGGGACGCACGGCCTCATCAATGGGACGCCGGGCCGCACCAGCGGGACGCACGGCCGCACCAGCGGGACGCCTGGCCTCATCAATGGGACGCCGGGCCGCACCAGCAGCCGCAGCACTTTCCCGGGCCTGCGCCACGCGTCGCCCCGCCCCCGATCGCCGCTCAGCACGGCATCAGCGACGCGAGGCGTCCCGCGACGAGGGCCGGTGCCGGGCCGGGTGGGCCAGGGCGGCGGTAAGTTCGTCCAGTGCGTGCACGGTGTGCGCACTGACCACGGCGTCGCAGTACGGCCAGGCCGCTGCCATGCCGCCGGCCAGCGGCTGGTACTGGTCGCTCTTGGTCCGCGGATTGACCCAGACGATGCGATGGGCCACCCGGGAAAGCCGCTCCATCTCGTGGCGGAGCAGTGCGGGATCACCGGTGTCCCACCCGTCGGAGATGATGACGACGACCGCGCCGCGGGCCAGGCCGGCTCGCCCGCGGGTGTCGTTGAACTCCTTGACTGAGGCGCCGATGCGGGTCCCGCCGAGCCAGTCGGGCGCGATCTGGCCGGCCCGCCGGAGAGCCAACTCCGGCCGGGTGTGCGACAGCGTGGTGGTGAGCCGGGTCAGCCGGGTGGCAAAGGTGAATACCTCCGCCCGCGCGCCACCCGCCGCGCAGTACAGCAATTGCAGCATGGCCCGCGCGTACGGCTCCATGGACCCCGAGATGTCGCACAGCACGACGAGCCGACGGGGCTGCCTGGACGGCGCTCGCCTGGCCAGCCGGAGTGGGTGACCCCCGGTGCGCCGCGCCTGGCGCAGCGTGGCCCGCAGGTCGGTGCGCTTGCCGTGCGGGGTGGGCTGGTGGCGGCGGGAGCGGCGGAGCGGCACGGCCAGGGTGAGCTTGCGCATGAGGCCGGCGAGCATCAGCAACTCAGCCGGCGTCAATTCGGCGAAATCCTTATCCGCCAG
>DASWFT010000314.1:0-7977 GCA_036394075.1 Streptosporangiaceae bacterium
ACCTGTGGAACTCGGTCGGCAACCCGCTGGAGACCGCCGTCACGGCGGCGCACATCGCGGTGAGCGGCGTGCTGGAGCGCCACCCCCAGCTCCGGGTGCTGCTGGCCCACGGCGGCGGCGCCCTTCCCGTGGTGCGCGGACGGCTCCGGCGCGCCTACGCCGTCCGCCCGGAGGCGCGGGCGCGCAGCCAGGACGGCCCGGACCAGTCGCTGCGCAGGTTCTACTATGACACCGTGACCCATGATCAGGACCTCCTCGCCGACCTGGTGCGGTACGCCGGCCCGGGGCAGGTGCTGCTCGGCTCGGACCGCCCCTTCGACATGGGGACGGACCGGCCGGTTGACGAGGTGCGCGCGCTCGGGCTCGGGGATGAGGAAGGCCTCGTCCTCGGCGGCAACGCGGAGCGCCTGCTAGGGCTGACCCGTGGCTGAGCCCGCCGGCCGGCCCCGCCCGCCCGGAGAAGCGCAGCACGGGGGAGCGCTGCTCGCGGACCTGCTGATGGAACACGGGGTGCGGCACGTCTTCGGCGTGCCGGGCGGCCAGACGCTGGCGCTCTACGACGCGATTTTGGACCGTGAGCCCGCTCTGCGGCACGTGCTGACCCGTGACGAGCGCACGGCGGGCTACGCGGCCGACGGTTACGCCCGGGTCACCGGCCGGGCGGGCGTCTGCGACGCGACCGTCGGGCCGGGCGCGGCCAAGCTGCCGTCCGGCCTCGGCGAGGCCCTCGGCGCCTCGGTGCCCGTCGTCGCGCTGGTGAGTGACCTGCCTGCCCGGCTGCTGCCGCACCGGTACCGGAGCGCCGCGTCGCAGGCGCTCGACCAGGCGGCCCTGCTCGCCGCGGTGACCAAGTGGCAGGCGGCCGTCCCGGACGCGGCCACGATGCCCGCTCTCGTGCGGCAGGCTTTCCGCGAGGCGACGAGCGGCCGCCCGGGGCCGGTCGCGCTGTTCCTGCCCCAGGACGTCCTCGATGGGCCAGCCGGAGACACCAGCGGCAGCCCGTCACCGTACACCAGCGCGCGGTTCGGCCGCTTCCCGGCCTTCCGGCCGGTGCCCGAGCCTGGCGACGTGGCCGCCGCCGCCGCGGTGCTCCGCGGCGCCCGGCGCCCGTTCGTGCTGGCGGGCGGGGGAGTCATGCACTCCGGGGCAGGGCGGGAACTCACCGCGCTGGCCGAACGGATCTCGGCCGCCGTGGGCACGACCCTGTCCGGCAAGGGGGCGATCGCGGAGGACCACCCGCTGAGCGTGGGCGTGACCGGCTCGATGGGCACGACCGCGGCGGCCGCCGTCCTGGCCGAAGCGGATGTCGTGCTGCTGGCCGGAGCCAAGGGCAGCAGCGGCGCGACGTTCAGCTGGACATTGCCCCGCGCTGACCAGGTGGTAGTGCAGCTCGATGTGGACCCAGCGGAGCTTGGCCGGGCGTTCCCGCTGCAGGCTGCTCTGCTCGGGGACGCACAGGCAGGCCTGCAGGCTCTCACCGCGGCCCTGAGCGCCCCAGCGGGCGACGGCCTCGCGGATGGCGAGCCGGGCCGGGCGGAGTGGCGGGCGCGAGTCGCCGAGCTCACCGCGCTATGGCGTGCCGAGCGTGACCACGAGCGGGCCAGCGACGCCGTTCCGATCGCGCCCCAGCGGGTGCTGGCCGCGCTCGAGGCGGCGCTGGGCCCGGAGGACGTCCTGGTCTGCGATGCCAGCCTGGCCAGCGGATGGGGCGGCGTGTACCTCGAGCAGCGCATGCCCGGCCGGCGGGTGCTCTGCCCGCGGGGGCAGGCCGGCCTCGGCTACGCGCTGCCCGCCGCGCTGGGCGTGGCCACCGCTGACCCAGGGCGCCGGACGGTGGTGCTGACCGGTGACGGCGCGCTCGGCTATGCGGCGGGCGAGCTGGCCACGCTGGCCGAGCACGGCCTGCCGGTCACCGTGGTAGTGCTCAACAACCGCTCGCTCGGCTGGATCCGCTGGTACCGGCGGATCACCTTCGGCCGTGGCTGGGAGGACGAAGACTTCGCCGACGTGGCCTTCGCCGAGGTGGCCAGCGGGTTCGGGCTGCACGGCCAGCGCGTCACCGAGCCCGGGCAGCTGGGCCCGGCCCTGCGGGGCGCCCTCACCGGGCGCCCGGCCCTCGTCGACGTGGTGACCGAGGCCTGGCAGACCCCGATCAGGGCGCACCGGCGCGCCGCCGAGCCCACCGCCGAAGGCGCGACCACCGCCGGATATGGAGGCTGACAGATGCCCCGTCACCCCGACCGCCAGATCGAGCGCCTCGCGCAGCCAGCCGCCGCCCGGTTGCTCAGCGGCAGCGGCATCGCCGTTGTCGCGACGGGCAGCGTCGAGCAGCATGGCGGGCATCTGCCGCTCGGCACCGATGCCTTCGCGGCGCTGTCGATCGCCGAGCGGGTGGCCGACCGGCTCGACACCCTCGTGGTCTCGCTCGGCCCGGTCGGTGTCGCGCACTACCACCTGCCGTGGCCGGGGACGCTCTCGCTGCAGCCAGCTACCCTGGCCGCGGTCCTCGTCGACATCTGCGCAGGCCTGAGCGGCGCAGGTGCGCACCGCATCGTGGTGGTGAACTGGCATGAGGGCAACTCGGCCACCCTCCGGCTGGCCGCGGACGAGGCCCAGCGGCGCCATGGGGTCCAGGTGGTGATCGCCGAATCGCACGTGATCACCCACACGTTGTATCCGGAGGAAATGGAGTTCACCCACGCGGGGTCGATGGAGACGGCGGCCGTGCTGGCCTACGAGGCCGGGCTTGTGCACCTGGACCAGGCCACGCCGCCCAGCGAGCGGGCCGCGGGTGAGGCTGCGCACGGGCTGTTCCGGCGCCCCGATGTCTACCCGGTGCTACGCGACTTCCACGAGATCGCCGCGACCGGCTGGTACGGGCGGCCGGAACGGGCCGAGGCGGGACGGGCGGAGGAGATCGCCGAGGCGGTGGCCGATCATGTGGTCCGCCGCGCCCGGGAGATCTGGGCCGCGCTCGGTGACGCGGCCGCGCCGCCCGCCGGGCCGGTGGAGGAAGGCGACGGAGTGGGACCAGCCACGGTCGGAGCGGGCCTGTGATCAGCCAGCCAGCGGCCAGCCAGCCAGCGGCCAGCCAGCCAGCGGCGCCGCAGCGGATGCGGGCGGCCCTGCTGCGCGAGTTCGGGCGCCTCACCCTCGAACAGGTGCCCGTGCCGGTGCCAGGGCCGGGCGAGGTGCTGGTCCGGGTGCGCGCCTGCGGGCTCTGCGGGACCGACCTGAAGATCGTGAGCGGCGGTTTCCGGGGGACCTGGCCGCCCTCGCTGCCCTTCATCATCGGCCACGAGTGGTCCGGTGAGGTCGCCGCGCTCGGGCCGGGAACCGAGCGCAGCGGGCTGGCGCCCGGGGACCGCGTGGTGGCCGAGAACCACACCGGCTGCGGCAGCTGCCCGATGTGCCGGGCCGGGCGTTACAACCTGTGTGAGCGGGTGCGCGAGCCCGGATTCAAGCTGTACGGCCACACCGCCCCGGGCGCCCTGGCCGAGTACGCGGTCCGTCCCGCGGTCGCGCTGCACAAGGTCCCGCCGGGCGTCAGCGACGTGGCTGCCGCGCTGGTCAATCAGGGCGCGCTCACCGTGCACGCGGCGCGCCGCGCCCAGGTCGGCCCCGGTGACAGCGTGGCCGTGTTCGGCCCGGGCCTGCTCGGCCTGCTCATGCTGCAAGTGGCCCGGGCGGCCGGGGCGACCCAGGTGGTCATGGTCGGCCGGGGCAAACGGCTCACGGTGGCCCGCGAGCTCGGCAGCACCCATATCGTCGATTACGAGGCGACCGACCCGGTCGCCGGGGTCCGGGCGGCAACCGGCGGCCGCGGGGCGGACTGCGTGTTCGACTGCTCGGGGAACACCTCGGTCATCCCGCAGGCACTGCGGTCGGTGCGGCGCGGCGGGTCGGTGGCCCTGCTCGGCCTGGCTGGCGGCGCCGCCGCGGAACTGCCCGTGGACCTGGTGACCCTCGACGAGCTGAATGTCCTCGGGGTACGTTCGAGTCCCAACGCCTATCCGGCCATGATCGCCCTCCTGGCCTCAGGCGCGATCCGCACCGAGCCACTCACCGCCGACCTCTATCCCCTGTCCGACGTGGCCGCGGCCTTCGACGCGCTCGCGCGGCGGGAGGCCATCCGCCCGATCATCACCATGTAACCCCTGCCGCGCCCGCGCAACTGAGGAGCTCGCCATGCCAGTCGTGCTACATCCCGACGAGCTGCCCGCCCAGCGCGGACCGGGCTGGGTTGAGCGCGCCTGGGCCGGTGCCGTCCCCTTCGGCGCCCCGGTCCCCATGGAGGCCCGCCACTGCGTCATCGAGCCGGGGGCGGCCGGGGCCGCCATGCGGCTTGGCGGCCAGGAGGCGCTGGTCTACGTGGCCGCTGGCGCCGGGACGGCCGAGGCCGGCGGCGAGCAGTTCGTGCTCGGCCCAGAAAGCGTGCTGTGGCTCGCCTCCTGCGACGAGGTCAGCCTGCGAGCCGGCGCGGAGGGGCTCGACGCCCTGGTCGCGGAATCCACCGGCCCGGCCGGGCCTGCGGGCCAGCCGCTGGTCAAGGTGTTCGCCGCGGCCGAGCTGCCCCACCTGGTCTCCACCCGGGACACCCGTGACCGGCTGGACCTGGTGACCGACGACGTGCCGGTCGGTGCGCAGCGGATCCGGGCCGACCGGATCACCTACCACCCGGGCGACACCGCCGCCGCCCACTACCACGCCGACTGCTATCACGTGTTCTGCGTGCTGGCCGGGTCAGGGCTGATGCACGCCGATCAGGGCGCCGCCCGGCTGGAGGCCGGCATGAGCGCGCTCGTCGGCCCGGGCGAGGTGCACTGGTTCGAGAACGACACCGACGCGAACTTCTCGTTCGTGGAGTTCTGGGCGCCGCCGCCGACCGACACGGTCTGGACCGTGACCGGCGACCGCTGCACCTGGGCCCCGAGCCGTTGAGCCGCGGATCACCCTCCGTGAACTAGACATCATCATCGCCGGGGGAAAGGCGAGTCGCCGGGGGGGGGAAGGCGAGTGATGGACGACCGGTGCAGGTCTATGGCGGGGACGACCCGGGCTCGCCACCCTCCCACGCCGAGCGGATCGCCGCCGAGTACGGCGGGCCGGTGACCACCGTCGTGTACCCCGAGGGTGTTCACATCCTGAACAACGTATGGCACAGGGCCAGGCCGCTCGTTGCTGACTGGCTCGCGGAAACGCTCTAGCGCGAAGGAGAACCATGGATTACACCAAAGCGGAGGCCAAACAGGCGGCCCGGGAGCGTTTCACCGGCCTCTGGGCGGCGACCACGACGCCGTTCGACGTGACCGGGGCGGTTGACTACGACGCGCTCCGGCGGGATCTTGACCGCCTCACCGATGGCCTGGAGATCGACGGAATCTTCTGCGGCGGGGTGATGAGCGAGTTCTGGGCCCTGACCGATTCTGAGCGGTGCCGCCTACTTGAGGTGGTGACCGACCAGACCCGGGGGAAATGCCCGGTCATCGCGCATACCGGTCACCACTGCGCGCTGCAGACGATCGAGCTGACCAGGCACGCCCAGAAGGCTGGCGCCGACTTCGCGGTGGTGATCAACCCCTACTACCCGCCGGCCTCGGACGAGGGCCTCTATGAATGGTTTGAGCTGGTGTGCCGGAGCGTGGACATGGGCGTGTGGCTGTTCGACACCGGATTCTCCGGCGTGGCGTTGTCCACCGAGCTCATCGAGCGGCTGGCCGCCATCGAGAACGTCTGCGGCATCAAGGTCGGCCGGGATCACGCCCGCTACCTAGAGGTGCTGGCCCGGGTCGGCGACCAGATCCTGGTCTGCGAGCCGAACGAGGGGACCTGGCTGGAGAACGTCCGCGACCACGGCCAGCGTGTTTTCATGTCCTCGGCGGCGCCCTACCTGTACCAGACCCCGGCCTGGCGGCCGATGCTCGAGTACACCGGGCTGGCGCTCGGCGGGGACTTCGCCGGTGCCGCTCAGGTCGCGGGAACGCTCGACCCGCTGCGTGCGGTGGCCGCCAAATGGCTGCACGGCAAGGCCCGGCGGATGGACTCGCTCGCCGCCATCAAGGCCTGGGCTGGTCTGGTCGGCATGTCCGGCGGCCCGGTCCGGGCGCCGCTCACCCCGCACACCCCGGCCGAGCAGGCAGATCTGGCGGCCGACCTCGCGGCGGCCGGGCTGCTGGCCGCCGACGCCTTACCGGAGCGGGCCAGCCGGAACGGTCACGGCCTCAGCAGCGGCTGACGGGCCGTCGGCGCGGCCATGACTTCCGCCGGGTCGTGGCCGAGATCGTGCAGCAGCACCGTCGCCGCGTTGCGGCCCGGGGCACCGGTGATCGAGCCGCCCGGGTGGGTGCTCCCGCCGGTCTGGTACAGGCCGGGAATCGGCATCCGGTGCGACGCCCAGCCCGGCACGGGGCGCAGTGCGCCGCTGAACGCTGGCCCGCGGTTCCCGCCGTGGAAAGCGCCGTGGATCATGTGCGGGTTCAGCTGCTCGATATCGGGCGGGGACTTGACCAGATGCGCGAGGATCTTGTCATCGGTCAGGCCTGGGGCTACCAGGCGGAGGCGCTCCAGCTGGCGCCGGGCATGCTCTTCCTTCACGCTCTCCCATCCGCCCATGCCATCAGGCAGCTGGTAGGTCTGAGGGCCAAGGATTTTTACCGTGTGCATCCCGGCGGGCGCACGCCCAGGGTCGGCGAGGGTCGGCGTGGCCACGAGCAACCACGGCGGCTCGGCGATGAAGCGCCCCGCCCGCAGGTCGGCGCCGAGCTGGATCAGGTCCTCCGGCCACCCGGCGATCCCGGCCGACACCGCGGTGCGCGGGCCTTCCGGTGTCTCGAACTCCGGGGGGGCACTGGTGGCGTAGTAGGCCGCGAACCCCGGCACCCCCACGTCATAGGTGTCCACACCGTAGTGGAACTCCTCAGGCCAGGCGTCCGCGGGCGCCATGTCCCGCAGGTGCTTGATGTGGATCGTGGAGACCACGGCCGTGCCCGCCCGGTACTGCTCGCCGTCGTCGGTCTCGACCCCGGTGCAGCGGCCGTCTTCCAGCAGCAGCCTGGTCACCCGCCGGTTGCAGAGCACGGTGCCGCCGTGATCGGCGAGATACCCGGTCAGGGCCGCGGTCAGGGCCGCTGACCCGCCGATCGGGATGGACCAGCTGCGCTGCTGGCGGCCGAAGACCTGCGAGTACGGCAGGACACCCGAGCCTGGCGTGTCCACGGGCTGGAAGATCTGGAAGGCCATCCAGAGCAGGAAGGCCTGGACGTGCCGGCTGGTGAACTCGTGGCGCACCACCTCTATCGCGCTCAGCTGCCGCCTGCGGGCCCAGATCCACCCTTGCGGGTGCTCGGCGAGCATCTGGTCGAGGGACGGGCCGAACCCGATCGGGGTGAACTGCGAACGGCTGAAGATCGTCTTGACCTGGTCATACTCGTCGAGCAGGCGGATGTAGGCGGCCGCGTCTTCCTTGGAGAAGCGCGCCACCTCGGCCGCGGTCCTGTCCCTGTCCAGCCACATGGTGAACTGCTCGCCGTCGGGGAACGCCACGTGTTCCACGGGGTCGGGCTCGGCGTAGCGAAGGCCGTAGTCGGCGATCAGCCCGAGTTCGTCGGCCAGCAGCGCCGGGTTGACGCGGATCATGGTGTGCCCGGTGGCGCAGGTGTCGATCCCGAACCCTGGCAGCAGCAGTTCCTCGGTGGCGGCGCCGCCGCCTGGGATGTGCCGCGCGTCCAGGACCAGGCAGCGGTACCCCGCCTTGGCCAGATAGCAGGCGGTAAGCAGGCTGTTGTGCCCGGCGCCCGCCACCACGACGTCTGTGTCTCCCGCTCGCTTCCGGGGCCCCGCCCGCCTCCCCGTTCCCCCTTCACTGCGCCGCCTTCCCTCGTCGCTCGTTCCTCGCTCCTCAGTCCAGGCGGCGCCGCGCCCCTCCAGCTCGCTCATACTGCAAACCATTGCAGGTGAAACGCTCCTGGACAAGGCCGG
>DASWFT010000315.1:0-7813 GCA_036394075.1 Streptosporangiaceae bacterium
CAACTGGCCGGTCGGCTTCTTCGTCGGTGTTCTTGGCGCCTTCTCCTACGGCATTGGGCGGGCCTGGGCCGCCTGGCGGCGATCCCGGACCACCCCGCACGCAGCGTCTCAGCTCCGGCCGGCCGTGGACCGCGGCTGACCCGCGTGTGATTCCCCGGAGCTTCGGCAGCTGGCGGGCTGGTCTCGTTAAGAAAAGTAGAGAGATGCGGATCGGAGCACTGCTGCTGGCGGCGCGGTTCGGCTGCGACCTCGTCAACCGGCCACATCCTCGGGGATGACCGAGCCGAACGCAGGCCGGCCTGCGGCCTCGTAGGCGTGCATGACCACCCCACGGCCAGTGGTCCGGCTGTCCACCAGGCGCATCGTGGTCGGTGGGACACCGTCAGCAAAGAGCCGCTGGCCGCGGCCTAGCACCACGGGGAAGACAATCAGGCGGTAGGCGTCGATGAGATCCTGGCCCATCAGGGAGCGCGCCAGGGCGCCGCTGCCGTGGATCTGCAATTCTCGCCCGGGCGTTCGCTTGAACTCGGCCACCTTCTGCGCGATGTCACCGCTGAGAGGCACCGAACCCGGCCAGGAGAGGTCTTTCACGGTGGTGGTGACGACGTACTTGGGGAGGGAATTGAGCTGGCTGCCAACCCGGTTGCCGGGATCGGTGACAGCGGGCCAGAAGCCAGCCATCGCCTCGTAGGTGATCCGGCCGAGCAGAAACGCGCCCGCCTGGTCGAAGACCTCGTTCATGTACTGGCCGGTGTCCTCATCGAAGTGCGGCGGTAGCCAGCCACCCAGGTCGAAGCCGTCTCTGGGGTCCTCCTCGGGGGCGCCTGGGCTTTGCATGACGCCATCCATGGTCACGAAGGTGGTCAGTGTCACTCGCATGGTTCCTCCTCGTTCAGTGACCGGCTGGGTAGGCCGGCCTCACCCTGGTCACGAACGGGCCCCCGGTAAATCGACACCCTCCGGCGAGGAGTTGACCAGAAGGGCTAGTGGCTGTCGCGTTTGGCCTGGCCGAGCAGCCGGGACTTGACCTCGTTCTTGAGTACCTTGCCGACCTTGGAGCGAGGCAGGTCCGGCCACACCTCGACCTGCTTGGGGACCTTGACGCTGCCGAGGCGGCCCTTGACGAACGCGCGGATGTCATCGTCGGCGACATCCTGGCCGGGGTAGGGCTGGACGACCGCAGTGACACGCTCGCCCCACTTGTCATCGGGCAGCCCAATGACCGCGCAGTCCAGCACCCCGGGATGCGCCAGCAGGGCCTGCTCGACCTCCGCCGAGTAGACGTTGAATCCGCCGGTGATGATCATGTCTTTGGCCCGGTCCACGATGTAGAGGTAGTTATCGGCGTCGAGATAGCCGATGTCGCCGGTGTGGTGCCAGCCGTGCCGTGAAGCCTCGGCTGAGGCCGCCGGGTCCTTGTAGTAGCCGGCCATGACCAGGGGGCCGCGGACGACGATCTCGCCGCGCTGGCCGGCGGGCAGTCGCCGGCCCTGGTCATCCATGATCGCCACGGTCACCAGGGGCGTGGGCCGCCCGGCGGAGACCAAGCGCTCCCTGGCCAGCGTGCCGTCGGCGCGGAAGTGATCTTTCGGCGCCATGGTGGAGATCATCATCGGCGCCTCGGTCTGCCCGAACAGCTGCCCCATGACCGGGCCGATCGCGCCGATGGCCTGCTCCAGGCGGGCCGCTGACATCGGGGCGGCGCCGTACCAGAGGCATTGCAACGACGTCAGGTCGGCCGCGGCCAGCCCGGGGTGATCGAGTAGCAGGTAGATCAGTGTCGGCGGCAGGAAGGCGTGGGTGACCCGGCGCTGTTCGATCAGTGAGAGGAACTCGGCCAGGTCGGGCCTGGGCATGATGACGATCTCGCCGCCGAGCGTCATGATCGGGAAACACAGGACCCCGGCGGCGTGGGTGAGCGGGGCAAGCGCCAGATAAGCGGGCCGCCCGTCGAAGGGGTAGCTCATCAGGGTCAGGGCCGTCATCGTCTCGATGTTGTGGCCGGTGAGCAGCACTCCCTTGGGCTTGCCCGTGGTGCCGCCGGTACCCGCGATCATGGCGATGTCGTCTACAGGCTCGGCCTCGCAGGGCTCGCTACCGATGCTATCCAGCCATTTTCCGAACGAAATAGCGCCCGGAACGCCCTCGTCGAGGCTGACGAGCGTGGTGACGTTCGGCAAATCCGGGGCGATCCGGGCGACGAGTGGCGCGAAGGTTCCCTGGAAGATCAAGCAGGAGCAGTCGAAGAGGTCGAGGAGTTCGCGGTTCTCGGCTGCCTCGTTGCGTGGATTGATGGGACACCATACGGCGCCGGCCCGTGCGATGCCGAACACGCAGGAGAAGGCCACGGGGTCGTTGGCGGACAGCACGGCTACCTTGTCGCCCGGCCTGATGCCCGAGCGGGACAGCGCCCGGGCGATCATCCAGGAGAGCCGTTGCACGTCGCCATACGTCCGGGTGTCGCCCGCCATGGTCAGGCACGGGGCGTCGAGACCCAGCGACGCTCCCTTGTCGAGGAAGTCGGTGAGCCGCACGGTTCAGTGCGCCGTGGTGAGAATCGGCTCCATCACGAGGCCGAAGCTGCGCAGCACGCCCAGCAGCTCACGGTGGCCGAAGGCCTGGCCGCCGGAGGCGAAGCCGACCCGCTTCGGCGGCTGCAGCAGCAGCGAATAAGCCGCGTACGCCTGCAGCAGGCCGGTCTGCTTGTAATTGCAGTTGCCATAGATCACGCAGTGCGCCCGCCCGATCGGGCCCGAAGCATGCACCGAGTCCAGCGAAGTGTTGATCCGTGTGCTCTCGCGCGGCGGCATCTGGTTCATCACCGCTGCGGCCTGGTCGGACAGTGCCTTGTACCGGTCTTCCTCCGAAAGGCCCTCGATCTGGGCTAGGGCGGCGGCGACGATCTGCGGGACGCCCAGCATCAGCGGGCGGTTGAAGACCCCGCCGAGCACCTTGACGTTGGCCACGCGCGGGTCTCGCTTGAACCACACCGGGTGCGAGGTGCCGCCCCACGGCAGCGCGAGGCCCGTCTCATGCTGGCCTGGCACCGTCACGCTATAAAGACCGGCATCGGCCGGCCACTCGACATATTCGTTCTGTTCGAGATAGTGCGCCTTGGACAGCGCGGCATTCACCAGGATCGTCCGGGTCGACGCGATCGTCGGCAGGCCCTTCCAGAAGACAAGAATGTCCAGCGTGTCCAGGCCCGGCGTTTCCAGGCACAGCCCGGCGGCGATCTCTCCGGTCGTGTACATCTGCGCGACGCCGGGCGACAGGAGGAGTCCCTGGTCCGCCATCCGCTGGCCGTAGGCCTCATCGCACTGGATCAGCCAGTCCTGCTCACCGGTCGTGTCGATGTAATGGCATCCGGTGGCGATGCAGGCCTCGACCACTTCACCGCCGTGCTGGGCGAACGGGCCGACCGTGTTGCACACCACGCGCGCTCCGCTCAGCAGCTCGGTCAGCGGGGCAACGTGGTGCTCGACCTCAATGATCTCGTGCGCGACCGTATCGATGCCCGGCACCTTGTCCAGCGCCTCGGCTATGCGGGCCTTATCGCGCCCGGCCGCGATGAAAGGGACATTGAATTCGCGAAGGTACTCGCAGATCAGCCGCCCCGTGTAACCGGACGCGCCGTACACCACGACGGGCTTGTCGATGCTCATGGAAGGTTCACCTCTCGATCGGCGTCGTTTGCTACATGCCCATGCCGCCGTCGACCGGCAGGCCGACTCCGGTGATGAACCGGGCACCCTCGGAGGCCAGGAACACCACCGCGTCGGCCATGTCGGCCACCTCGCCGAGCCTGCCCAGCGGAGTCAGGCCGATGACATCCCCCACCGCCGCCTCCGCGCTCGGCCACAGACCCAGGATCGCCATGTCCTGGGCGAGCTGAGCGCCCATCTCGGTGGGCACCAGGCCGGGGAAGACGCAGTTCACGCGTACCCCGTAGCCGAGCTTGCCCGACTCCATCGCGGCCACCCGGGTGAGCCGGTCCACGGCTGACTTGGTGGCGGAATAGACGGCGATACCCGGGAAGGCGATCGTCGCGGCCACCGACGAGACGTTGACGATTGCGCCACCTTGGCCAACGGGGCCACCGGGACGCATCGCGCGGAAGCCGTGCTTGATGCCCAGCGTCGTGCCGAGCACGTTCACGTCGAGCATCCGGCGGGCATCTTCGGCGTCGATGTCCACCAGCAGGCTGGAGATCTCGATCCCCGCGTTGTTGACCAGAATGTCCAGGCCGCCGAGGTGGCCTATAGCCTGGGCCGTTGCCTGCTCCCAGCTCACCTCCGAGGTGACATCCAGCGGCACGAACTCAGCGGTCGCGCCGGACTGCTGCAGCGAATCGACGCAGGTCTTGCCCAGATCCTCCCGGACATCGCCAATGACGACCGCCGCGCCCGCGCGGGTCAGCGCCTGCGCGATACCCTCGCCGAGCCCGCGGGCCCCGCCGGTTACCAGTGCCTTCCGCCCGGTCAGGTCATACACGCTCATCAGGCACCTCTTTCTGTGGCTGCGCTGGGCCAGCGCGAAACGGGGATGTGTGACGTGCCTCATAGCCTTGCCCGGTATCTTGACAACTGTCAAGAGATTGTCTGACGATCGTCCAGAGAAATCTGGTCGGTTGTCAAGATCACGAGGGCCGGCCAGATTGTGTCCTGCTGGTAATTTGGAACGACGGCCCAGGAAGGATCGGATCCCGACATTGCCCGAGCTAGCGGAGCGGAACCGGGACAAGGTCGCGCGCCGGCAGGTGGACAAGTTCGCCGAACGGCGTGCCCAGCTAGCTGCGGCGGCGCTGCAGACTCTGGCCGAGTTGGGCTACGCGCGCACCAGCCTGCGCGACATCGCGCAGAATTCCGACTTCTCCCACGGCGTCCTGCACTACTACTTCAGCGACAAGATCGAGTTGATCACGTACTGCGTCCGGCAGTACAAGGCCGAATGCGTCACCCGCTACGACGGCATCGTCGCCTTGGCCGGTTCGCCGGACGAACTGAAACGGGGGTTCGGGGCGGCCATGGCGGCCACACTGGTCGAGGAGGCAACACTGCATCGGCTCTGGTATGACCTGCGGAACCAGAGCCTGTTCGACGACTCCTACCGCAGCGACGTGCTCGAGATCGACCAGAGCCTTGAGCGCATGATCTGGCGCATCGTCAGCAAGTTCTCCGACCTCGCCGGGGCACCGCTCGCCGTGCCATCCAACGCGGCATACGCCGTCTTCGACGGGCTCTTCCAGCAGGCGCTGATCAGGTACCTGGCAGGCAGCCCCGACGCGGCCCAGAACCTCGATGAGAACGTGCAGCGCGTCCTGGAATCACTGACCATCCGCCCTCCGTCGCAGGCATAATCGCTTTACGCCGCGCATCACGGTCGGGGTTTGAGTGACGATGTCGGCCAGAAAGCTAAACGCATATTGAACTGACTCGTTGCCATCCGACAGGTACGCCGCGAAATACATTCGAGGAATCGCCCGGTGGTGTCCAGCCGGTACCCGTACGCCGGGTGCAGCTCAGCGCAGTAGATGAACAGGCCGTCCTCGTCCTCGTCCTGGTCAACTTCGGCCCTCCGGGGGCCAAACCAGAAGGAGTCCTCGTGCACCAGACCCCACACCGCCGCATCGCGGTAGATCCGTTCAACGTATCCGGCGTAGCGGTCATGGAACTCCAGCCAAGCCGGCGCGGTGGGCCAGCCATCCTCCCGCAGTATTCGCTCGACGTCCGCGGTCGGCACCGCGGTGGTCCGCTCGCACTGGTCGAGGAACCGGCGCGCCCGCTCGCTCAGCATGCGCCCGCCCTTCGCTCGTTACGACGACCAAACCCAGCATGCCCGGCGCAGCGGCCGGGCGCCACGCGGGCGTCTGCCCGGGACCACTCGACCCCGCCCCTAGGTACGGGCATCCTCGTGGCATGGGAATCGGCGGGCGTCCGGGCCTCGGCGTGTTCGCGGCTGTGGATGTGCATTACCTGAGTTCCGGTGGTGCCCGGGCAGCGGCCGTGGTAGCCGCCGATGCCCCCTTCTCGGACGTGCTGGCCGAACGCTTCGCGGTGGTGCCCGAGGTGCTGCCATACCGGCCAGGTGAGTTCTACCTGCGGGAACTGCCGCCGGTGCGTGCGGTAGTGCGCAGCATCCGCGGGCTGGGCCTGCTGGTGGTCGACGGCTACGCCGATCTCGACCCGGACGGACGGCCAGGCCTGGGCGCGCACGCACACGCCGAGTTCGGCATTCCCGTGATCGGCGTGGCCAAGTCGGCGTTCCGCACGGCTACCCATGCCATCCCGGTCCTGCGCGGCACCTCCGCGCGCCCGTTGTTCGTCACCGCTGCCGGGATGCCCCGCACCGACGCGGCGGACCTGGTCCGGCACATGGCTGGCCGGTTCCGGCTACCTGACGCACTGCACCGTGCCGACGTGCTCGCCCGCACCGATGGACCCGCACTCACCCAGACCAGCTACCGCCCAGACTGACCGAAGCGCGGCTCGTGGCAGAATCCTGCCAACCATGACCCCGATCGGCCGTCCGGTTTTACCGCCGTCCGAGGTGGTGCGGCGCGTTGCTGCTCGAATTGCTTCTCGCGAGCATTGCTGGGTGAGGGCGAGCAGTTATTAAAATTCGTTTCGGGCTACGCTATGTCCTGCTGCTGCCCAGCTCAGGACGCAATACATGGCGCTGTGTTGACCGCAGGTGACTCCGCTTCCTCGCCCGTTCTGGCCCGAAATTGGCAAGCTCTGCTGGCATGTCTACCTGCATATGAGAGTCGGCTGTTCGGAGCGATCACATTCAGAGCGTTGCGGATATTTCGCCGGGAGTTGCGGGAGAGAGAGTATTTCGTTATGTTTGTCCTAATCCGCGGTCGGGCAGGCAGCCTTGCCTGTGACGAAAATCGCGGATGCAGGGGGGACCGTAAACATGGCACTCGGGTTTTACTTCACACCCAGCTCGTTCACACCGGCACGCTACGACGACGCAATCAAGCGGCTCGAAGAGGCTGGTGCCGCTGCGCCGCCCGGAAGGCTGTACCACGTCGCTATGGAAACGGACGGCCTCATCCAGGTGTTCGACGTCTGGGAATCTGAGGAGTCGTTCCAAGCCTTCGGGGAGACGCTGGTGCCGATTATGACCGATCTAGGGGCTGACCCTGGCCAGCCGCAAGTCTCGCCCGTTTACAACTTGATCAAGGGCTGAGGCTCAGGGCGGCGCGCTCCTTCACGCCGCGTCGGCCATCCGGTCCATCATTGGTGCCATGACTGGCGAACCAGTACCTAGCCGGGCTCCGCGCCCTGCATGCGGTCATGGGCTCTCTGCTTATCGTGTGGCCCGTATGCCCGGCTCACGGACTGGGCGGGTACCCGCGCACATATGACCACGAGGCCGTGTGGTGGTGCAACGGCGGCAACAGCGGTCACGTCGTCGCGGCCATCGGGCGATGGAGCGAATGACGAGAATCGGACCTGGACTAATCAGCGGAACTGCCATTCGCTTGCCGGCGATCGGGCACGGGGAATGGCATTCGCATTTGCACAGCGCAGCGCCGAACTCAAGGCGAAACCGCCGTGGGTTGAGCCCGCCTCCTACGCCGACCAGGTGCGGGCAGCCTTGGTGTGTGCCGCGGACGCAAGCCAGGGACCGGTGAGCGTGCTCGAAGTCATGCGCCCAGCGGCTCCGCATGGCCGCGAGTCTACGGCGGCAGCGCGGAACTGGGTGGGGCTAATCGGGTCCCCTTTCGGTCGGTGCCCGAATAAGAGTGCCCGGCAATAGGGATCACTTCAGCCGTTTGGTCGTCGGCCGGGTGTCCCAGCGGTAG
>DASWFT010000316.1:0-4487 GCA_036394075.1 Streptosporangiaceae bacterium
GCCCGGCCTCTCACGACCCGCGCACCGGCATACCGCCGATCGGCAGGCAGCCGACACGCCCCGTCCGCGCAGGCGGCGAGAATGTCACAGCCAAATGTGAACATGGACCCTGATGAAATGTGAAGACCTCCCCGTGGAGCTAAGGGGACTCGAACCCCTGACCCCCTGCTTGCAAACAACAGGCAGCACGTCCACCGCCGTCCATCCCCGCAGGTCACCGTCCCCCAGCGTGTATCCGCGTCTGCCTGGGTCCGCTCCTGTTGCGGTACTTCCGTGCTGTACTCCTCTACCGTCCGCGAGGACTGGCGGGTTCAGAGAAATTGCCGCATACTCGGAAGTATACGAGAGGCGGGGAGGGGCAGGCATGACCATCGCCGTCGAAGAGAAGCGTGTCCGTAGCTTGTTCGACCGGGTCGAAGCTGTCGAAGACGTCGCCCGGACTCTGCCGGAAAACGATGAGCGCAGAGCAAAGCTGCTAGCCGTATCGAATGCCGCGCTCGCGGATGAGGGCACCATCCGCCCCGTCATCGCGGCGAGGCTGCTCGGCCTGAGTGAGAAGACCGTGCGGGTGTGGGCTGAGCAGGGTGTGTTGACCGTTGCGCAGCGGGCCCCCCGCCTGCTGCTTGACGTGCAGAGCGTCCACCTGGTCAGCCATATCGTTCGCGAACTGCGAGCTCTCGGTCAGGACCGGGATCTGCTTGATGAGGTGTGGCGCCGTCTCAGCGATGCGGCTGTGCTGGAGCGTCCCGACTTTAAGGAGAGCATCGAGCAGATGCGCCGGGGCGAAGGACGTGTGGTCCGTCCGCTTCACCAAAACGGGGCCGCAAGCCGTTAGAGTGCCGGGGCATGCCCACCGAAGTCCTCGCAACCCTTCGCGCGGAGCAGCAGATCGGCAGGCTCAGCCGGAAGCAGTCCAGGGCATTTGAAAATTTCCTGAACGATCTTGCTGCCGGTGGCTGTAGGGCGCTTGCCTACCGGCTCAGCGGCCAGGCACCTATAGATCACTTGTGCGTCAAGCACCTCATTGGCTCGCTAAGGGTGGTCGTTGCATTCGAGACACCTCACCGGGCGTGGATTCTCTTAGCCGGCCCCCATGACAATCAGGATCCCATCCTGAACGTCTATGCAGAGCTTTACCGGCTCCTGGATGCCGAGCCGCAACCAGACTCAGGGCGGGACAAACCGCCGTGCTGCGACGAGACCGAAGAACTGCCACCAGTCCTCGGCGACGCCCTCAGCGAGATACTCGATCATGCGGCAAAGCTCCGCCATACACGACGGTCCCGGTAATGAGCTAGAGATAACCGTTCTGGGTGGTTCTTTTTGGTGCTGACTCTGGGGGCAGGCGTCGTGCATAACTGTTAACTCGGTGCGATGTTCCCTTGCCGTCGAGGCTTGGCGATTCAGCGGGGTCGGGAGGCTGTGTCTGTTGCGCTGACGCGGGCCAGTTAGTCCATGCCGCGGTGCCCTGGATCGCTGATGTCAGCGGTAAGCGCAAGCGGGCGGAGCGGCTGTCAGAGTCGCAAGAACATGGCATCAAGCCCGACCAGGCCCAGTGCCTTGCCGTAGAGCTGGCGCATCTGGCTGAGCACGTCGGCTTGCTGAACCCGCTCGATGATCTGACCGTTGTCGACCCGGACGTAGTCGAAGAAGCTTGCCTCGAACGACCGCTTGGTGGCTGGCGCCCCGTACAACCGCCCGGTCGCCGTCCCGCGGACCGTGCCGTGCGCGAGGGCGGCATCGCCGTCGGCGAGGACCTGCGCTAGCTCTACCCTGAGGTCGGGAAGGCCCTTCCAGACCTGGCGGACCGATTCTTTCGCTTGCTCCCAGTCCACGAACCCGCGGGTGAACCCGACGCAGTTCTCGCGGTAGCGGGCGGCGTGCACGAACCGTCCCGCCGCCTCAAGATCCTTGCGGTTCACGGCCTCGATGAAGCCCCTGTAAACCTCACCGGTGCTGACGCCTGGGCTCTGCTCACCTGCGGTCATCTGGGCCCATATCCCTTCCTGGTGTGCCGGCCGCCGGGCTGGCCCAGTGCCGCTGATCGTGATCCCGGGTTGCCCGCCGCCCCGGGCGCGGCGTGGAGACCTGCGCGCTCACGGCATGAACACCCGGTGACATATCCACAGCGCGATAGCCCCCGCCGCCGACCGGGCGGCCACCCGTGTCCAGTTGGAGCGGACGAGCAGGCTGATCGTCCGCTGGTCGAAGCCGCCCGCGAGTGCCCCGTGCTGGCGGTCTTGCAGCGCTACCGTGGAAATAATCACGACCACCAGCAGCGCCAGCTCGCAACCCTCCCGCCGACTGAGGACAGGAGATTATCAGGATCCTGATTATCTGTCTACTGACGATAAGGTGGATCCGCCGCCTCGCCGTCGGCTGCGCGCGAGGTCTCAAGACCAGGGGGGACAGGATGGTCCAGGCGTCTGACAGCCGTCGCCATGAGCGAGCCGGCCGGCCCCCCTGCGCTCCCCCCCTCGATGCGCGACCGGGTGCCGTTCCTCCTCTACCGGGCATCCCAGATATCGCACTCTCTCGCCAACGAGATGCTCGCCGAGATGGCGCTTAGCGCCCGCCAGGTGGGGATCTTGACCCTGGTGACCGAACTGGAGCCCATGACCCAAAAGATCTCATGAGCCTTCGGCCCGCCCACTGTGCTGAAACTGGGTTCCAGAGTGACCGCTAGCGAGCGCTGACCGCCGCCGCGCCGGGGTTTGCGGGTTCGGCGGACAGGCCGGGGGCTGGCGGCTGAGACTGGTGGCGCGTGCCGTCTGCTGACGTCGGTTCGGCTTGGTCCGCTCGTGGGCGTCCAAAAGATTGAACGCTGGAGCCCCTTTACGGGTATCCCCGGTTGCCGCCTTGAGCGCGTGTCTCAGTCTCCCTTTTCTGAGCGGGGCTCCGCAGCCGGCGCGCGCAGGTGATGGCTGGGCACCCGCCTGGCGGGACCGCCGGACGCCCCGCGGGCGGCGGCCCGTGAGGCGAGAGGCAGGCAGGCAGATGCAGGTGCTGTATCCGCGGTGCGCGGCGATCGACGTGGCCAAGAAGGAGATCGCGGTGTGCGTGCGCACCCCGGGCGATGAGCCGGGCGGGCGGCGCAGCCAGGTCCGCAAGTACAAGACGTTCTACGGGGTGCTGAAGGAGATGTGCGCGTGGCTGGCCGAGTGCGGGGTCACCCACGTGGCGATGGAGGCTACCGGGATCTACTCGAATCCGGTGTTTCATGCGCTGGCGGAGTCCGGCGGCTTTGAGGTGATCAAGTGCAACCCGGCGCACGTCAAGAACCCGGTCCCGGGCCGCAAGACCGACGCGGCTGACTGCTGCTGGCTGGCTGAGCTGCTTGAATGCGGGCTGGTGCGCGGGTCCTACGTTCCCGCCCAGAAGATCGCCGAGCTGCGGGATCTCACCAGGTACCGGGCTAAGCTGGTGGGCTCGCGTACCAGCGAGATCCAGCGGCTGCAGAAGACGCTGGAGGACGCCGGGATCAAGCTCGACTCGGTGGCCTCCGACGTGCTGGGCGTGTCCTCCCGCGAAATGATCAAGGCGCTGATCGACGGGGAGCGCCGCGGCGCGGTGCTGGCCGAGCTGGCCCGCGGGGTGCTCCGCAACAAGATCCCTGACCTGTCGATGGCGCTGGCCGGGCGGTTCAGCGACCACCACGCCCTGATGTGCAAGCTGCACCTGCGGCACGTCGATGAGCTCACCGAGCTGATCGACACCGTCGAGAAGCAGATCGAGGTGATGCTGGTTCCCTTTCGGCCCGAGCGGGAGCTGCTGATGACCATCCCCGGCATCGGCCCGGTCGCCTCCGCCGTGATCCTCTCCGAGATCGGCGCGGACATGTCGTTCTTCCCCGACGCTGATCACCTCGCGTCCTGGGCCGGGCTGGCCCCGGCCAATAACGAGTCCGGCGGGCGGCGCCGACCGGCCGGCACCCGTCACGGCTGCCAGCACCTGGCCAATGTCCTGGTCGAGTGCGCCTGGGCGGCCTCCCGGACCCGGACCCGGCCCGGTGCCCAGTTCCACCGCCTGGTCCGCCGCTTCGGCGGGCACCGCAGCACCCGCGCGAAGAAGAAGGCCGCCGTCGCCGTCGCTCACACCCTCATCCTGATCATCTACTGCGTCCTGGACCGGCGGCTGCCCTACGACGAGCTCGGCGAGGACTTCTACACCAAACACCAGGACCCCGAGCGGTACAAGGACAAGCTCATCGCCCGGCTCGCAAAGCTCGGCTACACGGTCACCCTCGAACCAGCCCAGGCCGCCTAACTCGCTCCACCCCAGAACCCGGCTCCGCTGACGCTCCGCCGGGTGCTGCCGCGCGCCCGGCTGAGGTCCAGTTTCCTCTCAGCCGCTGACCTGCCCGCCCGCGAAAGGCGAAAGGAGGCATCCGCCCCGTCCCTGTCCCCGACACCCTCGCCTGGCCTCGCGGCTGCTGAACCGGGCACCTGCCCGGATGCCGGCCAGGACAGTGCTCCCGGCAGCGGGCT
>DASWFT010000317.1:0-10134 GCA_036394075.1 Streptosporangiaceae bacterium
TTTCCGTGCCCGACCAGCTCTCTGACCAGCATGTACTGCGCGTGATTGGTGTCCTGGTACTCATCTACGAGCACGTGCCGGAACCGGCGCCGGTACTCCTGCGCGACCTCGGGGAACGCCTGCAGCAGGCAGACCGTGACCATGATCAGGTCGTCGAAGTCCATCGCGCCGGACGCGACCAGGCGGCGCTGGTATTCGGAGTAGGCCTCGGCCAGGGCCTTGTCCCGGTAGCCGCTGGCCCGCGCGGCGAAGGTCTCGTAATCGATCAGTTCGTTCTTGAGGTTGGAGACCTGTGCGTGCATGCCCTTGGGCGGGTGGTTCTTGGCGTCGAGGTCGAGTTCCCGGCAGACCAGCGTCATCAGCCGCTGCGAGTCGGCCTGATCGTAGATCGAGAATGACGACGGGTAGCCGAACCGCGTGGCCTCGCGGCGGAGGATCCGCACGCAGGCCGAGTGGAACGTCATCACCCACATGGCCCGGGCCCGCGCGCCGGTCAGCGAGGCGGCCCGGGCCGCCATCTCGCCGGCCGCCTTGTTGGTGAAGGTGATCGCCAGGATTTCGCGCGGGCTGACCTGCCGCTCGGCGAGCAGGTAGGCGATCCTGGTGGTCAGCACCCTGGTCTTGCCTGAGCCCGCCCCGGCCACGATGAGCAGCGGACCGCCCTCGTGCACCACGGCGGCACGCTGCTGCGGGTTCAGGCCTTCCAGGAGGGAATCAGTGGCTACGGCGGTCACCTGCCCAAGCGTAGGCGCTGCCGCCGACACCGCGGGCGCACCGCGACGGCGGGGCCGCGGTCGCGTCGCTACTTGGCGCTGCTATTTATCGGGCACCAAGGTTGCGGTGGCCCTGGTCAGGGTCTCCTTCTTGAAGAAGCTCGGGTAGACGAACCGGCAGTAGAGGAAGACGAGCAGGCCGACGAGCGCAGCCCCGGCCGCGATCACGAACGCACCGCCGATCTGCCAGTGGATGAAGGGCACCGTCCACATCGTGTAGTCGTTCGCCGTGGCCACGTCGTAGTCCAGCCACACGCTCCACCCGCCGAGGAAGAACAGCATCAGGGCGCCGGCGACCGGCAGGATGCCCTGCATCCACAGGTTGCGCGCGCTGCTGGTCAGATTCCGCCGGTAGTACCAGGCGCAGGCGAAGCCGGTCAGCCCGTAGTAGAACGCGATGTACAGGCCGATGGCGATCACCGCGTCGGCGATCACCCCGATGCCGTTGGACGAGTAGTTGAACGCCACATAGACGGCGATCGAGATGGCGCCCATGACGATCGTGGACACAGTCGGGGTGAGGTAGCGCCGGTGCATCTTCGAGAACGCGGGCGGGATCGCCTTGTACACGGCCATCGACAGGGTGGTCCGCGCGGTCGGCAGGATCGTCGTCTGGGTCGATGCCGCCGCCGAGGAGAGCACCATCAGCAACAGCAGGTGGCTGAGGAAGGAACCGAATCCGGAAGTGCCGAAGACATTGCTGCCCTGGATCGACAGCACGTCGCCGGCGTTCGCCACGTTGCCAAGGCCATTGCCGGTGGTCTTGATCCCGGCGAACGACTGCATGGAGAGGATCACGATCGCGTAGGTGACCAGCAGGATCACGGTGGACAGGATGGCCGCGCGGCCCGGGGTCTTGGTGCGGTCCTTGGTCTCCTCGTTGATGGCGACCGCCGTGTCCCAGCCCCAGTAGATGAAGACCATGAGGATGAGGCCGCTGGCGAAGGCGCTGAAGCTGGAGATGTGGAACGGGTTGAACCAGGACAGGCTCGGCGTGAGGTGCCCGGCCGGGGCGTGCCCGGTGCCGACTTTGACCAGGGCCGTGACCGACAGCACCAGCAGCATCACGAGCTCGATGCCCAGCAGTACTTTCTGGAAGTTCGCGGAGACCTCGATGCCCCGGTAGCAGATATAGGTCATCACCGCGATCCAGAGCACGCCGACCAGCAGCACCCAGCCGCTGGTGGGGTTGGACCCGATGCCCTTGGCGTTGAACAGCAGGAACCCGTACTGCCCCGCGACCTGGGCCAGGCTGGCCATCACCAGGACGTCGGCGGCGATGATGGCCCAGCCGCCCGCCCAGCCCGTCTTGGGGCCGAATGCGCGCGTGGCCCAGGTGAACGTGGTGCCGCAGTCCGGGTCAGCCTTGTTCAGCTCGCTGTAACCGATGGACGTCAGCAGCATCGGCACGAATGCGAGGACCGCCACGGCTGGCGCCTGTAGGGCGACGGCCCCCACCACGAACACCAGCGTCGCCGCGATGCTGTAGGCCGGAGCGACCGAAGCAGTCGCGATGATGGTGGTGGAGATCAGCCCGAGGGCGCCTGATTTGAGGCCCTTGTCAAGCGGCTTCTCCAGAGAGACCTGTTCCGTGGTGGTGGCCATGCCTCACCCCTCCTGGCTGTCACCGGTCCAGTCCTGACAGTCGCCTGTCCAGTCCTGGCTGTCACCCACTGGCGCCACGAATCGCGTGATCACCTGCGTCGATTCTGCTCCCCGGCGCGACCGCGGTCGCGTCCGGTACACGTGCTCCCTAGTGATGCTGCGACGGTTCTAGCACGAATATGGGCCTTTCGGCAACGATTTCAGTTGTAACAGCTATGTATCACGACTGGTCCCGTGCTCCGTTGGTGAACCGAAGGCTAGGATCGCCCGTATGCGCATCCTTCTCGTCGGGGCCGGGGGGGTCGGCACGGCATTCGCCCGGATCGCGGCCCGCCGCCCGTTCGCCGAACTGGTCATCGCCGACTACGACCTGGCCCGCGCGCAGCACGCGGCGGCCGCGCGGGACGGCTACCGCGCCGTCCAGCTGGACGCACGCGACGAGGACACGACGGCGGCGCTGCTGATCGAGTACTCCTGTGACGCGCTGATGAACGCCGCCGACCCGCGTTTCGTGATGCCGCTCTTCCGCGCGGCGCTGCGGTCCGGCACCCACTACCTGGACATGGCGATGTCGTTGTCGCATCCTGACCCTGATGCGCCGTACAGCAAGACCGGCATCAAGCTCGGCGACGACCAGTTCGCCCTGGCTGACCAGTGGGAGCGGGCCGGCCGGCTGGCCCTGGTGGGCATCGGGGTCGAGCCGGGACTCTCCGATGTGTTCGCCCGGCACGCGGCCGACGAATTGTTCAGCGACATCGATGAGCTCGGGGTGCGGGACGGCGCCAACCTCCAGGTGGCCGGCTACGACTTCGCTCCCACGTTCTCGATCTGGACCACCATCGAGGAATGCCTCAACCCGCCCGTCATCTGGGAGCGCGACCGCGGCTGGTTCACCACCCCGCCGTTCAGCGAGCCGGAGATCTTCACGTTCCCGGCCGGGATCGGCCCGGTGGAATGCGTGAACGTGGAGCACGAGGAGGTGATCCTGATGCCCCGCTGGATCCAGGCCGGGCGGGTCACCTTCAAATACGGCCTGGGCGCCGAGTTCATCGGCGTCCTGCAGACCCTGCACAAGCTCGGACTCGACGCCACCAGCCCGGTGCAGGCCGGCGCGGCGAGCGTGTCCCCGCGCGACGTGGTGGCCGCGTGCCTGCCGGACCCGGCCACGCTCGGGGACCGGATGACCGGCCTGACGTGCGCCGGCACCTGGGTCACCGGGACCGGGAAGGATGGCGCGGGGCGCGAGGTCTACCTGCACCACATCGTCGACAACGCATGGTCGATGGCCGAGTACGGCTCCCAGGCCGTGGTGTGGCAGACCGCCGTCAACCCGGTCGTGGCGCTGGAACTGATGGATTCCGGCGCCTGGTCCGCCGCGGGCGTGCTCGGCCCCGAGGCGCTGCCCGCGCGGCCGTTCCTGGACCTGCTGGCCGACTATGGTTCGCCGTGGGCGTGCGAGGAGCGGACCCCGGCGGCTACCCCCCGAGCACAGCAAACACCCTGAATACCTAACGGAGGCTCGTCGTGGATGACTTGCGCAACTTCATCGGCGGACAGTGGACCGACATGGCGTTCGACCGCCGGTCTGAGCTGATCGATCCGAGTACCGGCGAGGTGTTCGCCACCGCGCCGGTGTCCAGCGAGGTCGAGGTCGATGCGGCCGTCGCGTCGGCCGCGGATGCCTTCCCCGGCTGGCGGGATGCCACCCCCGCGGAACGCAGCCTCGCGCTGCTGCGGATCGCGGACGCGATCGAGGCCCGGGCCGACCAGTTCGTCACGGCCGAGTCGCAGAACACCGGCAAGCCGCTCGCCCTCACCGCGAGCGAGGAAATCCCGCCGATGGTGGACCAGATCAGGTTCTTCGCCGGCGCGGCGCGGATGCTCGAAGGGCGCTCCGCCGGTGAGTACATGTCCGGATTCACCTCGTTCGTCCGCCGGGAGCCGATCGGCGTGTGCGCGGCGGTCACGCCGTGGAACTACCCGATGATGATGGCGGTCTGGAAGTGGGCGCCCGCCCTGGCGGCCGGCAACAGCATGGTGCTCAAGCCATCGGACACCACGCCCTACTCGACGCTGCTGATGGCCGAGCTGATGGGTGAATTCCTCCCGCCTGGCGTGTTCAACGTGATCTGCGGCGACCGGGACACCGGGCGCGCCCTGGTGTCGCACCCCGGCCCGCAGATGGTCTCCATCACCGGCAGCGTGCGGGCGGGCCGCGAGGTCGCGGTCGCGGCCGCCGCCGACCTGAAGCGCGTCCACCTGGAACTCGGCGGCAAGGCGCCGGTGATCGTGTTCGACGACGCCGACGTGGCCAAGGCGGCCGAGGCGATCGCGATCGCCGGGTACTTCAACGCGGGGCAGGACTGCACGGCCGCCACCCGGGTCCTGGCGGCCCCGCGGATCCACAACGAATTCGTGGAGGCCCTGGCCGAACAGGCCAAGGGCCAGACCGTAGCCGGGCCGGACGTGCCG
The DNA here is from genome assembly GCA_036394075.1 of Streptosporangiaceae bacterium. GTDB lineage: Bacteria > Actinomycetota > Actinomycetes > Streptosporangiales > Streptosporangiaceae > JAWWPY01. Next base: position 4,851 of record DASWFT010000317.1, read on the forward strand.
GACGCCGACTTCGGGCCGCTGAACAACGCCACCCAACTGGACCGGGTATCCGGGTTCATCCAGCGGCTGCCCGACCACGCCCGGCTGGTGACCGGCGGGAAGCGGGCGGGCGACCGCGGCTACTTCTTCGAGGCCAGCGTGGTGGACGGACTGAGCCAGGACGATGAGATCATCCAGAACGAGGTGTTCGGCCCGGTCATCACAGTGCAGCAGTTCAGCGCCGAGGACGAGGCACTGGCCTGGGCGAACGGGACCGAGTACGGCCTGGCCTCCTCGGTCTGGACCACCGACCACGGCCGGGCCATGCGGATGGCCCGCGCGCTCGACTTCGGCTGCGTGTGGATCAATACGCACATCCCGCTGGTGGCCGAGATGCCGCACGGTGGCTTCAAGCACTCCGGCTACGGCAAGGACCTGTCGATGTACGGGTTCGAGGACTACACCCGCATCAAGCACGTCATGTCGGCCCTGGACTGATCCGGTGCCATGTGGGGCTGGCCATAGGATCGGATCGTGCTGGCTGACTCTGAGGTTCACCGGGTACTCGTCGTCGCCGCCCACCCGGACGACATCGACTTCAGCGCCGCCGGCACCGTGGCGCTGTGGACCGATGCCGGGATCGACGTCACCTACTGCCTGGTGACCGACGGCGACGCGGGGGGTTACGACGAGTCGGTCCCGCGGACGGACATCGCGCCGTTGCGGCGTAAGGAGCAGACGGCGGCGGCTCACTGCGTCGGCGTCCATGACCTGCGGTTCCTCGGCTACCCCGACGGCAAGGTGGAACCGACGCTGAAGCTGCGCCGGGACCTGGCCCGGGTGATCAGGCAAGTCCGCCCGGACCGGCTGGCCTGCCCGTCACCCGAGCGGAACTACCTGCGCATCGGCGCCAGCCATCCTGATCACAGGGCGGTGGGATCCGCGGCGCTCGACGCGGTCTACCCGGACGCGCGCAACCCGTTCGCGTTCCCGGAATTGCTGGCCCACGAGGGGCTCGCCGCCTGGACCGTACGTGAGGTGTGGATATCTGCCAGCCCGGCCGCCGATCACTACGTGGACATCACGGAGACCTTCCCGCGCAAGCTCGCCGCGCTGCGCGCGCACGAGAGCCAGACCGGGCAGATGGAGGGACTGGAGGATTTCCTGCGCGGCTGGCTGGCCCGCGCGGCGGGGCAGGGCGGCTTGCCCGAAGGCCGCCTCGCAGAGGCGTTCCAGGTCATCAACACCGCCTGACCCCCCACCCAGCCCGCAGCCCGACTGTGGCATTGAGCGGGTTATCGGCCGCTCAATGCCACATCGACCGTGTGACGCGCATGCCTCGCTGGGGCTGGTGCCGACCAGGTCGGGCGGCTTAGGTTGGCATCACATGCCACTACCGTCTCCTGAGGAGTCGTACCGTAGCCTGCCGACAAAATGGAGGGAGGAAGCGGCGCTTCGTCTCGGCCGCGACGCCGGGGTTTCCGCGCCGCAACCTTAATGACCAGGATCACCGTCAACGTCGACGGAGTCGCTTACGAAGACGACGTCGACCCCCGTCTGCTGCTTGTCCATTACCTGAGAGAAACCGTCGGCAAGACCGGCACCCCCATCGGGTGCGATACCTCCAACTGCGGTGCCTGCACCGTGCTGATGGACGGGACCTCGGTCAAGAGCTGCGCCGTCCTGGCCGTTCAGGCGGATGGAAGCAGCGTGACCACCATCGAGGGCCTCGCCAACGGCGAGTGGCACCCAATGCAGCAGGCGTTCCACGCCGAGCACGCGCTGCAGTGCGGCTACTGCACTCCCGGCATGATCTTGGCCGCCGTCGACCTGCTCCGGGACAATCCACACCCCACGGACCAGGAGATCCGGGACGGGCTTGAGGGCAACCTCTGCCGCTGTACCGGATACCAGAACATCGTGAGCGCCGTGCGGCGCGCGGCCGAGGCGGGGGTGACGGCACAATGACGACGACGACAGGGGCCGAGGCCCAGGCGGCCGCGGAGAAGGCTGGCACGGAATTCGGCACGCCGCGCCCCCGCAAGGAAGACGCCCGGCTGGTCACCGGCCAGACGACCTGGACCGACAACCTCACCCTGCCCGGAATGCTGCACATCGCCTTCGTGCGCAGCCCGTTCGCGCACGCCCGGATCACCTCGGTGGACGTGAGCGCAGCCCGAGGCATGCCCGGCGTGATCGCCGCGTTCTCCGGCGCCGACTTCGCCGATGAGCAGGGCAGCTTGCCGTGCGCGTGGCCGGTTACGCCGGACATCGTCATCCCTGCCCACCCGCCGATGGCCACGGAGGAAGTCCGCTATGTAGGCGAGGCAGTGGCCTGCGTGGTCGCGCGGGACCGCTACGCGGCTGCCGACGCCGTGTCCGCGGTGGATGTGGAGTACGAGCCGCTGCCGCCGGTCCTCGACATCCGGACCGCGCTGGATGACAGTTCCCCGAAGGTGCACGAAGCGGGCAACAAGAGCTTCGAATGGGTGTTCCAGAACGGGGACCTGGACGCGGCGTTCCGCGAGGCACCCGTGGTGATCGAGCGCAACTACCGTCAGCAGCGGCTGATCCCCAGCGCGATGGAGCCCCGCGCCGTGGTCTGCTCCTGCGTGGGCGGTGAGTTCACGCTCTGGTCAGCCACCCAGATCCCGCATGTGCTCCGGGTCATGCTCGCCCTGGTCACTGGCGTGCCTGAGCAGAATATCCGGGTCATCGCGCCCGACGTGGGCGGCGGTTTCGGCTCGAAGCTGCAGGTCACCGCCGAGGAAGTACTCGCGATGCTGATCGCGCGCAAGCTCGGCCGGCCGGTCAAGTGGACCGAGTCGCGCAGCGAGGGCAACATGACCGTGCACCACGGCCGCGACCAGTGGCAGCGGATCAGGGTCGCCGCGGAGCGGGACGGCCGGGTGCGCGGCCTGTCCGTGGACTTGCTCGCCGACATGGGCGCCTACCTGATGCTGGTCACGCCGGGCGTGCCGCTGCTCGGCGCGTTCATGTTCCCCGCCATCTACAAGATGGACGCCTACTCGTTCCGCTGCACCGGCGTGTTCACCACCAAGATGCCGACCGACGCCTACCGCGGCGCCGGACGCCCGGAGGCGACCTTCGGCATCGAGCGGACCATGGACGAGCTGGCCAACGAGCTCGGCATGGACCCACTCGAGGTGCGGCAGCGGAATTGGATCACCCACGGGGAGTTCCCTTACACAACGATCGCCGGGCTCACCTACGACAGCGGGAACTACGAGGCCGCCACGGCCAGGGCCAAGGAACTGTTCGGCTACGACCAGCTCCGCCAGGAGCAGGCGGCCCGGCGGGCCAGCGGTGACCCGGTCCAGCTGGGGATCGGGGTTTCGACCTTCACCGAGATGTGCGGGCTGGCGCCGTCCCGCGTGCTCGGCTCGCTGGCCTACGGAGCGGGTGGCTGGGAGAACGCGTCGGTGCGCATGCTGCCGACCGGGAAGGTCGAAGTCGTGACCGGCTCCAGCGCGCACGGGCAGGGCCACGAGACCGCGTGGAGCCAGATTGTCGCGGACCGGCTCGGGGTGCCGTTCGAGGATATCCGGGTCCTGCACGGTGACACCCAGGTCTCCCCCAAGGGCATGGACACCTACGGTTCCCGGTCGCTGACCGTGGGCGGCGTGGCCGTGCTCTCGGCCTGCGACAAGGTCATCGAGAAGGCCAAGGTGATCGCGGCGGGCATGATCGAGGCCTCGGCCAACGACCTGGAATGGTCGCCGGGGCGGTTCGCGGTCCGCGGCGACCCCGAGAAGGGCGTCACGATCGGCGAGATCGCGCTGGCTACCTTCGCCGCTCACAATCTGCCCGACGGCGTGGAGCCCTCGCTCGACTCCGACGCCACCTACGACCCGGACAACTTCTCCTTCCCGCACGGTACGCACCTGTGCGCGACCGAGATCGACACCGAGACCGGGATGGTCACCATCCGCTCCTACGTCGCCGTGGACGACGTGGGCACGGTGGTCAACCCGCTCATCGTGGACGGCCAGGTGCACGGCGGGATTGCCCAGGGCATCGCGCAGGCACTGTATGAGGAAGCGGTCTACGACGAGGACGGCAACCTGCTGACCACCACGATGGCCGACTACCTGCTGCCGTCGGCCGCCGACCTCCCGCATTTCACCACCGACCGGACGGTGACCGCCGCGACGACCAACCCGATGGGCGTCAAGGGCGTAGGCGAGGCCGGCACGATCGCGTCCACGCCCGCCGTGGTGAACGCGATCATCGATGCGCTGCGGCAGTTCGGCGTGCGCGACGTGCCGATGCCGTGTACCCCGGAACGCGTGTGGCGGGCCATCCAGGCCGGCCGAGATTCCGGCACCCAGGCGCAGAACGGAGCCGTGCGATGATCCCGGCGAAGTTCGATTACGCCCGCCCCAGCTCGCTCGACGAGGCCGTGCGCGCCCTGGCCGATGGCGGCGAGGACGCCAAGGTGATCGCGGGCGGGCAGAGCCTGCTGCCACTGCTCAGGCTGCGGCTTGCCTTCCCCGACCTGCTCGTGGACATCGGCAGGCTTAACGAACTGCGTGGCGTGCATGACGAGGGCGCCACGCTGTGGATTGGCGCGCTCACGACCCACGATCAGGTGCTCCACGACCCGCTCATCGCCGAGCACTGCGGGCTGCTCGCCGCGGCCGCGGCCACGGTCGCTGACCCTGCGGTCCGGCACCGCGCCACCCTCGGCGGCTCGCTTTCGCACGCCGACCCGGCGGCCGACCTTCCCGCGGTGGCGGCCGCGCTCGACGCGACCATCACCGCCCGGGGGCCCGCAGGGGACAGGGAGATCGCCGCGGCCGACTTCTTCGTCGACTACCTGACCACATCCCTGGCGCCCGGCGAGATACTCACCGGCTTCCGGGTGCCCAAGCTCGGCGCGGACTGGGGTTACCACTACGAGAAGTTCCACCGGACCGCCCAGGCGTGGGCGATCGTCGGCGTGGCCGCGCTGGCCCGGCGGTCCAATGGGCACGTCGCGGAGGCCCGGATAGGGCTGACCAACATGGGCACCGTCCCCGTCCGGGCCCGCGCGGCGGAACAGGCCGCCGCCGGGGCCGAGGCGAGCCGCAGCGCCCTGCGGTCGGCCGCCGAGCTCGCCGACGCCGAATCGCAGCCGCCCTCCGACCTGCACGGCGCACCCGATTACCGGCGCCACCTGGCTCGCGTGCTGACCGGCCGAGCATTGGCGGCAGCGTCTAGAGTCTGACGATATGGAACTTGAGCACTCATTTACCATCCCGGTGCCGCCGGAGCAGGCCTGGGAAGTGCTGCTCGACGTCGA
>DASWFT010000318.1:0-2564 GCA_036394075.1 Streptosporangiaceae bacterium
GTCAGCGCCAGGCTGTACTTGCCGGCCGCGCGCACCGAGGTCACCGTGGCTCCGGTCGGCAGCTTCATCGCGACCGGCGTGTCGCTGTTGGTGGTGGCGCCATCGCCGAGCTGCCCGTTGTGGTCATCCCCCCAGGCCTCAACGACCCGCTCGCCGAGACCGCCGCGATCCTGGCCGCCGCTGCCCGGTCAGCGACCATGGCCGGAAAGGCCAGGACGACTAGTACGGCAGCCGCCATTTGCTATATGACCAGCGGGTTCAGGGTGATTTCGTGGTCTCGTTCGAGCCGGGTGCGCTGGTGGAACCATCGTGACCGTGCCTGGTGGGTGCGGGTCCAGCCGGACCAGTGCTCGATGTGGCCGGGCGGCCACGGCCGGGTGGTCGCGGCGGCGATGAGCCGCCGGACCTCGGGGACGGTCAGCGGGATCATGCCGGGGTCGGGCGGTGGTGCCTGGCCGGGCCGGACTGGCGGGGGTGCCTGGGTGTTGGTGCGGTCCTTGAGCTGGGCGGCGGTGACGGCGCAGATGGCCAGGGCGGCCATGACCAGGACGGTGTGCCGGGTGATCGCCGTGTAGAGGCGGACCTGTGACTGGTCCAGGCCGAAGTCGTCCTTGCCGAATTCGAAGTCCTCTCCGGCGGGCCACCTGAGCCCGGCGGCGCGGATCAGCCGGGTCATCGGCGCTGGCTGGCCCTCGGGCACGAAGCAGTAGTGATAGGCGAGTTCGCCGGTCCGCAGGTGGCGGCGGATCAGCAGGTGGTGGCGCGGGGAGGCGGTGCCGGCCCAGGCCCAGGCGTACCACCGCTGGCCCTTGGATCCGTTCCCGGCCGAGCGGACCTCCCAGCGCAGGCCGCTGCCCAGCGCGCGGACCGTCTCCGCGCAGGTCCGCGTCACCTGCCGGACGAGCGTGACGCGGAAGTTCGACGGAACCCGCAGGATGTATGCGAGGCCGGCGTCTTCGAGGAACTCGCGTAGCCGGGTGCAGTTGCCGTAGACCTCATCACCGCAGGCGAAGTCCAGCACCACGCCGTCGGCGAGCGCGTCGGCGATGATGTCGATGGCCAGCTGGCCCTTGGTCTTGAACTCAAGGTCCAGGGGCAGTCCCGCCGCCAGGGACCGCACCGGGTCATCGATCTGCTCTCGCGGTATCCACTGCCGGGCGCCGATCAGCGCATGCCCGGTGCCTTGCCGCACGTAGGACAGGTGAACGGTGTTGATCCCGTTCTCCACCCCGCCGGCGCAGCCCATATGCTGCCGTTTGACCCCGGCAGTGGCCGTCCCGGCCTTCTCCTGCCCGGTCTCATCCAGCGCCCCGATCGCCAGCGGCCGCCGGCCCCGCCGCCGCGCGGCGGCCTGGTCCAGGCCGGCCACCGCGAACTGGCGCACCGCGCTCATCGCCGCCATCGTGTCCCAGGCGGCCCGGTTCAGCAGCCGCTGCGCCCGGTCCGGCGAACGGTCACCCGCGTGCCGGGCGATCGTCCACCCGTTCCGCCTCGGCAGATCGCTCATCACCGCGGCCACGTACTTCCCCGCCTGCAGCCACGGCCCCGTCCGCGCGAACGCCGGCCTCAGCTGATCCAGCAGTTCGGCCCGCTTCCGCCGTCCCATCCGTACCGATACCCTGACGGCAGCAGCCGCCTTTGATTGTTGTTTGGTCACACGAGCATGATCAAGAGGCGGCTGCGCTATTTACGCCAGACACGCCGTACCACCCCGCACCTGCCCCACCCCAGCTCACAGGCCAAATGGCGGCTGCCGTACTAGAGATGCATCGTGCCATCGTGGCGCAGAGCATCGAGGACGTGCGCCGGGAAGCGGTGCACTCCAGGAGGGCAATGTTGCAGGCCGAGTTCCATCGCCGCTACGGGCTGCTGGCAGTAGGGCCACGGACCCTGGGCGCCATGTTGGACGAGCCTATCTCGAAATGGCGTGCCTTGGACACGCGCGGTGCCACTGCACGGGTGAGCATGGAGGCGATGTTTCGCCGTGTACGAGCGGCTCTCCACCCCCAAGCCGTCGAGGTCTGGCATGTCCCAATTGGCTATGAGCTGCTGATCTCGGACTCGCCCGCCTTCACCCTTCGATATCTCGAGGAAGGCACTGGCGTAAAGCTAAACGTCGCTATCGGTGACTCCCATGTCATCGCCCTTCCCCTGGCTAGGGATTGCCTGGTGGCAATCGGTCCGAGGGACAAGGATGACGAACTGTTGCCAGACCAGGTCTCTTTCTTCAATCAACTGCAGATCTCAATAGGCCATTGGCATGTCTACTACCGCCCCGGAAGTGGGCTGAAGGGGTTCGTACATGCGGTGCGGTGACCACCCGGACGGGGAAGAACCAGGATGCCGCAGGTCAGGTGCCGGTTCCGCTAACGGATTTGCTAACGAGACCATGCGGGACGGGGGAGACGCAGTGGCTACGAGTACACGTACGAACCGGTGGGAAGATCAGGCAAGTAGCGGCGGCATCTATGGTCATGGCTGGCTCGCTTGCGCAAAGGCGGGAATGGACCGGACTGCCATTCGACCGTACCGGCGACGTGATCGTGCCAGAGGCGCTGGTCCCC
>DASWFT010000319.1:0-4480 GCA_036394075.1 Streptosporangiaceae bacterium
AGCTTGCGATTTAAGGAAGTGAAGATCGTTTAGGTGTGGGTTTCCGCTGTTCCCTGGACATGGGAACGGCCTTCGGGTGACGCTGGGTTCTCGCCAAGAGATCCAGCTGCACCAGAAGGCCGTGATGGACAGTCTGCAAGATACTCCTGCTCGCGTCGAGGCATTGTCCGGGTTATCCCGGTTCCGCGTGGGTCTCCTTGCCTGCTTTACCCGGCGCGGGGCTGCGCTGTTCGAGCTGGCGGACGCGATGCTGTGCGCGCAGGGACCGGTGCGATCGCCGGTGGAGCTGTCCTTGGAGCCGGAGTTCCGCCGTCGGCACGGCTCTGTCTACGACGCCCTGGCTAAGGGCCGGATCAGCAGTAGCTGCCTGCGGCACCTGCTGGTCGGCCTGTCAGCCCCCGCCAGGGCGGGCGAGCCGCTGATGTTCGCGATCGACATCACTCCGCACGCGCGCCCCGACGCCCAGTACGCCGACGAGCGGACCATGGTGCAGGTCCGCGGCAAGGGCGGGGACCGCTGGCTGCCCGGCTGGCCCTACAGCCTGCTCGTTGGCATCCAGTGGGGTTCTTCCTCCTGGGTCGATCCCATCGAGGCACGCCGGCTGCGGCCCGGCGAGGAGCACACCGACGTCACGATCGACCAGATCACCGGGCTGCTCAAAGACCTGGCCGCGACCGGGAAGCAGCAGCCCGGCGACCCACCCCCGCTGGTCCTGCTCGATGCCGGCAACTACGCCACCGACCTCACCTGCGCCCTGGCCGGCCATGACGTGCAGCTGCTGGTCCGGCTGCGTACCACCCGGGTCTTCTACCTCGACCCTGCACCCCGGCGACCAGGCCAGATGGGCGCGCCTATGCGCCACGGCGCGGAGTTCTCCTGCTCCGACCCCGCCAGGCGGCACGCACCCGACTTCGAACGCACCATGGAGTCCGGGCTGTACGGCACCGTGACCGTCCGCGCCTGGACGGGACTGCACCAAAAACTCGGCAGCACCGGCCGCTGGGCCAGCTGGCCGCGGGACAAGCAGCTGCCGATCGTGCGCGGCACGGTCTTGCAAGTGGTCGTCGGCCACCTGCCCGACGGCCGCAAACCACCCAAGGACCTGTGGCTATGGCACGCCGGCCCCGTCCCGGCCGACCCGGACCTGCTCTGGAAGGCCTACCTGCGCCGCTTCGACCAAGAGCACTTCCACCGCTTCGCCAAGTCCTATCTCGGCCTGGCCAGCGCACACCTGGGCTCGGCGGCAGCCACCGACCGGTGGGTGTCCCTGGCCATGGGCGCCTATGCCCAGCTACGCCTCGCCCGCCACCTCGTCGACGACCTGCGCCGCCCCTGGCACCCACGGCCCGACCCGGGCAAGCCCCTCAGTCCCTGCAAGGTCCGGCTCGGCTTCCGCCGACTCCGCGCACGAATCGGCACACCCGCCGGCTCGCCCAAACCCGCCCGCCCCGGCCCCGGCCGCCCGAAAGGCTCGAAGAACCGCCCGAAACCCAGGCGACCGCCCTACCGCAAGAGCGAACCGACCACCAGCAAACACGAAGAGTGACCACTGAAACTTAAATCGCAAGCTAAGGCGTCTGCGCGGTGCCCACGGGGCGTAACCGTTGCGAACGGGAACCCACCGCCAATGGCGTCTCGGGCACTCCAACGGAAGTTGCCAAAACCTATGCCAGCCCCGAGGGCACTGCGCGGATGCCTACGCCGACTTCTCGCGCGGGGTGCGGCGGGCGGAGTCGCGCGGGACCAGGGTGGGGTTCACGTGCTCCAGAACCACCGGCCCCGTGATGACCACCCGTTCGACGTCCTTGCGGCTCGGCACCTCGTACATGACCGACAGCAGGACCTCTTCCAGGATGGCCCGCAGCCCGCGGGCGCCGGTGCCACGCAGGATCGCCTGGTCGGCCACGGCCTCCAGGGCGTCCTCGGTGAACTCCAGGTCCACACCGTCCAGTTCGAAGAGCCGCCGGTACTGCTTGACCAGGGCGTTGCGCGGCTCGGTGAGGATGAGGATGAGGGCCTCGCGGTCGAGGTTGTGCACGCTGGTGATGACCGGCAGGCGGCCCACGAACTCGGGGATCATGCCGAACTTGAGCAGGTCCTCGGGCATCACCTCGCGGAACGCGTCCGCCGTGAGGTGATCGTTCTTCACCCGGAGCACGGCGCCGAAGCCCATCCCGTTGCGGCCGACCCGCTGCTCGATGATTTTCTCCAGGCCGGAGAATGACCCGCCGCAGATGAACAGCACGTTCGTGGTGTCGATCTGGATGAACTCCTGGTGCGGGTGCTTGCGGCCGCCCTGCGGCGGGACCGAGGCGGTGGTCCCTTCCAGGATCTTCAGCAGCGCCTGCTGCACGCCCTCACCGGACACGTCACGGGTGATCGAGGGGTTCTCGCTCTTGCGGGCGATCTTGTCGATCTCATCGATGTAGATGATCCCCGTCTCGGCCTTCTTGACGTCGTACTCGGCCGCCTGGATCAGCTTGAGCAGGATGTTCTCGACATCCTCCCCCACGTAGCCGGCCTCAGTCAGCGCCGTGGCGTCGGCGATCGCGAACGGGACGTTGAGCAGCCGGGCCAGCGTCTGGGCGAGCAGCGTCTTGCCGGAGCCGGTCGGCCCGAGCAGCAAGATGTTGGACTTGGCGAGCTCGACGCCGTCTTCACCGGACCGGGTGGTGTCGCCGCCCGACTGGACCCGCTTGTAGTGGTTGTAGACCGCGACCGACAGGGCCTTCTTCGCCTTTTCCTGGCCAATCACGTACGCGTCGAGAAACTCATAGATCTCGCGGGGCTTCGGCAGGCTGTCCCACTTAAGCTCGGACGGCTCGGCCAGTTCCTCCTCGATGATCTCGTTGCACAGGTCGATGCACTCGTCACAGATGTACACGCCTGGGCCGGCGATGAGCTTCTTGACTTGCTTCTGACTCTTGCCACAGAAAGAGCATTTCAGCAGGTCACCACCATCGCCGATGCGTGCCACCCGGCCACTCCTTTGCCTGCGCCCGTCTACCTGGCCCCGCCGGCCCGGCCCTCAGGCCGCCGCCGGCGGGCATGTCCCTGCCACGCCGTCATGTACTCAACCCGACGGTACCGCTTCGGACGCCTTGGCCGCGAGGCCGGGCACCTTTACCGGCGTGCCGGTCGAGCGAATCCTCCTGGTTAGGACGACCCTACCTCGGTGCGGCGCTTCAGACTCGTAAGAACCTCATCGATCAGTCCATACTCCTTGGCTTCCTGCGCGGTGAAGAACTTGTCCCGCTCGACATCGCGCCGGACCTGCTCCTCATCCTTGCCGCTGTGCGTGGCGATGATGGCCTCCATCGCCGCGCGCATCCGCAGGATCTCGCGGGCCTGGATCTCCAGGTCGCTCGACTGGCCGTAGCCGCCCTCGGTAGCCGGCTGGTGCAGCAGGATACGGGCGTTGGGCAGCGCCAGCCGCTTGCCGTGGGTGCCCGCAGCGAGCAGAACGGCAGCGCCCGAGGCGGCCTGGCCGACGCATGCCGTCTGGATCTCCGGCTGGACGAACTGCATCGTGTCGTAGATCGCCATCATCGATGTGACGGAGCCGCCGGGCGAATTGATGTACATCGTGATGTCACGGTCCGGGTCGATCGACTCCAGGGCGATCAGCTGGGCGATGACGTCGTTGGCCGACGCGTCGTCGATCTGCACGCCGAGGAAGATGATCCGCTCCTCGAAGAGCTTGTTGTACGGGTTCATCTCCTTGATGCCGTACGAGGTCCGCTCCACGAAGGACGGCAGAACGTACCGGGCCTCCGCGTGACGGGGTTCCGCATGGCGGGGTTCCGCGTAGCGGGCTTCCGCCGACCGCCGGTTAGATGTACTCACTTTGGCTCCTCCGCTCCCGGTCCCGGATTCACGAGACCGGCCCTACTGACGGCACCTCGACGGCGCTGCTGATGACGCGGTCCACGAAGCCGTACTCCCTGGCTTCCTCGGCGGTGAACCAGCGGTCGCGGTCCGCGTCAGTCTCGATCTGCTCAACAGTCTGCCCGGTGTGAAACGCCGTGCGCTCCGCGAGCGTGCGCTTGATGTACAGCATCTGCTCGGCCTGAATCCTGATGTCGGAAGCTGAGCCGCCGATTCCCCCAGAGGGCTGGTGCATCAGGATCTGCGCGTGCGGCAGGGCGAACCGCTTGCCCTCGGTGCCGGCGCAGAGCAGGAACTGGCCCATGGACGCGGCCATGCCCATCGCATACGTCGCGATGTCGTTCGGCACGTACTGCATCACGTCGTAGATGGCCAGTCCCGCGTACACCGAGCCACCGGGTGAATTGATGTAGATGCTGATGTCCGCCTTGGCGTCCTCGGCGGCGAGCAGCACGAGCTCAGCGCAGATCCGGTTGGCGATGTCCTCGTCGACCTGCTGGCCGAGGAGGATGATCCGGTGCCGCAGCAGCCGCTGGAACAGCTGGTCGCCCATCAGCATGGCCGGCGCTTCGGCGGTACGCGCCAGGATCCG
>DASWFT010000320.1:0-9194 GCA_036394075.1 Streptosporangiaceae bacterium
CTGGGTCGCGGCCGCCGCGGAATACGCCCGCGGCCTGCCGCCCAGGCAACCACACCGCCCGCCCGGAAGCGCCGATGACATCACAGCGGGCACAGGCGGTGGCGGACGGACACTGACCGCTACCAGGCCGCCTGGCGGCGCGACCGGGCGGAGGAGACCCCTTCGCCGCTCCGGCCACATCCTGGACTGCCTGGTACAGTCCGCGGTTAGCATAGGGCACATGGCGGACGAGCCGAGAACCGGGCGCGGGCGCGCCAGCCGGGAGCGGATCGTGGAGCGCGCAGCGGAGCTGTTCGCCGAGCGTGGCGTCGCGGGGACGAGCCTGGATGAGGTGCTGGCGGCCGCCGGGGCGGGCAAGAGCCAGCTCTACCACTATTTCCGCGGCCGGGACGAGCTGGTGGAGGCGGCAGTGGGGCTGCGCTGCACGCAGGTGCTAGCCGGGCTGACCCAGGCGCTGGGCAGCGTCGCGTCCCTGGCGGAGCTGGAGCAGGCGCTGGCAGGCTTCGCGGCGGGGTTTGAGCAGATGGGGCTGCCGGGATGCCCGATCGGGTCGCTGGCGGCCGAGGTGGCCGAGCGCAACGAGGGCGCGCGGCTGAAGGCCGCCGCGGCGTTCGACGCCTGGGAGCAGCTGTTCGCGGACGCGCTTGCGCGGATGCGGGACCGTGGGGAGCTGCGCGCGGACGCCTCCCCTGCCGTGCTGGCCACGGCGCTGCTGGCCAGCATCGAGGGGGGGATGGTGCTGAGCCAGACGCGCAAGGACCCGGCGTCCTTGCATACCGCGGTGGAAGCGGGGCTCGCGCAGGTGCGAACGTCCCTGAGCTAAGTCTGTACTAACCAGTCCACTTGATGCTAGCCTCGGGACTGTACTACCCGGTACAGTTCTGGAGGCTCATCTAGTGACCACCCAGCACGGTTCCTTCCTCGCGACCCGACCCGGCAGGCTCACGCTGCTGCTGTTGTGCGCGGTCCAGTTCCTCGACGTCGCCGACTCCTCGATCATGAACGTCGCCTTGCCGTCGATCCGGCGCGGCCTGGGCTTCTCGGTGCAGAACCTGCAGTGGGTCCTATCCGGCTACCTGGTCACCTACGGAGGGCTGCTGCTGCTCGGCGGCCGGGCCGCCGACCTGCTCGGGCGGCGGCGGCTGCTGGCCGCGGGCACCACGCTGTTCGCGGCCTGCTCGCTGGCCGGCGGCCTGGCGGCCAGCGCCGGCATGCTGATCGGCGCCCGGCTGGGGCAGGGCGCCGGCGCGGCGATGATGGCCCCGGCCGGGCTGTCCATCCTGACCACCACCTTCAGCCAGGGCACCGACCGCAACCGGGCGCTCGGCACCTGGGGCGCGGTCTCCGGGCTCGCGGCCGCTGCCGGCGTGTTCCTCGGCGGGGTGCTGTCGCAGGGTCCCGGCTGGCGGTGGGTGCTGTTCGTCAACCTGCCGGTCTGCGCGCTGATCCTGGCCGGCGCCGCCGGGCTGCTCGCCACCTCCCAGCAGCTCGGCACCGCGCTCGGGCTGGCGATCTTCTCCGCCATCGCCACCGCGCGCACCGGCGCCCTGCTCGCCACCGGCGCCCCGCCGGCCACCGCGCTCACCGGCGGCTACCAGCGCGCCTTGCTGGCCTGCGCGATCTTCTTGCTCGCCGCCGCCGTCATCGCGCTGCGCGCCACCAACACCCGCGGCGAGCCGGCAGCGCACCCCGATGACATCCACGCCGGCCACGACCGGATTCCCGCACCGGAACTGAGCGATTAAAGCCGCACCCGCGCCAGCACGCGGGCCTGGCACCCAGCAGGAAATACGACCGCAAACGACTGCGGCCAGCCACACGGCACCGGGCCTGGCCCGGCCCTTTGACGAACAGGAGCACCTGACCATGAACATCACCGTCTTCGGAGCCTCCGGCGGCATCGGCACCCACCTCGTCAGCCTCGCCGCCCAGCGCGGCCACCAGGTCCGGGCCATCTACCGGGCCACACCGCAAAGCCCGCCCTCCGGGCAGGCCGAGATCCTGGTCGCCCCGGACATCTTCGCCCCCGCCTTTGCCGCCCAGGCCATCCGCGGCGCCGATATCGTGGTCACCGCCGTGGGCCCGAACTTCGTCACCCGCCACAATCCCCGGACCACGATGACCTCACCCCCCGACCTGCACCAGCGGCTCGCCCGCACCCTCATCACCGCGATGAAGACCTCAGCCACGCCCGCCCGGCTGATCTCGGTCAGCACCGCCAGCATGGGACCCGGCGACACCGCCATGGGCGCCGGCCCGCGGCTGCTGTTCCGCTTCTTCCGCACCGTCGCAGTCCCCAACCTCGGCCGCGTCGGCAAGGACCTGCAGGCCATGGAGGAAGAACTCGCCGCCAGCGGCCTCGACTGGTACGCGCTGCGGCCCGTCAAGCTCACCGACGGCCCGCTCACCGGCAACGTCCAGGCCAGCGACCGGTTCGCCATGAAGCCCATCTCCCGCGCCGACGTCGCCTGGCACATCCTCGCCCTCGCCGAGGACCCCGCCCCCCGCCAGCAGCGCACCCCGGTCATCACCACCGGCGCCAGCAGAAAATCCCGCCCGGCCGGGACCGGAAACCGCGCCACGCAACAAACACCCAGCGCCAAGTAGGCAATGGGTTACGGTCGCCGCGAGGAGTCCCCCATGCCCCGCGGATGCGGACTAAGCAACGATGCGCCAGCGCGACACGGCCCGCCCTGCTGTTGCCCTCTGCTTGGTGCTCCGCGAGACTTGCCGGCATGGGAGGGCGTGGACTCGACCGGGTCCGGGGGATTGCCCTTGCCTTGCCTGGCGTGAGCGAACGGCTAAGCCACGGCGCCCCGTGCTTCTTTGTCCGGGACACGCGGCCGGTCTGCTACTACCACGACAACCACCGCGGCGAGGGCAGGGTATCGCTGTGGTGCCCTGCCCCGCCCGGGGTGCCCGAGGAACTGGCCAGCGCCGAACCCGAACGGTTCTTCCGGCCGCCGGTGTCGGCGAGGGGGACCTTCTCCGGCTGGCTGGGGATTTTCCTTGACCTGCCGGGTCGCAGCAGCGTCGACTGGAACGAGATCGCCGCGATCATCGAGGAGGCCTATCGCCTGGTGGCGCCCAGGCAGCTCATCGCCGAACTAGACGGCAGATAACCCGCGGCTCCGGGCCCGCAGCCAGGCTCTCGTGTGCCAAGGCTGGCCCAGGTGCTACCCCGTGGTTGTGATCGGCTGGTAGACGTGGATAACCGTCCCGTCAGGAAAACTCTTGGCCTCGGCGAGATCCACTCGTAGCGGCTTGGCCAGGTCCTTGAACAGTGGCAGCCCGTTCCCCAGGGCGACTGGGAGGATGACCAGGCGGTACTCGTCGATCAGGCCGAGCCTGGATAGCGCCTGAACGAACGCGGCGCCGCCATGGGCCATGATCTCGCCGCCGGATTCGCTCTTGAGGGCGGCTATCTCCTCGGCGAGGTCGCCGCGGGCAATCCGGGAGCCGGCCCATCCGGCGGCTGGCAACGTCTTTGAGAAGACGACCTTGGGAATGTTGTTCATGAGTGCCGCGTAGTCGTCAGTCGCGGTCGGCCAGTGCGCGGCCATCTGGTCGTAGGTGACGCGTCCCATGATGTGGGTTCCGGCCTGGCGCAGGGATGCGACCTTCCATGCGCGTACGTCCGGATGCTCGGCCGGAAGCCCCCAGTCACCTTCGCCGCCCGGCCCGGCGACGTATCCGTCCAGCGTGACGCCCATCTGCAAGACCACTCGCCGCATCAGAACTCCTTCTTGAACGTTTCCATTGTTCTCTCATCTGCAGACGCGGCCTGACGTGGGCATACGCCTCCATGACATTTGCCCGGGCCCGCGTAGCCCCGATCCGCCGCCCCCGCTCAGTGCCGATCCGCGCTCGCAGCTAGCCCATAGACAAAGCACACCGTCGCCATAGGGGCCGCCTCCCCGTACCGGGACCGCTTGGCGGTGGCCACCCTAGCGGCCTAGCAGTCCCGGCCCGATGATCCAATTGCCCCCACTCACAGATCAAGCCTCGTCGGCTGCCAGCCCGGCGTCCAATACACGCGGCCATAACCTGATGGCATGGATATCGACACCCGGCTGCTGCGCTACTTTGCCGCCGTCGCTGCCGAAGGAAACCTCACCCGCGCGGCGGAGCGGCTGTTTCTGTCCCAGCCGGCGCTGACCAAGCAGATCAAGCAACTGGAGAGCCAGCTGGGAGTGCGGCTGTTCACCCGATCCCGGGCCGGGATGACCCTCACCGCGGCAGGCCAGGCGCTGGCCGACACAACCCCCGCCGTGCTGGCCGGCTGGGACCAGACGCTGCGGGAGACCAAGGCCGCCGCCAGCCGCGCGGCCCGGGTGCTGCCGGTCGGATTCATCTCCAGCGCCGCCAACGAGGCCACCCAGCAGATCATCGCGGCGTTCGCCCGCCGCCGGCCGGGCTGGCGGGTGGACATGCGGCAGGCCGCCTGGTCGGACCCCACCGCCGGGCTCGCCAGCGGCGACACCGACGCTGCCCTGCTGCGGCTGCCGTTCCCCGGCCAGGACGACGTGCGGATCGAGGTGCTGCTCACCGAGCCCCGCTGGGTCGCGCTCCCCGCCACCCACCCGCTCGCCGCCCGTGATCAGATCTCCTTCCACCAGCTGTGGGACGAGCCGTTCGTCGCCGCCCCCGCAGAAACCGGCTGGTGGCGCGATTACTGGCTGGCCACCGGCGAACGCCAGGGCCACCCGGTCCGCATCGGAGCCGTCACCGACCAGCCCGACACCTGGCTGACCGCGATCGCCAACGGCGACGGCATCGCCCTGGCCCCCGAATCCGCCGCCCGCTACTACGCACGCCCCGGCATCACCTACCGGCCCGTCACCGGCGTCAGCCCTAGCCAGGTCGGCGTCGCCTGGCCGCCGGCCAACGACACCAACCCCATCGTCCAGGACTTCGTCCGCTGCTGCCTGGACAACAAGCCGCCACAACACCTCAAGAACCAATCTGACCAGCAGTAACAGCCAAATCCCAGCGCTGCCGATCACAACGACGTCCTGGAACGTCACAGCATCCCGGCCGGCCCCGGAGGGGTGCGGCAGCGGGCGTAGGCGGCGGGCTTGCGGGTATTGGCCCAGGGTGGTCACGCTTGCGCATCCGCCCGGAGGAGCCAGCCATGGCAGAGGAGCCTGCTATGGCTGAGGAGCCTGCTATGGCAGAGGAGCCTGCTATGGCTGATGGCGGTCGGCTCGGTGCCTACCGGGCCAAGCGCGATCCGGCCCGGACCCCGGAGCCGATGGAGACGGAGCAGCCTCGCCCACCGCGGGACGGCGCCAGACCGGTGTTCGTCATCCAGGAGCACCACGCGCGGGCGCTGCACTGGGACTTCCGCCTCGAGCACGACGGCGTCCTGGTGTCGTGGGCGCTGCCCAAGGGCGTCCCCGAGGACCCGGCCACCAACCATCTTGCCGTCCATACCGAAGACCATCCGCTGGAGTACGGGAGCTTCGAGGGTGACATCCCGAAGGGCGAGTACGGCGGCGGGCGTGTAGGCCTCTGGGATCACGGTGACTACGATCTCGAGAAGTGGACCGAGACCGAGGTCAAGGTCGTGCTGCATGGGTCGAAGGCGCAAGGCCGCTACGTCCTGTTCGCGACCGGCGGGAAGAACTGGATGATCCATCGCATGGATCCCATCCGGGAAGGCTTCCAGCCACTTCCCGAACGGATCGAGCCCATGCTCGCGGTAACCGGACCGCTGCCGGCCCGCGACGAGGAATGGGCCTATGAGGTCAAATGGGATGGCATACGGGCGGTCGCCTACGTCGACGGCGGCCGGGTCCGCGCTCTGAGCAGGACAGACAAGGACATCACGGCCAAGTTTCCTGAGCTGCGTGAGGTCGGGGAGCAACTCGGCGCGCGGCCCGCTGTCCTCGACGGGGAACTTGTCGCTCTCGGCCCCGACGGGCGGCCCAGTTTCGGCCAGCTTCAGCAGCGCCTGCATCTGTCCGGCAGCGCCGAGATCAGCAGGCGGGCACGGCAGGTCCCGGTCAGCTATGTCGTCTTCGACGTGCTGCACCTCGACGGGCAGCCGATGCTCGATCTCTCCTACGACGAGCGCCGTCAGCGCCTTGAGTCTCTCGCCCTGTCCGGTCCCTCGCTCGCCACCGGCGACTCGTTCCGCGACGTGTCCGGCGCTGATGTCCTGGCCGCCGCGCAGGAACGCGGCCTCGAAGGCATCGTCGCCAAGCGCCGGGACTCGCCCTATCGGGCCGGCCGGCGCAGCGGCGAGTGGGTCAAGGTGAAGAATTTCAGGACCCAGGAAGTGATCATTGGTGGATGGACGGAGGGCAACGGAGAGCGATCAGGCGAGCTCGGCGCGCTCCTGCTCGGGATACCGGGGGTGGATGGCTTGCGTTATGTCGGCAAGGTAGGCACCGGCTTCGGCGAGGAGGCACGCCGTGAACTCCTCGGCGCCCTTCAGCCTCTGGCCAGGAAGACGAGCCCGTTCTCCTCCCGGGTCAGCCCCTCAGTCGCGAAACTGGCGCATTTCGTGCGGCCCGTCATCGTCGGCGAGGTCCGCTACAGCAACCGGACCGCGGACGGCCACCTTCGCCACCCGTCCTGGCGAGGCCTGCGGCCCGACAAGGACCCGGGGGAGGTCACCAGTGAGCCCTGATCGCGTCGAGACGGAGGTGGACGGCCGGCGCCTCGTGCTGTCGAACCTCGACAAGCTGCTCTATCCGGCCAGCGGATTCACGAAGGGAGCCGTGCTCGACTACTACGCCCGGATCGCCGCGGTGATGCTGCCTCACCTGAAGGATCGCCCCGTCACCTTGCGCCGCTTCCCTGACGGCGTCAGCAGCAACTCCTTCATCGAGAAACATGTGCCATCGCACGCGCCGCCCTGGGTCCAGACCATCAAGGTCCCCTCGGTCGGCACCGGGCGGGGGCGGGGCAGTTCTCCCGACGGGGAAGTCGAGTACGCGGTGGTGGCGGACAGGCCGACCCTGATCTGGGCGGCGAACCTGGCTGCGATCGAGTTCCACGTGCCCCTCTGGCATGCCGGGCGCCGCCGCCCGCTCCCGGGTCGGCCAGACCACATGGTGTTCGACCTCGATCCGGGCCCGGGAACCTCGATCGTGGAGTGCTGCCGCATCGCATCGTGGATCTACGGCCGCGTGGCCGGGAGGGGCCGCGAGCCGGTAGCGAAGACAAGCGGGTCGAAAGGTCTCCAGGTCTACCTCAAGCTCCCGGCCCGGACCGAGTGGGACACGGCCCGGGAACGCGCTCTCGGCGTTGCCCAGTCGATCGAGAAAGATCATCCCGGGCTTGTCGTGACGAAAATGACCAAGACGCTGCGCCGGGGCCGGGTGCTCATCGATTGGAGCCAGAACCACCCGGCGAAGACGACGGTGGCGGTCTACTCGCTTCGCGGGGCCGCCGATCCTACTGTCTCGACGCCGGTCACCTGGAATGAGGTGGAGGACTGCGATCGGGGCGGTGACCCGGCCCGGCTGCGTTTCACCGCGACCGAGGTTCTCGACCGCGTCGAACGGCTCGGCGACCTGTTCGCCCCCCTGGCCTTAGTGACCTGAGTCGTGATTCGCCGGCCGTACCCGGGTCACGACGCCGCGGCCTGCTCTCCGGGCCAGGCCGCCCAGGGGTCCGGGGCAGCGCACGAGCACTCCACCTCGCCGCACGAGATCTCGAAAAGATGCTGCTCAACGGCCAGACGGCAGCCTGGGTCCTCGGCACAATCGCCCGTGCCGTCACAGTGCACGATCGCCGTCCCGTGGCAGTGCTCCAGGTCCTGCTCGCACTCGACGCATGTCTCGATGACCAGGGCGGGCTCGGGCATGAGGGCTCCTTTCACCCTCCTGATCTATCACCAGGGGCCGACAGTCTGCCTCCCGCCGGGCCGGCCGCGGAGCCGATATCTAAGAAATCTTCCGGCCCCGCCGCTTCGGCGCGGCCGCCTCAGCTATCGCCTCTATGAGCTGCGGCTTGGACATCTTCGCGCGTCCCTGGACGTCCAGCTCGGCGGCGCGGGCCAGCAGCTCGGCCTTGTTCATCGACTGAAGGTCCTGCTGCTTGCCCGTCCTGGCCGGCTTGGCCGACTGATCCGCGGCCGGTTCGGAGGCTGGGTCGGCGGTCTCCGTCGCCCGTGACTGCCCCGTACGGGCAACTGATGCCTCCAGAGCCGACATGAGGTCGATGACATTGGACTTCGGGCGCTCCTCCTCGAAGACGACCGCGTGTCCCTCGCGCTTTCGCTCGATCAGCTCCTCGACCCGGGCGCGGTAGGTGTTGTGGTAATCCTCGGGGGACCACTCCACCGAGAGCGACTCGACCAGTTTCTTCGCGACCTCCAGCTCCCGTCCCGCAAAGCTGACGTCCTGCGGCAGGCTATCGAGCTCTTCGCTCGGCGTGCGGATCTCGTCGGCGAAATACATCGTCTCCAAGATCAGGACATCCTCACCGGGACGTACCGCAACGAGGTGCTCCTTGTCCCGGAGGATAAGGGTGGCGATGCCGACCTTGCCCGTCTCGCGCATTGCCTGCCGGAGCAGCGCGTAGGCGCGGTCCGCGCCCTTCCCCCGCGGCGCGAGGTAGTAGGTCTGCCGGAAATGCACCGGGTCGATGCGGTCAAGATCGACAAAGTCGCTGATCTCGATTGTCTCCGACTTGCCGGGAGCGACCTCCTTGAGCTCCTCCTTGGTGACGACGACGTACTCACCGCCGAGGTCGAATCCGTTCACGATGTCCGCGTTGGTGACCTCCTCGCCGGTGACCTCGTCGACCTTCTTGTAGCGAATGCGGTTCGACGTGCCCTTGTGCAGCTGGTTGAAATGAATCGTCTGGTCCGCCGTCGCCGTATACAGGCCCACCGGGACGCTCACCAGCCCGAAGCTCAGAAATCCCGACCACATCGAACGCGCCATGCTTCTTCTCCCGAAATCCACCTGCAGCGGCCGGCGTCCTGCTGGTAGCGACCTCAGTCATTCACGGGAGGCGACTCCGGCCGGGCGTGGCGGCTCACCCGTATTGTAGATCTTGATTCTACGTGTGGCATGTCGGCGGCCCTGCTGCCGCAGCTGCGCCAGGCTCGTTACCATGAGTTGAACCGACGGCCGGGGGTGCCGATATGGCGCGATTAGCGGCGTGGCTCAACAAGTATGCCGACAGCGCGCTCGCGCTCATTCTCGCTGGCGGTGTGGGAATCCTCGCGCTGG
>DASWFT010000321.1:0-14251 GCA_036394075.1 Streptosporangiaceae bacterium
CGACCAGCTCCGGCGGGAACACCTTCGCCAGCACGCCGATCCCGATCCGGTCCGCCAGCCGGTCCCCGGCTACCACCTGCTGTCCTCGCCTCGCCACGAGAGAGGATCTTACACCCATGTAAGCTTAACTTAACGCCATTGTCCCAGGACCAGCACGGCCACAGCGTGCCGTGTACCAGTGCGATCGCACCCCTGGTGGCCTCAGCTGCATCCTCTTCGGCCGGCCGGTCTTCTTCTGTTGCGTTCTCAGCGAATGGCGTGAGGAAAGTGATGTACCGCGATATCGTCGACTGGGCGACGCCGAAGATGTCGGCCCATACCTCCTCGATGATGTTCTGCCGCAGATATCCGCAGGTAACGACGAGCGCCTCCCGCAAGGTCAGTTCGCGCGGGCGCCCTTCGCCTTTATCCCAGGGTTCTTCGAGTAGTCCGGCCACGCGGCATTCAAGTTCTCCGAGTTGCTCTTCGTCCAGTCCTGACATACGCTCGAACCGCAACGGCTTCTCCGTCGATGAGTTTTGGTGTGGAAACCTTCTTTCTATCGGTCGGAGAAGCCGTTGTCTGTTATCTAGTACGGCGTGTCGACAGGTTTCTCTCACTATTTCAGGCAAGAGCTACCCTATTGCGCACCCCTCCCGGGGTTTTGCATAATCCTCTCGGGGTCCCCTTGGGGTGGGGGTGAGGTCAGGAACGGCGCAGACGGCTCGGCCCGCAGGGCCGATGCTGGCAGGAGGGGTGCCGGGCGGATTTCGGGGCGCACAGCACCCGCACGCCGTGTCCCGGGCCTGTGCGGGTGCTGTGCGGGGGTTGCTGGTACCCGGAGCACCACGAGGGGCGCACCTGGCGCACCCAGAGTGTGAGGTGTTGGCCCGTAGGCTTGCGCTGTGTTGCCTGGGATTGTGGCCTTTGGCTTTGTCCGCGTTCCGAGTGTTCCGCCGAATTTGGCGGACTGGCTGGGTGCGTGGGGCTCTGTCGTGACTGGCGTCGGCGCGATTGTGGCTGTCTTTGTCACCATGCGGCTTGCGAGCCGGGACCGTAAGCGTAGCGAGAACGCGCGGATCGATGATCTTGACAGGCATGAGCGCGAGTTGGGCGGGGAGCGTGACCGTGCGGCACGGGATCGCGAGGATGCGGAGCGCAGGTTTCGCGAAGAGGTTGAACGGTCTGAGCGTCAGGTGCGGGACGAGCGTGCGGACGCGGAGCGGGTGCGGCGTCGTGACCGGCAGCAGGAGAGTGTGGCGGGTCTGCTGGGGGCGATAGCGGGCGTGATGCCGTTCTAGGATGTGGTGCCGAATCTGTACCGAGATCCCGAGTGGAAGCAGGGTGAGCAGCCAGCCAGGGAGCGTGACCCATGGCGGCGGAAGGAATGTGAGGACGCCTCGCGGGCGTTGCGGTATGCCGCTGACGCTCAGTTGTCCGGGCTCGGGGCTGGGAGGGCTGCTGAGCAGTTCCGGATGCTGGTGTATCTGGCGCAGGGCGCGGCGCGGGGTGTTCCGAGGGACTTGCGGGTTCGGGCGGGCCAGGATCTGCGCCGGTATGCGATCTTCGTGCGCCTGTCGCTGGAGAGCGTGAGCGAGGCGGGGGAGGGCCTTGATCCGGGTGCGCCGGCCTGCCCGGTGCTGGAGCGGATGCCGGCGCATGACAGCCCGTGGCATCCGTCGAAGCCGGCATGTGGGTGGGATGAGGCGATTGCGCGGGAGCCTGATGACCCGTTCTACCAGCCTCCGCCCTGAACGGGTCTGCCCCTCACCTTGCCATCTACCGCTGGCATCACACTATGAGGACGCGCTGTTTGGCTTGCCTGGTGCCCAGCTAGCTTGTTCGGCGGGGTCGGGTTCGTAGCGGTTCGATGAAGGCGCGGGCGAGGATGCGGACGGTCATTTCCTGTCCGGCTTCCGTGGACAGTTCGATGTCTTTGAGGAGCTGGCAGCAGTGCCGGAGGGCTGCGGCGTCGTAGTAGCGATGGAGGGTGCCGCGCGTTTGGTTATTGAGGATGGCGAACGCGCTGCCGTTGAGGGCGGCGTCGACTTCGGCGAGCAGCCGCTGCGCGCCGTCGGAGAGTTCCTCGCTGGTTGATTTCGTCGGCTGCTGGGCGGGGTTCATGGCGTGGACTGTAGGCGATGCGGGGCTTGTGCGGCTCGTGTTTCTTCGCGTCGGCCTGGGGGCCGAAGTCCTGACTCGTGGCGCGCCGGGCCAGTGGGTTCGTGGCTGGTGGCCGCCCGGTGTGCCGGTTTCTCAGTGCCCGCCGGGCGCCGGGAAAGGGAATGAGTGCCCGGAGGGCACTGCTGGTTGTGGTCCTGGCTGGGCACTCTGGCGCGGGGTTCGTGGAGACGGGGACCGGCGCTGGTAGGGGGTGGGTGGGCCGGCCTGCTGTGGTGGTGCGGTTCCTCGTCTGGGGCCGCGCGGGCGCGCCCGTGGTGGGTTTGCTCGCGCGGCCCGGTGGGGCCGGTCTGATTGGCGCTAGCCTGGCGTGAGTGGCAGGTTTGGCGGGTCGGTCATAGTTGGGTTGTCCATTCGATGATCAGCCGGTCCGCCGGGCGGGCAGGGCCTGGGATTTCCCCTTTGGCACACCGCCCTATGCGACCGGGGAATCCTTCGTGATCATGAAGTCCGGGAGGGCGGGGGTGGGCTAGCGGCGCCGTGACATGACGACCAGCGTGTTGTCCGCTGTCGTCATGACCTGGACTCCGGGGCCGAAGTGCGGGGCGAGCACGTCGTCGCGCAGCACGCTGGCCGGTGGTCCGGTGGCGGCGACCCGCCCCACATCCAGCAGCATTAGCCGGTCGGCGAACTGGCCGGCCAGGGTGAGGTCGTGCACCGCGGACAGGACGGTGAGCGACCTCTCGCGGCGCAGCTCGTCGATAAGTTCCAGGGCGTCCACCCGGCGGCCGAGGTCTAGTGCGCTGGTCGGCTCGTCAAGCAGCAGCACCGGCGCCTGCTGGGCCAGCACCCGCGCCAGAACGATCCTTTGCAGCTCACCGCCGGACAGCGTGGCCAGCCTTCGTCCGGCCATCGGGGACAGGGCCAGCCGGTCGAGCAATTCGGCGCAGATCCGCCGGTCGGCGTCGGTCTCCATGCGCAGGTAGCCGATGTGCGGGGTCCGGCCGAGCAGCACGTAGTCGCCGACCGTCATCTCCGGCGGAAGCTCAGGGTGCTGGGGCACATAGGCGACTAGCCGGGCGAGCCTGCGGCGGCGCAGCCCGGACGTCGGCTGCCCGCCGATGGTGATCTTTCCGTCATGCTGTACCAGGCCAGCGATGGACCGTAGCAGAGTCGTCTTGCCCGCTCCGTTTGGCCCGATGATGCCCAGCCACTCACCGGCCTGCACCTGGTCGGTGACCTCCGCCAGCGCCGGCGCGGTGCCGTAGCGGACTCCCACGCCGTCGAGAGTGATCACGCGAGATCCCGCCGGGCCCGCCGGGAGCGGAGCACGAAGAGGAAGAACGGCGCCCCCGCCAGCGCGGTGATCACGCCGATCGGCACCTCAGCGGGCGACTGGGCCGTGCGCGCGGCGACGTCGGCGAGGACCAGGAAGGCCGCGCCGCCGATCATGGAGACCGGCAGCACGATCCGGTAGCTCGCGCCGCCCATCAGCCGGACCGTGTGCGGGATGATGATGCCCACGAATCCGATCAGCCCGCTTACCGCGACTGCCGCGGCGGTCCCGAGCGTGGCCGCGATGACCACGGTGAGCCGCACCCGCGCGATGTCCACGCCGAGGCTGCTGGCTTCCACCTCGCCGACCCGGAGCACATCGAGCAGTCGCCGGTGGGCGAGCAGTAGCGCGGCCGCCACGGCAGCGTACGGCAGGATCAGGGTCACGTCGGACCATGTGGCCAGGCTGAGGCTGCCCAGGATCCACGAGTAGACCTGCTGGAGATCCTGGGTGTGCTCCTGCTGCAGGTAAGTCTGCACCGCGGTCAGCAGAGCGGCCACCGCCACGCCGGCCAGCACTATCGACGCGGTGGCGCCGCCCATGGTGCTCTCGCTGCGGCCGGTCACCCCCAGCAGGTAGGTCACCGCGACCGCGGCGCCGGCGCCCGCGAACGCGGCCGGGGGCAGCAGCGCCGGGCTGGCCCCAGAGATAATGATCATCGTTGCGCCCAGGCCGCCGCCTGCGGCCACGCCGAGCAGGTACGGGTCGGCGAGCGGGTTACGGAACACACCCTGGTAGGCCGCCCCGCCACCGGCCAGCATGGCCCCGACCAGGGCGCCAAGGACGACTCGTGGCAGCCGCACCTGCCAGACGATGGTCACGTCGACGGCAGGGACAGACAGCGCCGGATGCCAGGGCAGCCGGGCCAGCAGCGCTTCGCCGACCATAGGCACCGACAGGCCTGCCGGGCCAACCGAGACACCGACCGCCACGGCCACCACGAGGGCCGCGATGGCCACCATGAGCGGCCGCCCGGGCCGCACCCGGGCAAGATGCGTGTGCGCAGACGCCGTCCTGGCCGCGGCCGCCGGGCTGGCCGGGGTGCCCGGGCCCGTGGCCGGGGTGCCCGTGGCCGCGCGGCCAGGAACGGCTGCGTTCACGTGCTGCTGCCCTTGGTGATGGCGGTCTCGACCGTATGCAGCAGATCGGGGATGCGCGGGCCCCAGCGGGAGGCGATGTCGTCATTGAGCGCAATGACATGCCCCGCCTTGACCGCGGTGAGGGCCGACCAGCCGGGACGCTTGGCGACGGTTGCCCCGCTCTGATGGCAGCAGATCGTGTCGGCCAGGATGACGTAGTCGGGATTCGCCTTGACGATGTACTCGGCAGACAGCTGCGGGTAGCCGCCGGCGGCCGCGGCGCCGGTCGCCTGGTCCGCGATGCTCTTCATGCCGAGCAAGTCAAGCAGTTGCCCGACGAAGGTCGCCGATGTGACCGAGTAGTAGGTCTGGTCGAGCTCGTAGTAGTAGGTGATCGGCGCGGAGTGATGCGGCTCCGCGGCGGTGATCTGGGCGAGCTGGCGGCGCAGCGTGGCGTCCTCCTGCGCGGCCTGGGCAACATGGCCGGTGGCCCGGCCAAGCTCGTCGAATTGGGTGTGCACGTCGGAAAGCTTGGCCGCGGCCGGCAGTTCCAGGACCGGGATCTTGAACGCGGCGAGTTGCTTGATGAGCTTGGCGCTGTCGCCGGACACGACGACCAGGTCCGGCTTGTAGGCCACGATCGCCTCGACATTGGCCGCGAAGGCGGTCAGCTTCGTCCTGGGTGCCTGCGGCGGGTAGTCCGAGTTGTTGTCCACCGCCTTGACCTGGCTCCCGGCGCCGATCGCGTACAGCATCTCGGTGGCCGTCGGGGACAGCGAGATGATCGCCCGCGGCCGTGAACTGAGGCGCACGGTGCCGTTGGCCGCGGTGACCGTCGCCGGGAAGCTGCTCGTCGCCGCGCCGTCGGCGGAGCTGGCTGGGCTGGCCGTGGCCGACTGGGAGCTGCCGCACGCGGCGCATGCGGTGGCGAGAACTGCGCCGGCAAGAACTGTGCCGGCGAAAGCTTTGGCGGCCGCGAGGGCCGGTAGACGGCGGGAGAGAACCCGCATGATCATCCTCCGTCGGGTCTGGAGGACGAAGTGCGCCCGCTGCGACGCCCGACGGGGCATCGAAACGAGCCGCCCTTCCTCCGAGGACAGCACGTGGGCGCGGGCCAGGCGTCCGGGCTCATCCCGCTGGGCTCATGCACCCAGGGGCATTACCGTTGCGGGACAGCGCCGGAATCTCACCGGCTTCGCTGGGTCAGCACCATCCCGGGCAGACCCGGGACAGCCGTACCTTATCGCAGCTGAGCCCAGGCATCGGCGGCTGACCGCAAGCTGCGCCGCCTGGTACTGCAAGCTGCCGGGGCCGGCTATGACGACAGGGCGCATGATGGGCCTTACGCTGTCATAAGGATCGGCGTGCGCCGCGGCGGGCATACTCGGAAGCAGCGGTGCTCTGCCGGGCACCGGGCAAGAGCAATGGAGCTTGACGTGGCGGAGCCGGACGGGGGGCTGGTGATTCCGGAGGGCGGGTTCTGGCCGGCCCCGGAGATCCCGCAGCCGAACATCTACCCGATGGAGTGGCGGGTCGAGACAGACAAGCTGGCCGCGATCTACGAGAAGTCCAAGCTGGCCCTGTGGAACCCGGCTGACCTGCCGTGGGACGCCTTGCGTGCCGAGGACTTCACCGCCGAGCAGCGCCTGGGGATCATGTACTGGTTCTCGGTGCTGGCCAATTTCGACGCCTCCGGGCCGGCCGTGTTCGCCCGCGCCACCATCCACGCCTTCGAGCAGCACGAAGAGGATCCCGTCCGCAAGTGCTTCTTCTCGATCACGCGCGACGAGATGAACCACGAGGAGTGCTGCCAGCGCACGATCGCCAAGCTATGGCCCGGCGGGCCGCTGGACTGGCAGCCCTCCACCGCCTTGGAGCGGGCCGCGCACAACAACATCGGCTGGCTTTACCACAACGGCGGCCGGTACTGGACCGGCTACAACAAGGCGGTCGGCAAGTACTCGCTCGCCGTCCTGTTCACCAGCTTCATGATGGGCGAGATGGCGGCGTCCACGCTGTTCCGCGGGATGGCGTCGGGCACCACGCACCCGGTGTTCTCCGACATGTTCCACCGGATCGGCCGGGACGAATCGCGTCACCTGCAGATCTGCATGACCATCCTGGACAAGGAGTGGCCCGGCCTCACCGACGACGTGAAGGACCTGATCACCCGCCAGTTGCGGGCCGGGTTCATCTTCCTGTCGATGATTCTCTGGGAGCCGCCGGAGGCGGGGGGCTTCTGGGATCTCCCGCCCTACTTCCTGCCCAACCACCGCGTCCTGATGCGCCAGGCGCGCGACGCTGGGCTAGGCGTGCTCTCCTACACCGAGCAGGCGGAGAACTGGCGGGTGGCGTTGGCCCGGGTCCGGGCCATCGTGACCCGATGGGGCATCGCGTTCCCGGCCATCCCGGAACTCGACATCGAGGGCGTTGACGTCGCCGACGACATCAACCCCGAGGACATCATCCCCGTGTTCTGATCACCATCCCCGTGTTCTGATCACCGGCAGGCGATCACCGGAAGGCTAGGAGGTCCGCCATGGCGGACCAGCCGGAGCCGATGGGCTTACCGTGGCTGGTGGCCCTGGTGTACCGGGCGTCTGGTGGTGACAGCTCAGCGGCGGCGGTCCCGCACTGTCGCTGGCATGGTGCATCATGCTGGCATGTTGCGGATCGACGTCGCCGAGCGTCGTAGGAGGCTAGGCCTCCGGCACGCGCTGTGCCCCACCGCCCGTGCGGAGGACGCGGTCGAGGCCGCAGTGCGCGTCGTGGCGCTGCACGCGACCGATCCCGCATCGGTCTTCCTCGCCGTCCGGGCCAGGACCGACTCTGTTGCCCCGGCGGCCATCGCCGAGGCGCTGTACGAGCGGCGGGCGCTGGTCCGGATGCTCGGCATGCGGCGGACGATGTTCGTGGTGCCCGCCGACCTGAGGCCCGTGATCCAGGAGTCCACGATGCCGCGGGTCGAGTCCGCGCAGCGGCGGCTGCTGGTCAAGCATCTGCGCGAACTCACCGACGTCCGTGATCCCGAGCCCTGGCTGGGGGACGTGGAGCGTTCCGTGCTCGCTGCACTGGCCGCCCGGGGCGGGCAGGCGACAGCCGAGCAGCTTGCGGGCGACGAGCCCCGGCTGCGCACGCAACTCGTCGTGGCCGAGGGCAAGCCTTACCAGGCCACACAGAACATCACCAGCCGCGTTCTGCTGTTGCTGGGGGCCCAGGGGCACATCGTGCGCGGGCTCCCCACGGGCTCGCTGCTGTCGCAGCGGTATCAGTGGGCTCTGGCGGAGCAGTGGCTTCCGTCGGCCGGGGAGGCGCTGCCGCCCGCTCAGGCCCGCGCCGAACTGGCCCGCCGCTGGCTGACCGCGTTCGGCGCAGCCCCGCTTGACGACCTGCGATGGTGGACCGGATGGACGGGCGCCGAGGTCAAGCAGGCCGTCGCGGACCTGCGCGTGCGCGAGGTGGACCTGGACGGTGTGGCGGGCATCGTCTTGCCCGGAGACGAGACCGGCTCACCCGCCGGTGGGCCATGGGCTGCGCTGCTGCCCGCACTGGACCCGACGGTGATGGGCTGGTCGGCTCGCGGCTGGTTCCTCGGCGGCCATGAGCAGGCACTTTTCGACCGCTCGGGGAACGTGGGACCGACCGTGTGGCTGGACGGCCGGGTGGTCGGCGGATGGGCCCAGCGCCGCGACGGCGAGATCGCCGTCAAACTGCTCGAAGACGTCGGCGCCGACGCGGCGGCCCTGGTCCAGGCCGAAGCGGCCCGGCTGCCTGGATGGCTTGGCGCCCTGCGCGTCATCCCGCGCTTCCGCACCCCCCTCGAACGCGAACTGTCCGCCTGATCCGGCCGGCGATCGCCCCCTGCGGGGCGCGGAGAAAGATAATGGATCACCGTGCGTAACGCTCAGGTGGCCTCCTGCGATTACCAGGTAGACGCGGTTGACATGGGTACCCCCGAGCCCATGTCGCCGCGTCTTTCAGCATGCTGGCGACGCGAGCCGGTTACCCCGGCGTGCCGCCTGCCGGTAGCGTTCGGTTCATGACAGGAACCCAGCCAATGTCCGCCGGCCGCCTGGGCACCGGCTCTGCCGTGGCGCCCTTCGGCCGGATGCTGACCGCGATGATCACACCGCTTACTGCTGACCGTGCGATGGACTACGACGGCGCGGCCCGCCTGGCCAGCTATCTGGTCGATGAGATGCGCTGCGACGGCCTGGTGATCAGCGGGACCACCGGCGAATCGCCGACCACCACGGACGAGGAGAAGGACCGGCTGCTGCGCGCCGTGCTCGGGGCGGTGGGGGACCGCGCCACGATCGTGGCCGGCGTCGGCACCAACGACACCGCGCACACATGCGAACTGGCCCGGCAGGCGGAGCGCGCTGGCGCCCACGGACTGCTGGTGGTCACGCCCTACTACAACAAACCACCACAAAGCGGCCTGGTGGCCCATTTCTCCGCGGTCGCGGACTCGACCGGGCTGCCGGTCTTGGTCTATGACATCCCCGGCCGTACCGGCACACCGATCGCGACCGAGACCCTGCTGCAACTGGCCCAGCACCCGCGGATTGTCGCTGTCAAGGACGCTAAGGACGACCCGGCCGCCACCTCGCTGGTAATGGCGGCCACTGAGCTGGTCTACTACTGCGGCACGGACATGCTGAACCTGCCGTGGCTGGCGCTGGGCGCAGCCGGGTTCGTGAGCGTGGTGGGGCATGTCGTCGGCGACCGGCTGCGCGAGATGATCGATGCGTATACGACGGGGGATGTATCCGGTGCGCTGGCGATCCACCGCGAACTGCTGCCGGTGTACACAGGGATGTTCCGCAACCAGGGAGTGATCATGACGAAGGCCGCACTCGGCCTGCTCGGGCTGCCCGGCGGCCCAGTCCGTGCCCCGCTCGCGGATGCGACACCCGCGGAGCGAGAACAGTTGCGCGTGGACCTGGTCGCTGGCGGCGTGAAGCTGCCGGGGACGGCATGAGCGAGCCGGAGGGGCGCGGCGCCGCCTGGACTGAGGAGCGAGGAACGAGCGACGAGGGAAGGCGGCGCCTCCAGGCGCCCCAGAGGCGAGTGGGGGGCACGGCATGAGCGCCGCGCGCCTGCTGGCGGGCGGGACAGCCTGGTGAGCCACCCGCATCCCGAACTCGGAGCCCCCCCGCCGCTGGCCAAGAACGGCCTGCGCATCGTCGGGCTGGGCGGCCTCGGTGAGATCGGCCGGAACATGACCGTGTTCGAGCACGCCGGACGGCTGCTCATCGTCGACTGCGGCGTGCTGTTCCCCGAGCCTGACCAGCCGGGCGTGGACCTGATCCTGCCGGACTTCTCCTCCCTGGAAGGCAGGCTGGCACAGATCGAGGCGGTAGTGCTCACGCACGCCCACGAGGACCACATCGGCGCGATCCCCTACCTGCTGCGTGAGCGGGCCGACATCCCCCTGGTCGGCTCGAGGCTGACGCTGGCCCTGGTCCGCAGCAAGCTCACCGAGCACCGGATCAACCCCGTCACGGTGGAAGTGGCGGAGGGCGGGCAGCAATCGTTCGGTGCCTTCGGTCTTGAATTTTTTGCGGTGAACCACTCCATCCCGGACGCGCTGGCGGTCGCCATCACCACCCCAGCGGGTGTCGTGCTGCACACCGGCGATTTCAAGATGGACCAGCTGCCGCTGGACGGGCGGCTGACCGACCTCGGGGGCTTCGCGCGGCTCGGGGCCCGCGGTGTGGACCTGCTGATGTCCGATTCCACCAACGCCGAGGTGCCCGGCATCGTGACCAGCGAGCGCGACATCGCGCCGGTGCTGGCGCAGATCTTCGCGGGCGCCCAGCAGCGGATCATCGTGGCCTGCTTCGCCAGCCACGTGCACCGGGTGCAGCAAGTGCTCGACGCGGCCGCCTCGCACGGGCGCAAGGTCGCGTTCGTGGGACGCTCGATGGTACGGAACATGGGCGTCGCCCGCGATCTCGGCTACCTGCGGGTGCCGTCGGTCAAGGGCGGGCTGCTGGTGGATCCACGCGAGGCGGAGGGGATGCCACCGGATGAGATCGTGCTGATCTCCACCGGTTCGCAGGGTGAGCCGATGTCGGCGCTGTCCCGGATGGCGGGGCGAGATCATCCGATCCGGATCGCCGAGGGAGACACGGTCATCCTCGCCTCGTCACTGATCCCCGGCAACGAGACGGCGGTCTACCGGGTCATCAACGAGCTGACCCGGTGGGGTGCGCGGGTCGCGCACAAGGGCAACGCGATGGTGCACGTGTCCGGGCACGCACCGGCCGGCGAATTGCTCTACGTGCTGAACCTGGTGCGGCCGCGCAACTTCATGCCGGTGCACGGCGAATGGCGGCACCTGCGGGCGCACGCGCGGCTCGCCGAGCTCAGCGGGGTGCCCGATCGGAACATCGTGATCGCCGAGGATGGCGTTGTGGTCGACCTGGTGGACCGGCGGGCCTCGGTGGTCGGCAAGGTGGCCTGCGGCTACGTCTACGTCGACGGCCTGTCCGTGGGCGAGGTGACCGAGTCGTCGCTCAAGGACCGCCGGATCCTGGGCGAGGAGGGCTTCGTGTCCGTGGTCATCGTGGTGGACTCGACCACCGGCAAGCTGGTCGCCGGGCCGGAGATCCACGCGCGCGGCTCGGGCATCGACGACGCCTCGTTCGGCGAGGTGCGGCCGCGGCTGGATGAGGCGCTGGCCCGCGCCGCCGCCGACGACATTCACGACGCGCACCAGCTTGGCCAGCTGGTCCGGCGGACCGTCGGGCGGTGGGTCAACGAGAACTACCGCCGCCGCCCCATGATCATCCCCGTGGTGATCGAGGTCTGAGCGGATACCTAACGGGTAGCCCCGGCCACCCCCCGGTAGCGGACCAGACGCCGGAGGACGGGCTCGAAGTGGCCGAATGGTGGCACCTTGGCGGCTGGGTCGTTGGCCGCGTCGTCCCAGCGGCGTAGCCGGAGGGCCGCTCCGGCCGCAGGCTCGGCCTCGAACGCGGTTGCCTCGCGCGGGCTCATCGGGCCGCCCTGGATGCGCAGCGTGCGCACGGAGGCGGGGGACAGGGTGTCGAGGTATCCCGGTTCGACGGCGCACAAGTAGCGCTTCGCCGCGACATGCAGCCGGACGGGTTCCGTCACGTCCGGGGCGAACCACTGGGCGAGCCAGTCCGCACCGGCGTCACCGTGCCGGTTGTCCGTGCCCCGCATCGGGCCGCGGCCGGTGATCACCCCGGTGAAGTGGCCGACGTCGTGCAGCAACGCGGCGGCGATCAGGGCCGGGCTCACCCGGGCGGCCTCGGCCAGGGCTGCCGCCTGGAGCATGTGGGAGGCCTGGCTGACGGACTCGCCGAGGTAGTCGCTGGTCCCCACGGTGGCGAACAGCCGGGCGATGGTCCGCACTGGACCGGAGTCCATTATGGTCACTCAGCCTTTCGTTTCGCTGTTGGCCCCGCTCGGCCGTCCACTTTCTCAGTAGGCCGCATATGCCTTCCCAGCCTGGGCCTTTCATCGGCGACTGCCAATGGCGGCCGCCCATTCTTCCCGGGCCTGCTGGCTCCGGGACGACCGGAGTTCACCCTGTAGTCGGACCTGCCCCGGGTATGCGACACGCCGGGCGGCGGGATTCTTTGGGTGACGAGTGCTTCCTCGCTACGGTTGTCATCATGGCTACCCGTGTCCCCAAAGGCACCGCCCGGCCCAGGAGCGGATCACCGGGGACCGCACGCTCGGCGGGGGGCGCAGGGCCGCCCCGCAGCCGCGCCAACGCGCAGCCGGCCCGGCCTGCCCGCGGTGGCCCCCGCAGCCAGGGTAAGGGCGGCCAGGGTAAGGGCAGGAAGCGGGGCCAGGGTCGGCCGCGCAAGAAGAGGCAGCCGGCATCGCGTGTCCCGCCGAAGACGGACCCGATCCTGATCCTGTTCGGCTGGATGGCCAACGCCCTGGTCGCGGCCTGGATGGTCGTCGCGCACGCGGTCGGATTCGCGGCGCGCGCGCTGGGGAAGAGCGGCCGGGAACTCGATCCCCTGCACCGCAGGGACGGGGCCGGGCTGGCGTTCCTGGGCGCGGCGATCATCATCGCCGCCACCACCTGGTGGAGCATGGGGAACCTCGTCGGCCGGGCGATGACGGCAGCTGTCCGTGGCACGTTCGGCTCGGCATCCTGGACGGTGCCTATCCTCCTGGCCCTGCTGGCCTGGCGGTTCCTGCGCCACCCGGAGCGTAACTCGGAGACGGGGCGGGTCGTCATCGGCTGGACGGCGCTGCTTATCGGAGTGCTCGGCCTGGTGCACATCGCCAATGGCACGCCCCAGCCGTCCGACGGTGCGGCGAGCATGCGCGCGGCCGGCGGGCTGGTCGGCTTCTTCGCCTCTGCTCCGCTGGTGGCCGCGCTGACACCATGGATCGCCGCGCCGCTTCTGGCGCTGGTGAGCGGCTTCGGGCTGCTGGTGGTCACCGGGACCCCGCTGCACCGGGTGCCCAGCAGGCTCGCGGAACTCCGCGGTTTCGGCCGCGCGGCGGACGGGCGCGCCACGGACGCGGGCCAGCAGCCTGCCACGCCGGGGCGGGCCGGGCGCAAGCGCACGGTCGCCATCGAAGCGGGCGAACATATCAAGCCCTACGACACGCCGATCCTGTCGGGTGACGCTGCTTCGCGCAGGCGGGCCGGGGTCGGCCTGGACCAGGGCGCCGCAGGCGGGGGAGCCGGGACCGTGGGGCCCGGGTCAGCGGGCCGAAGGCCGGGCGAGCTTGGCGCTGCGCAGGGGGCCGGGGCGGCCGCCGATGAGGATGAGTCCCTGCTCGACATGCTCGGATTCGGTCCGGCCGGCCCCCCTGCGCAGCAGATAGCCCCCGAGCCGGTGCCGCTGCCCGGCCGAGCTGAGCAGCTCACCCTCTCGGGGGCGAGCGACGCCAGCTATACCCTGCCCCCGCCCGCGCTGCTGCGGCCAGGATCGGCTCCGAAGGCCCGGACCCGCGCCAACGACGTCGTGGTCCAGGCCCTCTCCGCGGTGCTGGAGCAGTTCGAGGTCGATGCCCAGGTCACCGGCTTCAGCCGGGGGCCCACGGTGACCAGGTACGAGATCGAGATCGGCCCGGCCGTCAAGGTGGAGCGCGTCACGCAGTTGTCCAAGAACATCGCCTACGCGGTGAAGAGCGCGGATGTGCGGATGCTGTCCCCGATCCCGGGCAAGTCGGCGATCGGTGTGGAGATCCCCAATGCGGACCGGGAGACCGTCAGCCTCGGGGACGTCCTGCGCTCACCCGTCGCCGTCGCCGATCACCATCCGATGGTGGTGGGCCTGGGCAAGAATGTCGAGGGGCACACCGTCGTGGCGAACATCGCCAAGATGCCTCACATGCTGATCGCGGGAGCCACCGGATCCGGCAAATCGACGTGCGTCAATGGGCTGATCACCTCGATCCTTATCCGGGCCACGCCCGATGACGTGCGTATGATCCTGATCGACCCCAAGCGGGTGGAACTCGCGATCTACCAGGGAATCCCTCATCTCATCACGCCGATCATCACGAACCCCAAGAAGGCGGCGGAGGCGCTGGCCTGGGTGGTCGGGGAGATGGACCGCCGCTACGACGACCTGGCCGCTAACGGATTCCGGCACATCGACGACTTCAACAAGGCGGCGCGGGCAGGCAAGCTCACCCCGCCGCCGGGCAGCGAGCGGGTCTATCTTCCGTACCCGTACCTGCTCGTGATCGTGGACGAGCTGGCCGACCTGATGATGATCGCCCC
>DASWFT010000322.1:0-2343 GCA_036394075.1 Streptosporangiaceae bacterium
CCAGTTGCCCGACGGTCAGCTGCCCGGGCGTCTTGAACGCCCGGACCGTGGGCGGTGCCGCCGGCGGGAAGGTCCCCAGTGCGTGCAGCAGCTGGTAGAAGTACGGGCTGGTGTTGCCGCCGCCGACGGCGAGCACGTCCAGCAGTTCCAGGCAGTCGCCGACGGTGATCCCGGGGATGGCGCCGCCCTTGGCGGCCAGGATCGCGGCGACCCGGCGCGCCGCCAGGTCCTTGGTGGCCGCGCTAGCCGGATCGGTCCGGGCCAGCGCGGCGAGCGCAGCGAAGCCGGCGGGGTCGCGGGAGCGGGCCATCTCGGCGGCGAGGTTTTTCGGGATTGCCGGAGTCAGCAGCCACGGCAGGCTGGGCCGGATGACATCGCCGCAGATCAGCGGGAGCACCCCGCGGCCAAGGGCGATGAAATCGGTCCTGGGGTTGCCGCTGGCCCAGCCGGTGCTGCGGAGCCAGGATGCGGCCATCTCCCGCCAGGCCAGGTTGCCCGCGGCGTCGGCGCCGCTGGCCACCCACCGGTCCTGCCAGGTGCGGCCGGGCTGCTCTTCCAGCCAGTGCACCAGCTTGGTCAGGCCGATCCGCCGGCTGGACTGCAAGCGATCCCCGGTGGCGGTGAACGGGGGCGCGAACAGCCGCGCCAGTACGTGGCCGCGGCGGTGGCTGGTCGCCGGCCAGCCGCCGTCTTGCGCCGGGCGTGACGGGAACCGCCGGGACAGCCCGGCCATCTGGCTGTCAGGCCCCTCGCCGGCATGATCTCCGGCCGTGGCCCCGTCGCCCGCGGATGCGTGCCTGCCGGCCTGGACGCGCCGTCCCTCACGGGTGGTCATCGCGTGGCCTCCCGAACAGCACCTCCAGCGACTCCGGCCGGTACCGAAGTCCCGGCGGCGGTTCCGCGCCGGGTGACCGCTCCGCGCCCGCAGCTATCCGGGCCTGATAGGCGAGCACGCTCGCGTATCCGGGCCTGATAGGCGAGCACGCTCGCGATCACCTCGTCAGCGGGGGCTGACAGGTAAAGCTGTGTGGTCGCCAGCTGGGCGTGGCCAAGGATCCATTGGATGTCGGCCAGCGGCATTCCCGGATCGCGTGTCATCCGGTAGGCGGCCAGATGCCGCAGGTCATGCAGGGACCAGTTGGCGCCGAGCGAAGCGCTGGCGCGGTGGAACATCCGGTAAGCGGCGTGGTAGGCCAGCTGGCGGAACGGGCGGCGCAGCGTCCACCACAGCGGGTCATCCGGCCCGGCCGGGACCAGGCCGTGCATCTGCGCCTGATACAGCCGCAGCCACACGAACGCGTCTGGCGAGGCCGGCAGCTGCTGCAGGTGCCGTGTCCCCTTGCGGATCACCGCGATCAGCTGCTGCCCCGGGTCAGCGTCCCGGCGCGACAAGCCGAGCAGCTCTGATGCGCGCGCCCCGGTAGACACCCAGAACGCCACCAGCGCCCGGTCGCGGTGCGAGCCCAGCGCGGCGAACAGCTCGTTGAACTTCTCTTCCGGGATGTGATGCGGCGCGCGCCGGGCAAGCCGGGGCCGGTACCGCCCGGACCGCTCGCCGCGGTAGGGCTCCATGGGGTTGTGGTGCGCATGAGCCCGCCCCCGCCGACCCCGGGCCAGCGGGAACGGGTTGACGATCGGGCCGGTCCCCGTCTCCAGGTGGAAGTCGTAGAATCCGCGCAGAATGCTCTCGCTATGGGTGACCGTGGCAGGCGCGTAACCGCTGCCAGGCGGCGCCTTGCCGGTCACCGGGTTGGGTACCCCGGCCCAGGCCGCGGCGGCACCGGCCCTGGCCGCATCGCCTGGACCACCCGCGCGGCCGGGCTTGACGGCGATCTGGATCCACCGGCTGAAGTCCCGGGCCTCGGCCCGGGTCGCCTGATCCCACGGCACCCCGGTCGCCCACAAGAACCGGAACCAGCGCAACAGTGCGATCGCATACGCGCGCAGCGTGGTCTCCGGCCGGCCGGACGCCTGCAAGTCCCGCAGGAACGCCGCAACCGGGCCGACCAGGGTCCCGGCCTGATCGACCAACCGGTACGGCTCCCACGGATCCTCCGCCCGCTCCAGCCACCCGGCTTGCGGGACGACCAAGGCCGCCAGATCCCGCGGTTCGTCTTGTCCGGCCATGAGCAGCGACCGTAGCTGCGCGCATCAGAATCCGCCTTTGAACTGGTAAAACCCTCGTCTTAGTTCAGATAACAGGTACACGATCGCGATGCGCTCCAGGTGGGAGCGGGTCAGCTTGTGCTCGCCGCGGATCACCGCCGCTCACCTCCGTCACCGGCGCCGGCGCGGCAGCGAGCGCGGATTCGGCCATGTTGGCCAGCGCCGCGACCATCTCCG
>DASWFT010000323.1:0-27460 GCA_036394075.1 Streptosporangiaceae bacterium
GAGGAGCAGGGGCTGTACGGCTCGACTTTTATGGCCGCGCAGTTCAAGGCGGCGGGCTCCGACGTGCAGGGCATGTTCAGCAACGACATTGTCGGGGCGAGCCAGGCCTGGGACGGCACCCGGCCCGACCCGCACACCGTGCGGCTGTTCGTGGAGGGCATCCCGACCGCCGTGACTTCCAATCAGATCGCGATCATGCAGGCGGTCGGCGGCGAGAACGATGGGGTCGCGCGCCAGCTGGGCCGGTTCGTCCAGGATGTGGCGCCACGCGAGCTGACCGACATGAACATCCGGCTGATCTGGCGGCGCGATCGCTACCTGCGTGCCAGCGACCATGTCTCCTTCCAGGGGCAGGGTTATCCGGCCGCCAGGTTCACCGAGCCGCGGGAGAACTTCAACCACGAGCACCAGAACACGCAGGTAGTCAACGGCGTGCAGTTGGGTGATCTGCTCCAGTTCGTGGACTCCGGCTACATCGCCCGGGTGGCCAAGGTGAACGCGGCGGCGCTGTGGTCTCTGGCCACCGCGCCCGGCACGCCCAAGAACGTGCTGATCCACGCGACGGCGCCCCCCAAGTTTTCCGGCATCAACACCACCACGCTCACCTGGAACGCCAATACCGAGCCCAGCCTGGTCGGGTACGAGGTCGTGACGCGGGAGACCACGGCACCGGACTGGACCAACGCGATCGATGTCGGCAACGTCACCACGGTCACGCTCGACATGTCCAAGGACAATGTGCAGTTCGGCCTGCGCGCCGTGGACCAGGCCGGGCACCGCAGTCCGGTCGCCTTCCCGCAGGTGGTGTCCACCTAGGGACACGCCCTGACCCCGCCTGCCAGCAGGACGAGCCAGCGCGGCAGGTAGTTGGTGCCGGCGACGGTACTGACTACCTGTCACGGAGAAGGCACATACCAAATGCGGCAATGCCGCATGGGAGTGCGGTCGGCGAAGCCCGCTATCGCTAGCACACTGTGGCCTCTGGGCTACTTTCCCCACTTGGCGAGCTAGGGCTACTACAGGCATGACGGTCTTACCGTAAGCCGCTGGCCGAGCTGGTCAGTGGGGATACATGTCCGGGGGCGGGGCGCTTGGGGAGAGCCAGTTCGCCATTATTCGTGCCGAGGGCCACGACTTGTTCTGACTGCTATAAAGTTTGTTGTTCTTGCTGCATGGCCAGCATCCAGGGACGGTTACGACACCGGTTCCCTTGCTTGATGAGGGGGTGACTGTGGGGCGAAATTTCACTCCGCGATTCTGGTTCGAAGCTGCCACGTCCAGTGCGTGTGCTGTTCTGTTCGTGGTGACTCTCGTCTGGCCGCGTTGGATTGAGATCCTGTTCCATGCCGACCCCGACCATGGCAGCGGCCAGCTCGAATGGTTGATCTTGCTCGTATCGCTCATAGCGTCGGTTTTGGCTTCAGTTCTGGCCCGGCGCGAGTGGCGACGGATGCATGGACATCCCGTCACTGGATCTGGGCCAGCGTGATGATTTAGATCTGCGGGAAGGGATTCGGCGTGTACTGCAATACGCAGGTGACATTTGACGCCAGCACCGCGAACGCGCGTAGCGAATCAGCGATTGCGGTGAACCCAGCTGACCCGTCAAATATCGTTGGGTCATCAAAGCGATTCACGGATATCTACACGTACGATTTCTCGCTCGCCGCCTATGCTTCCTTCGACGGCGGGACATCGTGGACGGAGGCATCCGCGCTCGGCTTACTGCCTGGCTGGGGTGGCATCTCCGATCCTACGCTGGCATGGGATGGCGCCGGCAACGTGTATCTTGCTGGCCTGGCGTTCGCACCGGGCTCGAACAACCTGATCGGCATTGCGATCTACCAGTCGACCGATGGCGGCCTGGGGTGGAGTGCACCGAATCTGATCCACCAGAGCCCCGGTGACGACAAACAGTGGGCGATGGGCGACAATAATCCCGCCAGTCCATACTTCGGCCATGTCTATGTCGTCTGGGATGACCTGGCCGCGGGGACATGCGCGTTCGCCCGCACCACCGACAATGGCGCATCGTGGATTGGAACGGCTGGCCAGGGCCCGGGGTCGATGCTCGGGAACAACTCGTTTGCGCCGCAGGTCTCGGTGGCCTTGGACGGGACCGTGTATGTGGTGTGGGTCGCTGGTGCGGACGTCATGTTCGTGAAGTCCAGCGACGGCGGCGACACCTTTACCGCGCCTGTGGCTGCCGTCGCCGGCATCACGCCCCTCACTAGCCCGCCGCTGGCCGCCCCCAACGGCTTCCCCGAACTGCCGGGAGGTAGTTTCCGCGTTTTGACGATCGCCGCAGTCACGGCGGGTGGCGGGCCGACGCTGGTGCTCGCGTGGGCCGACTACCGCGAGGGTGTGTCCCGCATCTATTACGCCTACTCGAACGACGCGGGCGCGACATGGGCGAGCGCACCCTCCGGCCAGCCGCTGTTGACCGGGCTCGAGGCTTCAGGTGCTGACCAGCACGATTTCCACGCCCAGCTGGCGGCACTGCCCGACGGGTCGGTAGCGTGCGCGTTTTACGAGTTGGGCCCCAAGTGGCCGGGCGGGCCGGTGCTCATCGACGTGGATCTCGCGGTATCGACCGACGATGGCGCCAGTTTCGGGAATCGCCAGACCGTCACGGACCGGGCATGGGATCCGGCCGTGGACGCTCCCTGGTCGCATGGCGATCCGCAGACCACCTTCATTGGCGACTACTTCGGCCTGGCCGGCGCCCCGACCGGCTGGTCGGTCTTCTGGACCGACACCCGGACTGGCGTGCAGGAGATGTTCTACGGCGCACAGAAGCAGATCGGGCCGTGGTTCGGGGTGCAGTGGGCGGACACCATGCCTGCGAACGCGACGATCGACTACTTCACGTGGGGCTGGCCGGCGTGCTGGGACGTGGTGTGGACGCCGATGGCCACCACGCCCGATGTCGGCGTTCCCGAGATCGCCTGGAAGGTGCAGGTGGAGCGCGCGTCGCCGTAC
Source organism: Streptosporangiaceae bacterium (assembly GCA_036394075.1). Lineage (GTDB taxonomy): Bacteria > Actinomycetota > Actinomycetes > Streptosporangiales > Streptosporangiaceae > JAWWPY01. Next base: position 2,983 of record DASWFT010000323.1, read on the forward strand.
TTCCTCACCTACCACATCGTGATCACGAATCTGACGGACATTCCGGTCACCATAGAAGGACGTTATGCAGTGCTTGCCATGTGAGGAAGGTGGACTATGGTAGTTGGAGTCCAGATTGCTGACATAATGCCGCCCAACGCCAGTATCGACTACTTCACATACGGCTGGGACCCGGACTGGGACGTCGTCTGGACGGTCGTCCCCACCACTCCGGCGCCCGGGCAACCGCAGGTGGAGTGGGATGTCGCTATCGAGCGGGCGACTGATACGAGCGTTACCTACCACGTAACGATCACAAATCTTACATCGAGTGATGTGGGCGTCGAGGGCCGGTACGCCATCTTGAATCTCTAGGAAACGGTGAATGCGCAATGGCCGAAACGAGAAAGGACGCTGGTCAAGCGAGGCAGCGACCCAGGCCCCCGGTCACCCCGCAAGCAGAGACAGAAGCTATGACACCATCAGCCCGGCCAGCCGGGATCGCTCCGGTCTTCGACGCGGGCGCGGCGCAGCTCAAGGCACGCGAGGGCCCCTTCAAAGGGATGATCTCAAATCCATGGGTCAAGCATTGGACCGAGGGGACGCGAGGAGAAGCACCAGAGCCATCGGTGGAGGCGGAGACCGGGGGAGAAGCGACTCCGGGCGCACCGGGGGCTCCCGGGACGGGACCCCGGCATGCCTCGTCCGACGCTGGGCCCGCACCGAAGCCAGCGCGTGGCGGTAGCTCATAGGCAGCCGGGCGCCCGGCCGGGACGCCGGTACCGCTTCAAACCCATCGCTCGGTGTCCGACCTGGGGGCTCATCCGGTCGCGCAGGTCTCCCATGTATCAACCGTCTGGCCGCCTGCTCCTAACGTCAGGGACGCAACTACCCGGGTGTCTCACGTCGCAGGTGCCCGGGCGAGCGCCGCTTGCTGGAGGCACCGCTGAACGCCGAGCGCCCAGCGGACAGGCGAAGCGCAGGCATGGGGGAAGCATGGACACGGCGGTCGGCAGGGACCGGTTCTGCCAGATGTTCGAGGGCCGGGCGGTTGTGGTGCCTGAGTTGCCCGCTGGGCACAGCAGAGTCCTGGCCAATGTGGCCAACGAAATAGCAGGCCGTGATGACGCGTCGCTGCGCACCAGGGCGGAGTACCTGGCGCTCTTCGACCTGCTCCTGGCGCACGTCCCACCAGCTCCACCCGCGAAACTGCGACTGCTCGACGAGGCCGGGCAGCCGACCGCCGCCGCGCGGGCGATCGAGGATTACATCAGGGCGTCGCTCGGGAAGCCAGAGTTCTTCGACGCGGATATGTATATGTTCTATGTCACTGGATTTAGCCCCGGGCGCGGTGTGCTGACAAAGCCGGTGAAGGCCGGCCACGGCGCCAGGCTCGAGGTGTGGAAAACCGAACCGGCCGACGACCGGCACATTCCACCCCCGGGCGCCGAGGGCACGCTGTTCAGCACGCCAGCCTTCTCGCTGATTAACAGCGGAAACCGCACACTGCGCGCACCAAAACGGTCCTGGAGGATTGTCCTCGATGCCGCAGAACGCGACAACCGGCTGGCCGGAATGACTCGCATCAATCTCAAGGCGATGTACAACGATCCTTCTCAAATGCGCGAAGCACTAGCTTGGCGCCTGTTCGGCAAAGCCGACATCCCGGCACCGCGGCACACCTATGCGAAGCTGGCGTTCGATGCGACCTACAGAGGCCTCTTCTCCGTCATCGAGCAGGTCGACAAGATATTCCTGAAAGGTCACTTCGGCCAGAACCACCGGGGTAACCTGTACAAGACCGGCTGCCGCGACATCGGGTGCGCGACTCTCGCCCACCGGACCGGGCCAGACGGCGACGATACCGGCCGCCAGTATTTCATCCCAGGATCCGCGGAGCGCACCTACCGTCTCAAGACCAACAAGAACAACCCCGAGGCCAACACCTACGACGACCTCGCCTGTTTCATCAGGACGATCAACGGCGTCGGGCTGCCAGGTAACGACGAGCGATTCGACACGGACGCCTTCCGCGAGTCGGTGGACGGCATCATGAACGCCAATGCTTTTCTCAGATGGGCGGCCGTCAACATGTTGCTCGGGAGCTGGGACAACTACTACGCGACTCCGTCAAATTACTATCTCTACAACTCCGGGCGCAAGGGAGCGGCGAAGGATTTCGTCAGCTCGCCGTATTTCCACTTCATCCCCTGGGACTACGACAACTGCCTGGGAATCGATTATTTTGGCACACGATGGCAGTACGCCGATATCCTCGATTGGTCGAGCAACACGAGGCGTTACTGGAAGAACCACGGCACCTCACACATCCCACTCGTGCAGAACCTGCTTCGTAACCGCGACTACCGTCAGTACTACCTGGATTATATAGAATACATGCTCGATACCGAGTTCAATCCAAGGGCCATTGCCGCGCAGATCGGGGGACAGTCTGACGGCGGCCTGTGGGACCGCGTCCGGCAGGCGGCCTATCTAGAATCCGACACATCTCATGGACACCCGTTCACCGGTCGGCAGTTCAGCAACGACGAGATCTACCGGAGCGGCTGCCGGCAGCACGAACTGCGGCAGGGGAGAAAGAAGATGGAAGGCATTGTCCACTATGTCCGCATGCGGCGTGACAGCGCCCGTGCACAGCTCAAGCAGCTAAGGCGGACAATGCCGCGCGCGGTAGATGGCCCTCCCGTGGCCCTGGAACCCCTGCCACGGGCGGCCTAGTGTCGTTCGGGGGCTGCATCTGACCAAGGGTGCGAGGACACGATGATCTACGGTGCGATGGAGTGAGTGTCATGGACAGTGCCCGCCGTGGCCTCGGTGGAACCAGCACGGCGGGAACCAGCCCGGCGGGAACTAGCACGGAGCAGGACGTGGTTGGGCCCGTCCACGCCCTATTCCAGCAGCGCGTCGCGGGGGACGATACGTTGCTCAAGCTCGCTGGGCTCCGTTTCGCCCAGATGGGCGTGGCCACCGAGGTATACGCCGATACGCCGGACCAGCTTGAGTACGTCCTGCAATTCGCGCCCTCCCATGGGCGCTTGCCCGTGGTCCACCTGAGCCGCGGCATCAATGTGCTGCACGAGCGTGGCCGCGCGGTGGTGGGAGAATTCGCCCACCGCTTCGCAGGCCGGGTCGCCGGCTTGGTCGTCCACGACAACTATGAGATGGGGGCACAGGCAGACCGCCTGGTCGCCGCGATGGGCGAACTGAACACACGCCTTCGCGAGCGCCCGGATGGGCCCATCGTCTTTCTCGAGTACGCCGCCGGCCTGGATCCAGGCTGGTTCGTCGATGTGGCGGAGCGACTCCAGGCCGCCGAGCGAGTCAGTTGCTGCATCGACGTCGGCCACATTGGCATAAGACAGGCGTCCTCCAGGTTCGCACGCCGCCATCCTGGCCTGAGCCTCGGGCACCTAAGCCCGGCGGATGACCGATTGCCCGACCTGGTAGCGGACGTTCAGGACGCGGTGGAAAGCGCGCTGCCGGATGTGCTCGACCTCACACGTTCGCTTGGCCGGCTCGGCAAGCACATACATTTTCACCTGCACGATGGACATCCCCTCACCCCAGGTCTCCCGGATCACTTCAGTTTCCTGACGCGGCTGCCAATTCCCTTTAGCTACCAAGGCCGCCGATCACTGAGCATGATGTATGGGCCCGGCGGCCTGGCCTCCATCGTGTCAACGGCTATCGAGGCATGCCCGCCACAGGGAGTATCCTTCACGGTCGAGGTCCACCAGGTCGAAGGCCGGCTGCCCCTCGCCGACGCCGCCTGGCTCTTTCCGCACTGGCGGGATACCACTAATGCCGAACGGATGAACTACTGGCTCTCGGTCCTGTCTGAAAATGCGATGCTCATATCCCACAGCGCCGTTGAGCCATCTCACCGGGCCGGGCCGCAGCCGTCGCCCACAGTGGGACCGGCCGAAGGAGCGCAGCGAGGGTAGCTGCTCAGGCTTCGGCCCCCGCTACGAGTGCGGCAAGCGCTCCGGGACGCCCGCAGACGGCGGCGATGGCGTCCCGCCGCGACCCCACGGGGCACACCGCCTGGCGCCGGCCAGGAAATCCGCGAGAACCACTTGCCGACACGATTATATATAACGCACAATCTTGTCCCATGAATGAAGGGGTCAGCGCGAAGGATGAGGCGGTGGGCAGCTCACCGCCTGACTCGGGTCCGTGGGAGATCCTGGTCCCTGGTGGCCACGGCACCGCTTTCGTCGCGAAGAGCGGCCAGCTGGTCGAGATCGTCGACGTTGAGGGCCAGCAGGTCGCCGACTTCGTCGCCTTCGCGGAACGCAACCGGACCGAGTGGCTATCGACCACCCATACCCGCTCCGCGGTGCTGAGGCTGACCGTGCAGGCCGGGGATCGCTTGGAGAGCAACTGGCGGAACCCGATGTTCGAGATCATCCATGATGACGTGGGGCGCAACGACATCATCACCTCGATGTGCGACGACCGGCGCTATCGCCTCGACTACGCGGTCGAAGGCCACCGGAGCTGCCGGACGAACTTTGGCGAGGCACTGGAGCCGTGGGGGATCGCGGAGTGGCAGATCCCGGACCCCTTCAACTTCTTCCAGAACGCGCCCATACATCCGGACCGGACCTTCGGCAACGAGATCCCGACCGGCCGGCCGGGAGACAAGCTCGTGCTGCGGACGCTGCTGGACGCGATCGTGGCTGTCTCGGCCTGCCCGCAGGATCTCAACCCGTGCAACGGGTTCCACCCGAGCCCGCTGCTTATCCGCGTCCTCGACCCGTCGGTGGGCACCTCATGAGACGGATCCGGCTGGCCGGGCAGCTAGCCGAGCCGATTAGCCATTACACCGACGCGGTTGAGGCGGCAGGGTTCCTGTACATCTCCGGAATGCTGCCCGTCGGCGCCGATGGTGAACTCGTCGGCGCCGGCAACGTGATCGCGCAGTCGGAGCAGGTGCTCGACAACGTAGGCGCCGTTCTGAAGGCCACCGGTGCCACCTTTGACGACGTCGTGCGGGTCGGGGTGTATGTGCGCGATATGGCCGATCGCGAGCTCATCAACACGGTGCGCCGCCGCTACTTCGGCGACGCCCGGCCGGCGAGCACGCTGGTGGAGGTCAGCGCGCTCGCCCACCCAGACGCTCTGGTGGAAATCGAGGCTGTGGCCTTGCTGCCCCGCCGGGACGGTTACGAATCCTGACCTGTGCTGCAGTGCGGCGGCTCATCTTTAACCGGAGGTGCGTAATGAGAATCGCCGTGACAGCACTGGGAGCGGCGCTAGCGCTGCTCGCCGTCGGCGCGTGCGGCTCATCGAGCGGTGGCGGTGGCTCTGGATCGTCGACGCTGGTGGTGGGGGAGTTCAACCCGTTCAGCGGACCGGATGCCTCATTCGGGCCGGAAATGGCCGGTGGCTGTGTTCCCGCCGTCCGGCTGATCAACTCCAGCGGCGGAGTGCTCGGTCACAAGCTGAACTGCGTGCAGGAGGACACCCGCGGCGACCCGGCCGACGCCGTGCCGGCCGCGCAGAAGATGATGGCGACGGAGACGTCACTGATCGGCGTGCTCGGGCCCAGCTCCGACGAGGCGCTGGCCACCGCTCCGCTGCTGAACCAGGGCCACGTGCCGATGTTCGTCGACACCGGCCAGGCGGCCTTTGACCACACCACCGATGCCTACTTCTGGCGGATCACCCCCGCCGACGACGTCAAGGGCTACGCGCTGGCGCTCTGGGCGCACAAGGCGGGGTATACCCGGGCGGCCGCGGTGTTCGGCAACGACGCGGGCGCTCAGTCGGACGTGCCGACGCTGGCCCGCGCCTTCACCCGGCTCGGCGGGACCATCGTCTACAACAAGCCCTTCGCGCTCGACCAGAGTTCGTATCGCACGGAGATCGAGAACATGCTCGCGGCGCATCCGCAGGTCATCTTCACCGAGGTCGATCCGCAGACAGGAGCCACGTTCCTGTCTGAGCTGCAGCAGTTGCACGGGCTGATCCCAGTGATCGGAACCGAGGTCACCCTGCAGGCACCGTGGCTCAAGGCCGTCACCGGGGCGATCGGCGCGTCGGCGATGGCCAAGTACTTCGAGGGCATGCAGCCGTACGCGCCGCCGAGCGGCCCGGCTTGGCAGGCCTACAACCGATCCCTGCTGGCGTCGGGGTCACAGGTGCCCAAGCCCAGCCAGTGGAGCAGCGACCCGTACTCGATGACCTACTACGACGGGGTCAACGTGATGGCGCTGGCGATGATCGCGGCCAAGAGCACCAGTCCGGCGGTTTTCAACAGCTATACCATGAAGGTCACCGAGCCAGGTGCCGGCAAGACAGTGGTGGACACCTTCGCCGCCGGAAAGGCCGCGCTGCAGGCCGGCCAGCAGATCCAGTACGTCGGCGCGGGCGGGCCTATCGTGTTCGACCGGTGGCACAACTCCACCGGGGCGTTCGAGGCCGCGAAGTCCGTGACAGGCAACCTCGTGCTGGTCGACTCGGTGTCGGCGGCACAGATCGCGGCGATCAGCCGGTGACCACAACCTGTGGGGCCGGCCGCGGCACTCATGGGACGCCGCGGAGGCGGCCGTGAGCACTCTGTTGCCCGCGATCGGATTCGGCCTCGTCACCGCGTCCATCCTGGCCGTGGCCGGTGTCGGGTTCACCCTCCAGTTCGGCGTCACCAACATCCTCAACCTCGCTTACGGCGAAATCATGACCGCCGCCGCGTTCGTCGCCTACCTGGTCACCAGCGCCGGTATCAGCGTGTGGCTGGCGCTGGTGGCGGGCGGGGCGTTTGGGGCGGTGTTCTCGGTACTGCTGAACCGCGCCCTGTACACGCCGTTCGTCCGCCACGGGACACGCCTGTTCGGCATGATCATCGTGACCATCGCGGTCAGCCTTATCGTGCAGAACAGCATGCTGGCCATCTTCGGCGCGAACTTCTTCAGCCTGAGCATGCCCCGGCCTGCGTCGGTCCACATCGCCGGGATGGTGTTCACCACCGTCCAGCTGGCCATCATCGGCGTCGCCGTCGTGGCCATGCTCCTCATCCACCTGCTCCTGCGCTACACCAAGCTCGGTAAGGCGATGCGGGCCACCGCCACCGATCCTGACCTGGCCCGAAACTGCGGGATCGCCACCGAACGGGTCATCGACCTCGCGTGGGCAATCTCGGGCGCTCTGTGCGGCCTGGCCGGCGTCATCCTGGTGATGAACCTGACTGCGTTCACCGACACGACCGGCGCACAGTTCCTGATCCCGATCATCGCTGTGGCCGTTCTCGGCGGGATCGGCCAGCCGTACGGGGCCATGCTGGGCGCCCTGGTCATCGGGATCGTCAGCGAGCTCGCGGCCGCCGTGATCAGCCCCGACTACAAGAACGTCGTCGCCTTCGTGATCCTGGTGATGGTGCTGCTCGCACGGCCCCAGGGGATCCTGTCGGAGATCGCCACCCGCAAGGAGGTCGCAGCGTGAGCGAGGACAGAGCGTGAGCGAGCCGGAGGGGCGCGGCGCCGCCTGGACTGAGGAGCGAGGTACGAGCGACGAGGGAAGGCGGCGCCTCAAAGCGCCCCGAAGCGAGCGGGAAACACTGTGAGCGTCGCCTGGCAGTTCTACATCTCCACCGTGCTGATCTACCTCGGTGTCGACGTGATTGCGTGCTGGGGACTGAACCTCCAGTTCGGCGTGGCCGGGCTGGTCAACTTCGCGTTTATCGTCTTCCAGGCGGCCGGCGCCTACACCGCTGCCGTGCTCACCCTCGGGCCCGCCACCAAAGGCGGGTTCCAGCAGTACGTCGGCGGCGCCCACTGGCCCTTCCCACTGCCCATCCTGGCGGCCGGAGTGGTCGGCGGCCTGCTGGCGGCGTTCGTGGGTAGCCTCGCCGTCCGGCGGCTGCGCAGTGACTACGAGGCCATGGTCATGCTGGTGGTCTCGCTGATCGCGACCAGCATCGCAACCAACCAGTCCGGGCTGGTGAACGGGCCGAACGGGCTCGACCTCGTGCCCAAGCCGCTCGCCACGATGGTCAATCTCACGCCCATCGGCTACCAGTGGCTTTTCGTGGGCATCACGGCCGCGATCTGCCTGTGCGTCTATTGGCTCGTGCACATCGTGACGAGCTCACCCCTCGGCCGCACGCTGCGCGCGGTCCGCGACAACGAGCAGGCGGCGGCGGCTCTGGGCAAGAACGTCACCGGACTGCGCATGCTGGCGTTCGTGCTGGGCGGGGCGATCGCCGGCGTCAGCGGCGCCATCCTGGTCGAGTTCATCTCCGCCTGGTCCCCGGGTTCCTGGCTGTACCCCGAGACGTTCGTGTACTTCACCGCCGTCATCGTCGGTGGCTCCGGCAACAACCTGGGTGCCATGGTCGGGGCGCTGCTGGTGCCTGTCGCCTTCCTCGAGGCCACCCGCTTCGTCCCCCAGTTCGGCCCGCCAGGGCTCATCGACGCCCTGCAATGGATCATCGTGGGGGTGCTCGCGCTCGCCTTCCTTTGGTTCTGGCCGCGGGGGGTGATCCCCGAGCGGCGGCGGCGCTTCCCCCGGGCTGGCCCGGGCGGGGCGGACGGCGGGGGACGGCGCGCGCCGCTGTCCGCACGGGCCGGCCAATGAGCGAGCCGGAGGGGCGCGGCGCCGACTGGACTGAGGAGCGAGGAACGAGCGACGAGGGAAGGAGGCGCCTGAAGGCGCCCCGGAGGCGAGCGGGAGACAGGACATGAGCGAGCTTGCCCGCCCACTTCTGACGGTCCGGGACCTGCATCGCCAGTTCGGCGGGGTCCGGGCGGTCAACGGCGCGTCCTTCGAGGTCCCGCACGGCCGGATCACCGGCCTGATCGGGCCGAACGGTGCCGGGAAGTCGACGGTGCTCAACGTGATCGCCGGCGCGATCAAACCGAGTTCGGGAGAGATCTCCTACCGGGAGCAGGACATCACCAGGCTCCCGTCCTACAAGCTGGCCCGGCGCGGCATCATCCGCACGTTCCAGCTCTCCAGCGAATTCACCGGGCTCACCGTGCTCGAGAACCTGCTCGTCGCCGTGCCCGCTCAGCGTGGTGAGGCATTGTGGCAGGCGGCGCTCGGCAAACGGTACTGGCGGCCGCAGGAGCGGGCGATGGTTGAGCGGGCCAGGGAACTCCTGACGCGCTTCGACATGTCCGCGAAGGAAGACGAGTACGCCGGCAACCTCAGCGGGGGCCAGAAACGCCTGCTTGAGCTGATGCGCGGGCTGATGGCCGACCCGGCGCTGCTGCTGCTCGATGAGCCGATGGCTGGCGTGAACCCATCCCTGGCCCGGCGGATCGAGCAGCACCTGCTCGACCTGCGCGACGAGGGGCTCACCATGTTCATGATCGAGCATGAACTCGCGGTGGTGGAACGGCTGTGCGACCCCGTCATCGTCATGGCCCAGGGGCGCGTGATCGCGCAGGGAACCATGGCCGATGTCCGCGCCGACCGAGAGGTGCTCGATGCCTACCTCATCGGATAGCCCACGGGCGGCCGGGCCGCCGGGCAACACGCCGGCGGATGACCCAGCCGGCCGCCTGGGACTGGCGGGCCCGCCGGAGCGGCCGCCCGCGGCCCTTCGCCTCGATGACGTTGCGGCCGGTTACGGGAGCGCGCCGATCGTGTCGGGCGTGAGCATAAGCGTCGGGCCTGGGGAAGTGGTCTCGGTCATCGGGCCCAACGGCGCTGGCAAGTCCACCTTGCTCAAGGCGGTGACCGGTAGGCTCCCGGTCATGACCGGGACGGTCACTTTTGGTGATCGCGACATAACGAACCTCCGCGGCCACTTGCGCGCCCGGATGGGCCTGGGTTTCGTCCCCCAGACCAAGGACGTGTTCGACACCCTCACCGTGATCGAGAACCTGGAGATGGGTGGCTACCTGCTCGCCAAGCCCCAGCTCGCCGCCCGGATCGACAAGGTGATGTCGACGTTCCCGGCGCTGGCGGACATGCGGTCCCGGACCGCGAGCAAGCTCAGCGGGGGCGAACGCAAGATGCTCGCGGTGGCACGGGTGCTGATGCTCGAACCGTCCGTGCTCGTACTCGACGAGCCGACCTCCAACTTGTCGCCGGAACTGTCCCGCTCAGTCCTGCGGGACCAAGTGCGCAGTCTCGCGGACGCGGGCACTGCCGTGCTCCTGGTCGAGCAGAAGGCGTTCGAGGCGCTCGGGGTGTCCGACTGGGCGTACATCCTGGTCGCGGGGCGGATCGAGATCGCGGGCGCGGCGAGTTCGATCCTGGCCCGGCCAGACATCCGCGAGGTCTTCCTCGGCCGCTCGGCGGACGCTGGCGCCGACGACACCCAGACAGCTGGACCCGGCTGGCCGACGCCGCCCAAGCGCGAGTCAGCGGACACCGCCGAGCCATCGCCCTTGCCCGAGGCCGGAGGCGGCACCCCCGGGTTATGTGGTCATGAGTGAGGCAAGAGACCACGCCAGCCCAGCTCCGTACCTGCCGGGCGGATCCGGCGACCACGTGGACGGCGGGGGTGAGGAGCGGCCGGCGCCGCGGACCACACGTAACTACGTCAGCAAGAGCGACATGGTCACCGACGCGCTCAGAGAACTCATCACCGACGGCCAGCTCTCGCCGGGCACCCCGCTTCGCCAGCGCCAGCTGGCGGAGCAGTTCGACGTGAGTTACACGCCGGTGCGGGAAGCACTGCGCCGTCTCGAATCGGAAGGCCTCGTGGTCACCGATGTGCATCGCGGTGCCTCGGTGGCGCGGGCCGAGTCGGAGGAGCTTGAAGAGAACTACCGGATCCTGGCCGCCCTGGAGTCGCTCGCTGGCAGTCTGGCCGTGTCCAAAATGACCGACGACGACATGGCCGAGATCGAAGACCTCTACCAGCAGGTCGCGGCGTGTGACCCTGATGACCACTGGCTCGCGGAGTTGAACCGGCGCTTTCATTTCCGCATCTACGAGTGCGCCCGCTCGCCGATGCTGCTCCTGCTCATGCGGTTGCTGTGGCGGTCGTTCCCGCGCGGGCCGCAAGCCGGCCGGCCCCACGCGGAATCGGTGGAGCAGCACGCCCACCTGCTGAATGCCCTCAAACACCGGGACGAGGAACAGGTCGCCACCGTCATACGGGACCACGTACTGGGCAGCATCCGCTACTTGCGGCCCCTACGCGAGCCCTGACATCCGGAGTGACAGCCGCCCCGGGGCCGGTCAGCTGAGTTCGGCTTCGCACACGGGCTTGAGGTCCGGGCGCCCGGCACGGGCAGTATTGTGCGGGATGACTGATACCGATGCCATCGTCGAGCGCATCCTTACGACCTACGACACGATCGCCGTCGTAGGCGCCAGCGCCGCCCCGGCGAAGGCAGCGCACTATGTGCCAGCGCACATGCAGCAGCACGGGTGGCGCATCATCCCGGTCAACCCGCACGCCGAAGTGATCCTCGGCGAGCGCGTCTACCGGACGCTCCGGGACGTTCCCGAGCCGATCGGCCTGGTCGATCTGTTCAGGCCGGCGGAGCAGACACCGGATCTCGCCCGCCAGGCGGTGGCCGCGGGCGCCACCGCCCTGTGGCTGCAATTGGGCATTGCCTCGCCGGAGGCCCGTGCCATCGCCGAGGAGGCCGGGCTGCTCTACGTAGAGGATCGCTGCCTGTTCATTGAGCAACGGCGCCTGGGACTGAAGGCACCGCGCCCGCAGTAACCCGCGCAACGGTAAGCGTCGCAGATCAAGCTGCCTGCGCGACGTCCGCGACCTGTCACCGTCAGGGTCGGCTCGCCTCTTTCGATGATCGTCGAAGGAACACACCGGGCGCCGGCTGCCACGTGTTCTCGCTCTCCGAGCCCTGCAACGGTCAGTCCAAGCCCCAGCAAGTCCAGCTCGAAGGCGGCCCATCGGGTGTGATGGCCAGCAGGACACGGCCCTCCGCGGTCAGCGCACGCAGATGCTCCTCGTCGTCCAGTACGGCCATCGCGTGCTTTTCCCGGATAGCGCGGAAGCGGGGGAGTTCCTCGGCGATGTTCTCGTAGATCTCCACGGTGGCTGAGACGAGGACGGCCCGAAAGCCGGTGCTATCGTCAACGAGCAGCTGGGCCCTGGCGTCACGGCGGAAGATCGCATACTTGACCCGGGCGCGTGTGGTGGAAACGTAGAACCGCTCGCCATCCCAGTAGAACCAGTTGGGGCTGAGGTGCGGTCGGCCGTCCCGGCGGATCCCAGCCACGATGACATTCCGGGGCTCCGCGAGAAACGCCTCGATCTTGTCGGTTGATGCCATGCGATCACGCTATCGGGGCGCCCGCGCCCGATCGGCTGAACACTGCGACACCCGCGGACAACGCTCCTGGCCTGATCTCCTGGGTGGGCTCCGAGACACGACGTGTCATGATCGAGTGAACCGAAAGGGGGCGCCGTGAGGTACGAGACCGTCGCTGAGGCCTACCGCGACCTGGAGCAGGCTGGTGGCCGGCTGGCGCTGGTCGACCGTCTCGCCACGCTGCTCGCCGCGACCCCGGCCGGGCTGCTGCCCACGGTCTGCTACCTGTGCCAGGGCCTGATCGCGCCGCAGTTCGCTGGCGTGGACCTCGGCCTGGCCGAGAAGCTCGCCATCCGCGCGGTCGCCACCGCCACCGGCGCCCGTCCCGAGCAGGTCACCGCCAATGTGCGGGAGACCGGCGACCTCGGCCAGGCCGCTGAGCAGCTGCTGACCGTGACCGCTGCCGGGCGGCCGGCCAGCTTGCCGGTCACGGTGGTGGTCGATACCTTGCACCAGATCGCCGAAGCCGAGGGGACGGGCTCGCAGGGTCGCAAGCTGGACCTGCTGGCCGGCCTGCTCGCCCAGGCCACCCCGCTGGAGGCCCGCTACCTGCTGCGCCTGGTCACCGGCGGGTTGCGGCTGGGCATCGGCACGCCCACCATCTTGGATGCGCTCGCGCAGGTGCACGCCGGCGGGCGGGCCGCCCGGCCGGTGCTGGAACGCGCCTACAACATCTGCTGCGACCTGGGCCTGGTCGCCTCCACGGTGGCTGATGGCGGGGTGGCGGCGGTCGAGCAGCTCCAGGTACGCCCGGGTAACCCGGTGCGGGCCATGCTCGCCCAGCGGCTGTCTGACGCCTCGGAGATCCTCGCCAAGCTGGGCGGGGAGTGCGCAGCCGAGTACAAGTACGACGGCGTCCGGGTCCAGGCGCACCGGACCGCCGACGGGTCGATCGAGCTGTTCACCCGGCGGCTGGAGCGCGTCAGCAGCCAGTTCCCCGACGTCGTCGACGTCATCCGGGCGGGGCTGGGCCCCAAGGAGGCGATCATCGAGGGGGAGGTCGTCGCCTACGACTCATCCTCCGGAGAGCTGCGCCCGTTCCAGGAGGTCATGTTCCGGCGGCGCAAGCACGGCATCAGCGAGGCCATGCGCGACATTCCGGTGGGCCTGTTCTGCTTCGAGCTGCTCTACGCCGACGGCCAGGACCTCACCCAGCTCCCTTATCCGCAGCGGCGGGCCAGGCTGGCCGAGGCGATCACCCCGTCGCCCCAGCTGCGGCTCACCACCGCCACCGAGGTCACCACGCCAGCCGCGCTGGACGCGGCGTTCGAGCAGGCGGTCACCGACGGCTGCGAGGGGCTGGTGTGCAAGTCGGTGAGCCCGACCGCCGGCTACCAGGCCGGCGCCCGCGGCTGGCTATGGATCAAGCTCAAGCGGGACTACCGCACCGAACTGGCCGACACCGTCGACCTGGTCGTCGTCGGCGCGTTCGCCGGGCGTGGCCGCCGCCGCGGACTCTACGGTGCGCTGCTGCTGGCCGCCTACGACCCGGACGCCGATGTCTTCCGCTCGGTGTCCAAGTGCGGCACCGGGTTCTCCGACGCCGACCTGGCCGCGCTGCCCGCCCGGCTGGCGCCGCTGGCCCGCCCCCAGCGGCCCGCCCGGGTCGACTCACGGCAGGAGCCGGACGTGTGGTTCGAGCCCGGGGTCGTGCTGGAGATCCTCAGCGCCGAGCTCACCCTCTCACCCAACTACACCGCCGCCTGGGGGCAGGTGAAGGAAAACACCGGGCTGGCCATGAGGTTCCCACGCTTCACCGGGCGATGGCGCGACGACAAAGCCGCCCAGGACGCCACCACCACCCAGGAACTGGTCAGCCTCTACCGCACCGCACAGCGAGCACCCACGGGCCCGTAAGTGCCCTCAACAACATCCAGCTGCCCGGCCGCACTGAATTCTCGGCTCAGCCACGACTCAGCCACGGAAGTGACCCGAGCGAAAACGCAGCCGAAACACGCTCGTCATCGACGGTAATGGCGCCGGAACACAGCCCGCTTACGCTGCGGATGACGGAGACAACGCGCTTGCCCGCTCGCTGAGCGCCGGCACCGTGAGCACGTCCGAGGTGCCCGGGGCCGAGAGGTCAGTAGGACTGACCCGCTCGCGTTGTGGCTGTCTGTGCCTTGAACACGGTCGTTCAGCTGGCTAGGGATCTGACCATGGAGGCAGACATGAAGGAGCAGACAGTATTCGAGGGGCCACCGGCCCAGCCGACGCTGATCGCAGACGAGCCGGCCCGAGAGGTGCTGGCCGAGGAGGTCTCGATCGACGGGATGTGCGGTGTCTACTGAAGCGGAGGGTTGGGGTGCGCCGGCCTCCCGGGCCGACGGCGACGTAGGCCTGCCATTCTGCGGTGACGAGTACCCGCCGCTCAAGGCTTCCCCAGGCGCCGTAATCTGCACCAAGCCGTGTCACCCGAAGACCGAGTTGCACCTGAACGAAGAGACCGGCTGGGTGTGGCAGGCGTGAATAGCGGGTCTTCGCGTCGAGTTAAGTAGCGCTATCGCGCCACCCGGCGCGCCGTCACTGCAGGAACTATTCAGTGCTCGCGGACACCGCGCGTTCTGGAGCGGAGCTGAGTTCTCGCCGGCACGCCGGGGGACTAGCGTCGCAGGTGCCACTCCACTCGGTCGGTCGGGCGTGCGTGAGTTGCGTAAACGTCCTCTGGCTCTGGCTCTCTGCCAGTGGGAGGATGCGACCGTGGGCGATGACAGGGACTCCGAGCTCGCCGACACCCTGGCCGAGGTCGGCCGGAGAATCGGGCAGGCCATGACCGATGCGCTTGAGCGCGTACGGCCAGCCTTCGATGCGCTCGCGGAGGTAGCGAACCGTCCTGAGGTCCGGGCGGTGATCGAGCGCGCTGAGAAGGCCATGCGGCGCCGGCCCTGTCTTTGCTTCTGCTCGCGGGCGCATCCGGCTGACCGCGGCGTCTGCGAGGTGTTCGACGCGGTGATTACGGGCCGGTACAGCTCGGACTTGCTGGGCGATATTGATGTGCCGTTGTGCGCTCCGTGCGCGGCGGCCCGCGCCGCGAACGAGTTCGCAACGACAAGATCGTGAGTCTCATCATCATCCGCAACACGCCGGTGGAGTAGTAGTCGGACACCCTGCGGGGTCTCGTGGCGCTGCCGAGGCGAGCGATTTGATGATAGTGTAGTTAACATGAAAGTTGAGCCGCGCCGGCCCTACCGGATGGATTCCCGGGCGCAAGCGGCGGCGGCGACGGGCGAGCGTATTCTCGACGCGGCCGTCAAGACGTTCTGGGAGATGCCCACTGACAAGGTCTCCCTGGATGAGGTCGCGCGGCGCGCTGGTGTTTCTGTTCAGACGGTGATCCGCCGCTTCGGCGGCCGGGACGGATTGATGGCCGCCGCCGGCGCCCGGGAATCGGAGCGTGTCCGGCGCCAGCGTGACGAGGCACCAGTCGGTGATGTGGGCGCCGCCGTTCGCGTTCTTGTCGAGCACTATGAGCTGATGGGTGAGCCGGTCCTGAGGATGCTGGCCGAGGAAGTGCGTGTTCCCGCGCTTTCCGAGATCGCTGACGCAGGTCGTGCGTTGCACCGGGACTGGTGCGCGAGGGTTTTCGCGCCCGCGCTCAACGGCCGGACGGATGTCGACCGGCGGCGGCGGCTAGCTCAGCTCGTCGCGGTCTGTGATGTCTACACATGGAAGCTGCTGCGTCTAGATGCCGGCCTGAGCCGCCGCCAGACCGAGATCGCGATGGCCGAACTGCTCAACCCGATGCTGGAGGAATCCTGATGGCTCGTATCCTCGCCTACACCTCGCCGTCGCGCGGGCACCTGTACCCGCTCACTCCCATCCTCGACGAACTGGCGCGCCGCGGTCACGATATCGCCGTCCGGACGCTTGCCTCCGAGGTTGCGCTGATGAACACGCGCGGGTTTGCCGCCGCGCCCATCTGCGAACAGGTAGAGGCCATCGAGCTTCAGGATTGGCGCGGCCGTAACCCGCGGCACGCACTGGAGATCGCGGTTCGCGGGTTCTGCGCCCGAGCCGGGCATGACGCAGCCGATCTGCGCCAAGCCATCGACCAAGAGCAGCCGGATGTCGTCGTAGTCGACGTGAACAGCTGGGGGGCGTTCGCGGCAGCCGAGCGGTGGGGTGGCCCGTGGGCCGCCTTTTGCCCCTACCCGCTGGCCCTGCGCTCCTCCGACGTACCGCCCTTCGGCCCGGGTCTGGTCCCCGCACGCGGGCCGCTCGGACGCATCCGCGACCGGCTGCTGCGCCCGCTGGTCCTGGGCACGGTCGAGAAGAAGATGCTCCCACCGCTCAACAGCGTCCGTGCCCAGACTGCCCTGCCGCCGCTCCGCCACGCCGACGAACTCTTCCGCGCGCCGCCACTGACGTTGTATCTGACCGCCGAACCATTCGAGTATCAGCGCAGCGATTGGCCCGACAGCATCGTCATGGTCGGACCGTGCGCGTGGGAGCCACCCGCGGATCCTCCGGACTGGCTGGCTCGCATCGAGGAGCCCATCGTGCTCGTGACTACGTCATCGGAGTTCCAGGACGACGGCCGGCTCGTGAGCGTCGCACTGCAGGCACTGGCCGGCGAACCGGTACACGTCATAGCAACCCTGCCCGCCGGCGACCCAGCCGAGTACGACATCCCGGCCAACGCACACGTAGCGCGTTTCGTGCCGCACGGCGCCGTACTCGAGCGGGCGATCTGCGCCGTGACCCATGGCGGCATGGGCGCGACCCAGAAAGCGCTCGCGCGCGGAATACCGGTCTGCGCCGTCCCGTTCGGACGCGACCAACTCGAAGTCGCCCGCCGTGTCGAGGTCGCCGAGGCCGGCACCCGGCTGCCCGCGAACCGGCTTCGCCCCGACCGTCTCCGCGCAAAAACGCGAGAGGCCATTACCCGGACAGCCGGCGCCCGGCGCGTCGCGGCCGGATTCGCCGCCGCAGGCGGCCCGGCCGCCGCGGCTACCGCAGTCGAAACCCGGCTGCTTGGCTTCCATCAAAGCCAAGCCCAAACCCCGGCAGGCGAACCACGGCGGTAAGTGGTCCAGATCCGCAATTGCTATGTGGCATCTACTGTCCGCACTAGGATCGCAAAACGGACGACGTGTCCTAGCATCCAAACGGCAGGTCACCGCCTGGCATCGTGATGCAATGAATGTCCTTGGTACCAGCCGGGCATGCTGTGGAGGGCCTGTTGTCCGCCGTCATCCTGAACATCGTGGTGGGCCTGATGACGAGTCTCATCAGCGGAGGGTCGGTGTGGGCGTGGGGCCGCGCCCGGGTGACCCGGCGGCAGCGGGAACGGGCCAGGTTCTTCGGGCTGTCGCCCGGTGACACCTGCCGCATCGTCGCGCCGCAGACCTTCGGGGCGCCGCGGACCATCTCGAAGCACGACGTGTTCAGTATCGTCGAACTCGCGAAGCTGATGCGCGACCTGAAGGCGGACTTGGATGTCGTCAGCTCGGGTGAGGGCACCTACGGCATAGGGGACCTCACCGAGTTCTGCGTAGGCGGCCCGACCGCGAATGTGCGCATGCAGTCGCATCTCGCCCGCTTCCTGCCCGGCGTATCCATCCGTTCCTTCGCCCCTGACTCGCCGGAATCAGCCGCGATCGTCGCCGCCGGCCAGGAGTTCCTCCGGGAGCGGGACACCCGCGAATATGTTCTGGTCGCCAAAGTGAGACCGCTTGACGGTGGGCACCCGCTGTTCCTTATCTGCGGCCAGACCGCCATCACCAACCGCGCGGCCGTCTCCTATCTCCGCGACCATTACGGCAGGATCTCATCGGCGTATGGAGCCGGGCAGAACTGGTGCGTCGTCCTGCGCGTGGTGGCTCCTTCGGTCTATGGCCATCAAATGACCGAACTGGCCGCCGACGTGAGCACAAGCGCCTTCTCAGCCGTCGCCGCAGCCGGTGGCCCGGCGTAACGGAACCAGGAGCCCCATCTAGGAGATCGTGGATCGTGATGCTGGCCGGTGGGCACAGGGCCAGTTGTGCGTGACACTGTGGGTTGGCGGACGTTGACGGCATCCGAGGTCGCCGAGTCCCGGCACGAAGGTGGAGGTCGGCGGTGACTGCCATGGGCCCCACGCCGGCGGCGCCACCGTCGGCGGCAGATGCGTTCTACGACGCCCGGCGGGATGTTTACTACACCAAGCCGGTGCTGCGTGGCTGGCTGCACCTGCTCTGGTTCGGGGCGTCGCTGGTGGGCGGCACGCTGCTGCTGGCCCGCGCGCATGGAGCCACGCGGATCGCGGCAACTGCGGTCTACGCAGCCAGCGTGAGCGCGTTGTTCGGGGTCAGCGCGCTGTATCACCGCGGCAACTGGAACGCTGCGTGGCGCCGGCGCCTGCAGCGCCTGGACCACGCGATGATCTTCTTCCTCATCGCCGGCACGGCCACTCCCGCTTTCCTCCTCGCCGTACGTGGTGCCTTCGGGCTGGCCTGCCTGATCGTGCTGTGGACGCTCACCCTGACCGCGGCCGTGATCCACATGGCGTGGATGAACGCGCCAGAGCTTATGGTCGGCACGACGTTCGTCGGGCTGGGCTGGGTAGCCGGCCTTGCGCTGCCGGGGGTGTGGATCCATGCCGGTGTCGCGCCGGCCGTGCTGATGCTCGCGGGTGGCCTGCTCTACACGGCCGGAGCGATTTCCTACCGCCGCCGCCGGCCCGACCCCTATCCGTCGGTGTTCGGCTACCACGAGGTCTTTCACACCTACGTGTGCGCCGCCGCGGCGTGCCAGTACGCCGCGATAGCCCTGTTCGTCAGCTGAATCGGGGCGGCCTCCTGCTCGTCCCGGGGCCGCGATCGACATGCCACGGGGTTGCTTGCTCTCACCAGGCTGCGGGTGCACTAGCCGGACCTGTTATCGCTCTTGCGCCGGCCGGCTCGTTTCGGCGGGGCGGGCACCCGGCGGTCGGCCGCGGGGGCGCATCCTTCCGGCGTGGCTGGGCAGCCGCCCTGCTTCGGCGAGGGCCCGGCGGAGTAGGAATTCGATCTGGGCGTTGGTGCTGCGCAGTTCAACCCTGGAGTTTCGTCAGAACCACTCCGCTGGGTCGTCGGAGATGGCGCACCGGTGCATGCCGTTCGTCGCGAGGCGTATCTCCTCCTCGGTGGGAGGACGCAGCATGGCCCAGCCGAGGGAGCCATGCACGGTCCACAGGCGCAGCTCATCTAGCTCGGGCGGCTCCAGGCCAGCCGGTGCGTAGCCGTGCAGGAAGCGCTGGATCAGCTCCCCGCTGTGTTCACCGCCGAACCCGGCGAGCACCTCCATGGCCCCCGCCGCCTGTGCGCCGGCCCAGTTCGCGCCGGCGGTGGTCCAATCGATCATCACGAACGAGCCGTCGCTCCTGATCAGCATTTCGCCGTACCAGCCGCCAAAGCCAGCCGGCGGCGTGTCCAGCCGCCCCAGGATGCGCTCGGCCCACGAGCGAGCCGTGGCTGGCCAGCGCCGGTCACCGATCAAGGCCCGGTACTGCGGCCTCCACCAGTCGGACCGGCGGCGATTCCATCGCCCGCTGCCGGGAATCATCCGGGCATCCAGCCCCTCCAGCCGCCGGACGATCCGGCCGAGCTGGGTGGCGAGCCGGTGGCCGGCGGGCGGGTCCCCAGCCACCAGGCCGGCGCCAGCGACGTGCTCCACTTCCCGCGTGATGTGAAACTCAATCCCGGCATCCGGCAGGTCGCCGGTGCGGTGCTCGAACTCAAGTACCGGAAAGCCGCGGGCGCGAAGCGCGGGAAGCATCGCCACCTCCCGCCACACGGCGCCGATTCCCTGAATGGGCAGCTTCAGATAGCGCGGCTCGAGCTCGGAGGAGAACGTAAGCCGGAAGACATCCGCTTCGTCCGATGGGACCCATTCGACCGCCGCGACGGAGCGATAGAGATTCTGCGCGATTCGCTCCGCCAAGGCGACCTGTGGCCGCCGCGGCCACCGGCCCGAGCCACCGGTCGTCACCGTGGCCATGCGGCCAAGCGATCCGTCATTGGCT
Source organism: Streptosporangiaceae bacterium (assembly GCA_036394075.1). Classification (GTDB taxonomy): domain Bacteria; phylum Actinomycetota; class Actinomycetes; order Streptosporangiales; family Streptosporangiaceae; genus JAWWPY01. The sequence goes on from DASWFT010000323.1 coordinate 23,212, forward strand.
CCCCACAGGGCAGCGGTCAGAACCGACCGGATTTCGGACTAGCTTTCCGGCCCCCGTTTGCGGGCTGGCACGCGCCCTCGACAGGAGGAACTGGTACGGGCACTTGCGCTGCAAGGGTGACGACCCGTCTTTGCTGGCGCGCCGCTACCGGTCACACGATCATGGCGACGAACTCAGCCACTTCGAGCATAGGTCGCGCGGCGAACAGAGTCATCGGCTATATCACGCCAGCGGGCAACCAGGCTCAAGCCGGTGCCAGTTGTGCGTCCGGCGGGCCGGCGGCGGTGTGGTGCCCGTGCTGACGGTTGTGCCTGGATTCATCCCGCCTGCCCCGTGTGCGTGGTGTGTGCAGCAGTCTAGGCGGGTGGGTGTGGCCTGACGCTACCCAGCGCCCCCGGCCGGGGTGCGGGAAAGGGGTGCGGTCTTGCCCTGCACCCCGGCCGGGAGCCGGTCCCATGCCAGCGCCCGCGTTTTCCCTCCCGAGGTTAGGGGGCCGCCAGCGCTGGCACGGGGGCTGCTACCCGGCCCAGGACTATTTGCCTTGCGCGGGAAGATGCCTTGCGAGAGCTTCCGCCCGCCGTGATGAGGCAGCTGTTGTAACCGGCGTACGACGCTCCAGCGTCCCGGACCGGGAGTTCTAGGCCAGGTCAGCCTCCGCCCGGCGGATCGAGTCGCGCAGGTCCGCAGGGTCTTCGCCCCGGACGGCGACAGGCGGGGAACTATGCCGAAGCGAGGCGTAGAGCAGGCCAGACACGCCTTTCCAGCAGTGCCAGCGGGGGTTCTCGCGGGCAACGTCGTCTAGCATCGGCTCTGCTGCGGCGGCTGCGTGGTCGCTGGTCATGCCTGGGCGTTCCTGGGTGTTTCGCGGTGCCCCTGGTAGGCCACGGCGGTCTGTATCTGGAGCATCTGGCGGGTCAGCGCGACGGGGTCGCCGTGGTGGGCGATCGTCCCGGCGGGGACTTGGAACACCGGAAAGGCCCAGAATTCGCGCGTAGCGGTGCCCCAGATGACGACCCAGTGAGGGCTGTGCTGGGCGATCCGCGCGGCGGCGCGGCGCTGGTCGGGGTCGTATAAGGGCGCGGTCATCGGGCGGTGCCGTTCGCCGGGAGCCAGTTGAGCTTCGCCCAGGCGATCCAGCCGGTTAACGGGTCGCCGTCTATGCCCCAGTCGGCGGCGTACGCGCGGACGATGTCGAGGCCGTGCGGGCGGCAGTCGGGGTGGGCGTGCTGGTTCCAGGGACCGCCGCTATCTTCTACTTCGATCCACACGTAGTCGCCTTCGTGGATCTCGGCGCGGACAGTGAACGTGCCGTCGGCCTGCCTGGAGGCGCTGTGCAGGCAACTATTAGCCGCTAGCTCGCTGATGCACAAGATGGCGTCGTCGGCTGCTGGGCAGTCCGCGAGGACGGTGGCGAGGAAGGCGCGGGCTACGCGGACCTGATCCGACCTGGCCGGTAGCACCTGCTCATGCAGTAGGGCCGAGAGTGACATCTCTCTAGGATGGCACCGTAGATATTCTCATGCAAGTTTCTACGCAGACTTTCGAGATTACTTCTACGCAGACTTCCGAAGTTGTCGGCGTGGCTGCTTGCGCGGTGCTTCTCGGGCAGGATTGGGCTGCAACGCAAGGCGAGGGTGAGGGGTGCCGGCACTGGCTGACAAGAGAGCGCCATCTGTGCGTGCCCGCCAGCTCGCGGCGGAACTGCGGCGGCTGCGCGACGCGGCAACGCTGACTGGCGAAGAGGCGGCGACGCGGCTTGGCTGGTCGCCGTCGAAGATCTCCCGGATCGAGACCGGGCAGACTGCGGCCAGCCCGGCGGACCTGCGGCGGATGCTCGACATGTACGACGTCACGGGCACGGCGCGGGAGCGGCTGGAAGGGCTCGGCCAGAGCGCCGGGCAGCGGGGCTGGTGGGACGCTTACGCCGACACCCTCGGGCCCGAGTACACCGCGCTGATCGCCTTGGAGGCCGAGGCGCAGTCCGTGCGCTGGTACTCGCCGATGCTGGTGCCCGGGCTCCTGCAAACCGAGGCCTACGCGCGGGAGGTGGTCCGTTCCGGGCTGCTGATCGCGCCGCCCGGCGAGATCGAGCGCCGCGTGCAGGTGAAGATGACCCGCCAGCGTGCGCTGACAAAGGACGGCCCGCCGCAGCTGTCGGTCGTGCTTGACGAGGCGGCGGTGCTGCGGCGGGTGGGCGGCCCTGAGGTCATGCGTGAGCAGCATGCGCACCTGACCACCATGGCCGCCCGGCCTAACGTCACGATCCAGGTGCTGCCGCTGGCCGTGGGCGCGCATCCGGCGACCACGGGCGAGTTCACCATCCTCGGGTTCCCTGAACTGGTCGCGCCCGACGTGGTGTACCTGGAGAACATGACGAGCGATCTGTATGTCGAGCGGGAGGGCGAAGTCTTCCGGTACGCGCTGGCCTTCGACCGCCTCCGGGCGCTCGCTCTCGGTCCCGATGAATCGGCGGCCCTGATCACGGCCCACGCGGATACGATTAAGTGACCGTGACGGCAGATGTCACGGGATGTTGAGAGGAGGCGCGGAAGTGGACGCACGGGACCTGCGCCGCGCCGAGTGGCGTAAAAGCACCTACAGCGCAAACGGATCTACATGTGTTGAAGTCGCGCGTAACCTGCCGGGCGTCGTCGCGGTCCGTGACTCCACGGACAGAGGGGGGCCGGCGCTGGCCTTCACCCCTGCTGAGTGGGATGCGTTTACGGCCGGGGTGCGGGGTGGCGAGTTCGATTTGGGCTGAGATGAGCCCAGGTCAGCGCTGAGGGGCATCGCCGGGTCGGCGGTGCCCTTTTCGCGTGCCGGTCTCTGCTCCGGTGTTGGCCGCAGGCGTTCCCCGGCTGCTGTCGGCCTGCCTGTGCCACGGTTTCGGTGTGCCGCGTGCGTCCTGCCTGTGCCACGGTTTCGGTCTGCGGCGTTTCGGTTCCGTGCTGGCCTGGTGCATGCCTGTGCCACGGTTTGGTGGGCGTCGTGCGGTTCCGCCCTGGCCTGGCGTCCTGCCTGTGCCACGGTTTCGGTGGCTGGTGGGTGGTTCCTCGCCAGCCGGATGCCTGCCTGTACCACGGGGCCAGGGTGAGCCAGGAGGGGTTAACGATGGGGGGTGCGGGAGGAACGTTAGGGGAATCCCTGGGGCTGGAAGGGGAAGGGTTCCCCTGTGGTTCCCCGCCGTTTTTGACTGTGACTTTGATCTTGACTTTGATTTTGGAGTAATTGTCAAGAGTTGTGGATGGGGTTTTCGCGAGCGGCTGGGAGTGGGCGGATGTCGGGCCAGCGTTGCTGGATCTGGTCGCGCATGGTCTGGCTGACCTGGGCGAGGCTGGCCAGGCCAGGGTGGTTTGCGGCGAGGGCGGCGGCGGCGGTGAGGCGGTGCAGCAGGCGCTGGCGGGCGGTTGCGGTGCCCCAGCTCCAGTCCTTGTGCGGCAGTTGGGTCAGGTAGCCGGGCGGCCCGCGGCGGGCGCGTTCGACGAGCGCGTCGCCGCGGATGAGCCAGCCTGCGCAGGCGTCGGCGAGCTGTCCGCCAGGATCGGCGCCGGTCATGGAACGCCAGGTGGCGCGGTAGGCGGTTTCGGCCTGGCTGCGCACGGGTTCGGGTACAGACTTGGCGCACCAGCAGGTCGGGAACCCGATCCGCAGGTAAGCCAGTTCGGTGTAGCCGTTGCCCAGAGCGGCTTGCTCCAAGTCGATGAAGCGGATTCCGTCGCTGGTGTGCACCGTGTTGTCGGGACATGGATCGCCGTGGAGCAGCGTGTGTTCTCCGGCTGGGTCAAGGCGGTGGAGCAGGCCATCGAGTTCGCCAGCCAGCTGTGCGGGGACGGGTATCTGCAGCTGCGCCGCCAGGTCGAGGAACGATCGGGCGTCGGCTGGGGTTGGTCCGCTCCAGGCGGGCAGTGAACCAGCGTCATCGGGCCCGGCGGCAGCATGCAGCCGGGCCAGCGCTGTCGCGTAATCAGTCATCCACTCGCCGGTAGGTGGGCGATGGCTGACGAGGTACTCCAGGACCAGGACGCAGGCGGCCGGATCTGCCGCCAGCAGGGCAGGCACAACGTGCGGTCGTACCCGCCGGGCCAGCCGCAGCGCGGTGGCCTCCCGCACGTACCGGTCACGGGCATCGGGACCGCCGGTGATCTGCTTGACGATCGCCGGGGCGCCGCCGAACTCGACCAGCCAGACTCGTGAGCGCGAGCTGGTGGACAGCCGTCGGACCGTAGCCGGCGGGCCCAGGGCGGCGCGC
>DASWFT010000324.1:0-2224 GCA_036394075.1 Streptosporangiaceae bacterium
CGCTTGGGCGGCCGGAATCCCCCGGCGTTGAGGACGTCGGCGATCTGCCGGTTAGTGCAGCCTGCGGCGGCGAGTTCGGTGACGCGGGCGAGGAGGGCGGGGTAGTACGACAACTGGTCCAGGCGGGCGACGGGGCGGACGGCCCGCCCGGTGGTCTGGTGGCCGCCGGCCCAGGTGATGGTGACATCGACCAGCTCGCTGTCCCCGGCGACGTTGACGGTGATGTCCTGGATGAGGATGCGCAGCAGTTCCTTGCGGTCAGCCTGGGTAGCGGACGGGGCAGCCCAGACCTGCGGGAGGTCGCTGGCCAGGGCCTGGATGGCCGCGCGCTCGGCTGCGGTGAGGGTTCTCGGCTGCTCTTCGGTGAACCGCTGGTAGTCCGCTTCCAGCCGTGCCGTCTCGGCGAGCGCGGCTTCCCATCCGGTTTCCAGCTGCCGGACGACGAGGCGGTTTTCCGGTTCGGCGAGCTGGTACTGGCGGCGGGCCCGGCCGGCGGCGTAGCGGGCGCGCTCGATCCGCTGGCGCCACAGCTTGCCGGGCATGGCCCGCTCGTCCTCGGCCTGGGCGGCGGCGGCCATGGAGACCTCCAGCGCGGCGGGCGCCACCGCTTCCAGTACCTGGCTGGTGACGTACGCGTCGAGCGCGGGGCCGGCGATGTGCTGGCACCGGCCGCCGGTCCCGTAGCTGGTCTGGTAGAAGGCGCACGTGTAGCCGTGCGATGACCGCGCGTCCCCCGATCCGTCGTGGTACCGGACCGTCATGCGGTGCCCGCCGCAGCGGCCGCAGCGCAGCAGCCCGGACAGCAGCGCCGAGCCGTCCCGCGGCGCGCCCGGGGTGGCGGCGGTCTGCCGGCTGGCGGCCATCCGGGCGACGTTGGCCTCGTACTGCCCGGGGGTGATGTAGGCCGGCAGCCGGCCCGGCAGCAGCACCAGCCACTCGCTGCTGTCTTTCACCACGCGGCCGGTGCCGGGCCGCCCCGGCACCTTCCTGCGCGGCTCGAGCTGGCGGCGGCCGTAGGCGTAATACCCGGCGTAGACCGGGTTGTGCAGCATGATCTGCAGTGTCTCCCGGGTCGGGCGCCGCCACTCGATCTCCCCCTTGGACGGTCCGGCGTGGACCCGGACCGGCAGCTGGACCTGCTGGTCAACGAGGTAGCGCAGGATCCCGTTGAGGGTTCCCAGCCGGGCGAAGGTGCCGAAGACCAGGCGGACGACATGCTGCGCCTGCTCGTCGGGGTCGAGGATGACCTCCCCGGACGGGCGGCGGACGTACCCGATCGGCAGCGGGACCGCCAGCTCGCCGCGCTCGGCCTTGGCCAGCTTGCCGGACAGCATCCGCTGCCGGATCAGGTACAGCTCGAACTCGCTCATCGTCCCTTTCAGCCCCAGCAGCAGCCGGTCGTTGTAGTACCCGGGGTCGTAGATGCCGTCCGGGTCGGCCAGCAGCACCCCGGACAGCGAGCACAGCTCCAGCAGCTGGTGCCAGTCCCGGCCGGTCCGCGCCAGCCGGGACATCTCGATGCCCAGCACGACGCCCGCACGTCCCATCGTGACCTCGGTGACGAGCCTGGCAAAGCCCTTCCGGGAATCAGCCGTCGCGGCCGGCACCCCCAGGTCATCGTCGATCACCACGATCTGCGACCGCGCCCAGCCCAGCGCCGCAGCCCGCCCTGTCAGCGCGTACTGCAGCCGCGTCGATTCGGAATGCTCAAGAACCTGCTGCCTGCCCGGCTGGCGGACATACACCACCGCTGCCCGGTCCCGGTGCTCCGGGCGGATCTTCTCCTGCGGCTGCCCCCACGGGCGGTACCTGCCCAGGCTCATCGTGACCGCCTCCTGCCGGGCCGGCCGCCGCCCTCGCTGCCAGCATCGCCAGCAGCGCCACCGCCGCAGCCCGCCGTTCCGGCGGCAGCATCGCCCAGACCAGGGAATCGGGAGTCACCGTCTGCCCGGCGCTCGGCCGCATCTGGCTCACCTGCTGCCGCTGACCGCAGCCGGCGAACCAGGGTCGCCGCCTGCAACAGTGCTCCCACGCTCAGTATCGCCCCGGAACCGGGCGCCACGCTAGAGACGATTTCCACTTCATGGGCATCAGAGGTGGCCGATTGAGGATGGCTCCTGCTGCTCGAAGTTCTCTGTCACCCACGCTGGCCGGCCCTCAGGGCGGAGGAGGCCAGCTAGAGAAGACGAACAGCTATGAACCGTGATCCTGTGACTTGCGCCTA
>DASWFT010000325.1:0-9200 GCA_036394075.1 Streptosporangiaceae bacterium
CCGCTCCGGCGGCGACATCCCGGTCATCTACATCACCGTCCCGCCGGCCGCGACCGCGAAGATGATAGCGATCGAGTTCGCCCGGTTCCTCGGCCTTCCCGTCATCCGCCGGGCGAACCTGACTGACATCATCGAGGCCGTCTGCGGGGTCTGCACCGACACCCGCGCCGGCCTGGTCGCAGTCGAGATCCACAACGTCAACCTCGCCACCCGTGCCGGCGCCGAGGCATCCGACCTGCTCAAGTACTTCTCCGAGCGGATCCCGGCCACGTTCGTCTACGCCGGCATCGACGTCGAGCGCGCCGGGCTGCTGTCCGGCACCCGCGGCGAGCAGATCGCCGGGCGCTTCGGCATGGTCCGGACCAGCGCGTTCCCCCGCGGCGACTCCTGGACCGGGCTGATCTCCGCCCTGGAAGACAGCCTCCGCCTGCACCGCCACCAGCCCGGTGCCCTGACCGGGCTCGAGGAGTACCTGCACCGCCGCACCGGCGGCATGATCGGCAGCCTGCTGCGCCTCATCCGCGGCGCCGCGATCCAGGCCGTTCTCGACGGCACCGAGAAGATCACCCGCGCCACCCTCGACTCCATCGGCGTTGACATCGCATCCGAGACCGCCGACGCAGGCCGACGCCGGCCCCGGAGCGGCCCGTGATACCTGACGACGGACCGCTCCCGCCCCCGCTCCCGGTCCGCGTCCGGCCTGCGGCCGGGGAAACCGCCGAGTCCTATATCCGGCGTCTGGCTCGCGCCAACCACCTCCGCCCGAGCCTGCTGCAGGTATACGTCCGCAACCCCGACGTCCCCACCGGGGCCATCCGCCTGCGGCGGCTCGCCGCGGTCAGCGGCAGCACCCTGACCGCACTCACCCGCGCCCTCACCGGGCTCCCGCCGGCCAGCAGGCCGCACCGCCCGCCACCACCCGGAGAACCCCAGGCAGCCCGCAAGGCCCGGCTGTTCGGCATCATCCGCGACGAAACTCAACACGGCATGTCCATCCGGCAGATCGCCGGCCGCCACCATGTTCACCGCCGCATGGTCCGCCAGGCACTCGGCGCACCCGCCGGGCCGCCGCCCCGCAAGCAGGCAACCCGGCCGGCACGGGCCATTGACCCTGTCCGGGACGTCCTGGACGAGCTGGCCGGCGAGCCCGGCACCATCTGGGAGATCTGGACCACCGTGACCGACCAGCACGACTCCGACGCCTCATACGCGGCCGTCAGGGACTACATCCGCACCCGACGTCTTGCCAGCCAGCCCGGACTGCCTCCAGGCCAGGCCGGGGCCCGGGGAAACCGGAGCAGGATCGGGCGCTGAGCGCGTTATCTCCGCGCACATTCCGGGACCCGCGTCAGCTTCCCGGACGCGGTTCCCCGATCACGTCTTCCAGGACCCGGGGGTCGGCGAAGTCACGGGAGAGCACAATATGACCTTCCCGGATCCGGAGGATCTGGATGGACGTTGCCGTGAACGACCGGCCCGTCGTGGTCACGGTCCCCTTCGTCCGCATCTCCACGATCACCACCTCCGGGTCCTGGGTCTGGTAAAACTCCACCACCTCGAAGTTCTCCAGCCGCAGCGGCGACGCCATGACGCGCCGCGAGTACTCGCGGATCGCCTCCCGGCCCTCCAGGCGCGCGGGCATGCCAGGCGGCCCCGCGAAGGACGACTCGATCACCGCATCGGGCGCGAACAGGTCAGCGAAGCCGTCGGCATCGCCGTTCAGGATCAGGTGGCGGCGCCGGGCAAGGACGTCGGCGGGCGTGGCGGATGACATGCGGCGTTTCCCTTCACTCGGGTAGTTCGTTCAACAGGCGTTGATTGAATGAGCGTAGAATCAAATGAGCCTCCGGTCAACACCCGTAGAATGAAACAATGACCACTCCCCGGCCCAATTCACGCGCCGAGCAGCGCCGCCGCACCGAAGCGCGCATCCTCGACGCCGCTACCCGGGCCTTCTTCGCCGCCGGATACGAGCGCACCACCATCCGGGCCGTGGCCTCGGCCGCGGGAGTCGACGCGGGCCTGGTCATGCACTATTTCGGGTCCAAGCAGGAGCTATTCCGGCGAGTGATCGACGCCGCCCCCGTCCCCGAGGTCAGCGGAGCGCCCGGGCAGGCGACCGAGCAGATCCTCGCCGGGCTCGCCAGTCGGCTGGCGAGCGAGCCGGTCGCGTCGCTGACCGTCTTGCGCTCGATGCTGACCAACCCCGAGGCCGCCAGCGCCGCCGGCGCCGCCACGGCCCGCTACCAGGCGCAGATCGCCCAGGCCATCCCCGCCGACGACGCGAACCTGCGGGCCGCGATCATCAGCGCCATTATCCTCGGCCTCATGGTCTCCCGGCACCTCATCAAGTCCGACGAACTCGTCAGTGCCGACCCGGTGCAGGTCATCAGGCTGCTGCGTCCCTGCGTGCTTTCGCTAGCGGCCCGCCCCGACCACAGCGGGCCGCCTTAATTGAGACCCGGCCGCTAATGGGCCGGAATCAGTGAGACAGGGCCGACTTACCGGAGACGGGACAGCCAGGTCAAGCTGTCCCGGTGGGTCAAACGAACTTGACAGAACCATCCGTTCGTCACCGTCTCGAGAGAGGAGTTACGGTGAAGCGCTGTTAATCCCAGCCTGGCCCGGATGCGTTCCGCGCCGTCTGCTTCCCGATGTGGTGACCAACGATGAGTCGCACTCGGCCCAGCCCGGCACCTCTGGCTGGGCCCGCTTCGGCGGCCCAGCCACCAGCTCATCTAGCGGCGGGCTGGGATCTGGGCAAGCGGGACCGCCGGGCAATCGGGCCGCCGCCGGGTCAGAAGCCTGGCGCCTGGCCATGGGTGGTGGGTGCCATCGTGGCTGCCTGGAACCGGATCACGGCTCTCTCGTACGCGCTACACCAAGCTCTCTTCCGCGTCAAGGCTTGTTGCAGACGAGAATCCCATCCGCAACAAAACGTGTTTCATATCGCGCCGGGTGATATCAGTTTGTTTAGGTCTATTCGATTCTAGACGGGGAGCGATAACATGCGACATCGATTCTGCATTCCGTCCGGGTGCCTTCCCAGCGCCATCGACCGGCGTAGTCGTGGAGGTTCCGCATGTCCATTCGCTCGGCCTTAGGTATTCGCTCGGTCTCGCGGGTCCTCATCGTCGGCGCCGCCGTTGCGCTGGCAATGTCAACCGGTCTCGCGTCGGCTCAGCCGTCCCGCTCCCCCGGTTGGCGCGTCGTCTACCGGAACGCTGAAGACTCGTTCCTGGGCGTGACAGCGACCGCACCCAACAACGCGTGGGCTGCCGGACTCACCAGCACGGGTAAGCCGTTTGTGCGGCACTGGAACGGGAGATCCTGGGGGAGCGCGACCTTGCCCGCGGGGGTAGGTGGGAAGTTCGGCGGCTTCCTGCAGGTGGTGGCGGGCTCCTCCGCGTCGAACGCATGGGCGTTCGGCGGAGACTTCGGAGTCCCGGGCCCCAAGGTGATCTCCGTGGTGCTGCGCTGGGACGGCAAGCGGTGGTCTCAGCTCAAAACACCGCTCGGCGACGTTGTAATTGGCGGGGCCGCAGTGTTCAGCGCCGCCGATGTCTGGGTGTTCGGCTGCCCCGACCGCGCTGGCGACCCGGGCGCTGGAACGTGGCATTACAACGGGCGGCACTGGACCATGCTCCGGCTGCGCAATGACGACATCTGTTCGGGAAGCGCGCTGTCCTCCCCAACGCGCTGGCCGCGGCAGAAGCGGGCGGGTTCGCGGGATGCAGTGCGGCGTGCCCGCGCATACTGACGGCATGCCTGTCCGACTCCATCACATCGTTGTTGACGCTCACGACCTGCCCGGGCTGGCCCGGTTCTGGACCCAGGCGCTCGGCTGGAAGGTTCTCTCCGAGCGTGAGCGCGAGATCGTCATCGGAACCGACGAGAACGCGCCCGTCGGCATGTGCTTCATGCCGGTCACCGACGCGAAGACCGTCAAGAACCGCGTGCACCTCGACCTCACCACCAGCGCGCAGGACCGCGACCAGGAGATCGAGCGCCTTCTTGCGCTCGGGGCGAGCCGGGTCAACATCGGGCAGGCCGGCACAGAGTCCTGGACTGTCCTGGCCGACCCGGAGGGAAACGAGTTCTGCGTGATACGTCCGAAGGAAACGCTCACCCGGTAAGGCCCAGCGCCTTTAAGCACAGACCGACCCTGCCCGCGGCTATGAGCGATAAATGAGTCGATCTCTGGTCCCGCTGCGCCTACGGTGGCAGACGGCTGGCCGACCTGGCGGTAAGGGCCAGAGTCCGGTCGTCCCGCGAGGGTTCGAGAAGCGTCAGGAAGTAGACCCGGCCTGGCCGCCAGTCCACGCCCGCCGCGCGGCACCTATGTGATCGTGTGCCGGGAATCCGTGATCGTGTCCGCTGTGGATGGCCATGCGCGCGGTGGAAGGATTGGCAGAATGGACGGCACAGTAGGCCGCGAGCCCCAGTACGACGTTTTCGCGGATGAGTTCCTCGAGCATGCCGAGGACGGCTTCTTCAACGCCTATTACGACCGGCCGGCGTGCCTGGCGCTCCTAGGGGATGTGGCTGGCAAGCGGGTCCTTGACGCGGCATGCGGCCCGGGTCTGTACGCGGGGGAACTGGTCCGCCGCGGGGCGCAGGTGGCAGGGTTTGACCAGAGCCCGCGGATGGTGGAGATCTGCCGGGCGCGTGTCGGACAGGGCGACTTCCGGGTGCATGATCTTGGTGATCCGATCGGCTGGCTGCCTGATGGCTGCGTCGATCTGGTCTTGTGTGCGATGGCGATCGAATATGTCGATGACCGGGTCGGCGCTTTGCGCGAGTTGCGCCGGGTGCTGCGCCCCGGCGGCGCTCTGGTGCTTTCACGCCAGCATCCCACCGGTGACTGGCTCCGCCATGGAGGCAGCTATTTCGAGGTCCGGACCGTTCACGAGACGTGGAGCAAGGGCTGGTCAGTGCGGTATTGGCTGGCGCCGCTGGAGACGACCTGCGAGGAGATCTTCGCGGCCGGGTTCGTCATCGAGCGCCTGCTGGAACCACGCCCCGTGCCCGAAGCGGCCGGCATCGACCCCGAGGAGTACGAGCGGCTTGGCCGTGAGCCCAGAGGATTCATGGCATTCCGGCTCAGGCCACGCACATGAGATCCTGTGCCGACGGCGACTGACCAAGACTCACTGACTGCGCCAGGGTCCGTAGCGCTCGGGGACATCGCGCCACGGGGCGCCCACCCGCACCCGCCACCGGATCCCGTCGATCAGCGCCCGCGGCGCTGGCCTTGCGGGGGAGGGGCCCGTCGTGGCGGGGATGGGCAGGAGTGTTGGTTCGCGCTCAAAAGACCCGGTTCTGCGCGCGCGGCCGCCCTCCCGTGCCAGGGTGGCCGTATGTTCACTTGCGGGCCATCCCGCCGGCCCGCAAGCCGAAGATTACGGACCATCACGCCGGTTGTCTGGCGATGTAGTTAGCGGGCACGACCCGCAACGCATCGGATCGGTACTGCGTTGAGGTCACAGTGGCCCTTGATCACGAAGGTGACGAAGGTGACGGCGGCCCGGCCGACTCGTCCGGTGACCTGCCAGCAACCCTCGGTGGGGAATATCACGCCTGAAGCATTGAACCCGGTCAGCGTGTAACCGGCCGTCCTTCCTGACAACGGGGGAGCTGGCGCGTCCAGCCGCCGCCCGGTGATCGTGAGATATCCGCTGGTCAACCGGTACCAGCCGAACTTCATCTCCAGGCGGCCGTCCGGATCGACGTTGTCCGGGGTGATGATGACAACTCCGTGCGGCCACAGCGAGCCGACCCAGAGCGAGCCATTGCCATAAGCACTTGGCCAGCCGAACAGCAGGTCCCGCCAGGGCTTCGTCCTCGGCACCGGGTGGCCGATCGTCACCGGGCAGTACCGGGCGTCAGCCATAGCGACCGGCCGCGCCGGATACCTGGCCGGCCCGGCTGGCGCACCCTTGGGCGACCCCTCGGTAGGTCCGGCAACGGGCGCCGAGCTGGTAGCTGTCTGGGCCGGGCCGCCAGTGCAGCCGAGCAGGGCGACGCTCATACCTGCGGCAATAGCGGTTGCAACAATCAGCCTGCACGGCATGGGGGCGCTCCTTCCGTTGTGCCTCACTTCTGCTACACCGCCACCCGGTTGCAGGTTCCTGCGCCGGCTGACGCGGTGTCAGTGCGCTGAGTTGGCGATGGCGAGCGCGGCTGTCTTGCCGAGGTTGCCTTCCAGGCGCAACGCGACCTGCCGCGTGCCCCAGATCAGGGTGTTTCCGGTGGTGAGCCGAGCCGAGGCGGCGGCCGATGTGCCGTCGCGGGTGATGTACACCAGGACATGCGGGCCCTTGATCCACAGGCCCTTGGTGCCGTTCACCTCGACCTCGGTCACGTCGCCGAAATTAACGATCTTCTGGAAGTCGCCGCCACGGGACCGGGCTATTGCCTCCGCGTCGTCGATGGCTCCTCACTCAACAAGCAGACGCACATGAATACACCGTCAGCAGCCGCCGGGTTCTCACCAAGCAGACGCGGCACGGATGCCCGCAGGAGTCCACCGACACAACAGATTGACCGATATGCGCGGCCATGAGCGCCAATAGCACGCATCGGACCAGCATGTGGGTGTGGCGCTGAGGCGCGTTTTCAAACGGCGAGCGCACCGAGCGCCGCCTCGAAGACCTGGTCGGGATCGATGCCCATGGCCGCGAAGTTCCCGGCGATTTCCAGGCTCACCAGGCCGTGCAGGCGGCTCCAGACAAGCAGGGCGCGCAGGGCAGTCGCTGGGCCGGTGCCGGGGTCGTGTGCCAGCGCCCAGGCCGTGAGCTGGGATGCTAGCGGCTGGGGGGGCGCGGGGGCGGTGCGGTCCCCGAGCTCCCGCAGAACGCCAAGCAGCTGGTTCATCGCGGCTTGGGAGGCGTCCACGAGTCGTTGCGCGTGTGCGTCGTAGCCAGGCAGCGGCGGTCCGTATAGCAGCCGGTACCGGTGCGGCTGAGCCAGCGCCCAGGACCGGTAGGCGCGGGCGAGTGCTTCGAACCGGGGGCGCGGCTCCAGGCCTGCAGGCTGGCTTGCCGCGGCGCGCAGCGCGTCAGTCAGGTCGGCGTAGGCGTCGATGACCAGCTCGGTCAGCAGCTCGTCGCGGCTGGCGAAGTAGCGGTACAGCGCGGGCCCGGAAACCCCGAGCTGCTTGCCGATCGCCGAGACCGACAGGCCTGCGGGCCCTGACTCCGCGAGCTGGCTCAGCGCCGCTTGCTTGACCTCGCCACGTACCTGCGCCCGGTAGCGCTCGCGCATAGTCAGCGGCTCGGGCGCGGGCATGGCCGGCATCGATCCTTACCTCTGGACGAGTTGACACGGGAAGTCTAACAGGTACTCTCTTGCGTTAGGACCTATAACTATCGTCAGATCATGTCACGTGCACTGCCGGTGCGAAGCCGGATTTGAGGAGTTGGCCATGACCGGGATGGACGTCCCCACCGTGTCCGTGACTGCGACCGAGGTGGTGCTGCCGGGCAAGGTCGAGCCGTCTGGCCTGCGGCTGGTCGAGCGCGCGCTGCCGCCACCCGCCGCCGGGCAGGCACTGGTGCGTGTGGAGTCGACGGCCGTGTCCTTCGCCGAGAGCGCGATGCGGCGGGGCCGGTATTACGGCCAGCCCCCGTTCCCGTTCGTGCCCGGCTACGACCTCGTCGGCGTCGTCGAGGCTGTCGGCCCCGGCGTGAACCGCTCGCTGACCGGCAGGCGGGTGGCCGCGCTGACCAAGACGGGCGGCTGGGCCACAGCCGTCCTGCTGACCGCCGCCGACCTGGTGGAGGTGCCCGACGGGGTCAGCGCCGACGAGGCGGAGACGCTGATCGTCAACGGGGTAACCGCGTACCAGATGCTGCACCACAGCGCGAAGGTGCAGGCCGGGCAGACGGTGCTCGTGCTGGGCGCCAGCGGCGGCGTGGGCACGATCCTGGTGCAGCTTGCCCGGCATGCGGGCGCACGTGTGATCGGCACGGCCAGCCCGCGCCACCACGACGCGCTGTGCGCCCTGGGAGTGGAGCCGATCGACTACCGGGACCCCGATCTGGCCGCGCGAGTCCGGGAACTGGCTCCCCACGGGGTGGACGCCGTGTTCGACCACCTTGGCGGCGCAAGCGTCACCCGCTCCTACCGGCTGCTCAACCGCACCGGCACCCTGGTCTCTTACAGCATCGCCAGCAAGCTCGATGACACCAGCCCTGTGCTGCCCGGCTTCCTGCGGCTGCTGGCGAAACTGGCGATCTGGAACTACCTGCCCACGCGCAAGCACGCGAGCTTCTACAACGTCTGGGCGGGTGCAGGAAAGCCGGAGTCAGCCAAGCGGCAAGCGTTCCGGGCCCGGCTGCGCACCGATCTCACGCACTTGTTCGGCCTGCTATGCGACGGCGTGCTCACCGCGAAGATCGCCGCCCGCTACCCGCTGGCCGAAGTGGCCGCGGCCATGGAACTGGCCGAGTCCTCCGGCCGGACCGCCCTCGGCAAGATCATCCTGGTGCCCTGACGGCGGCCCGCCCCAGCCGCGAACCACCACACTGGAAGGAATCCCGCCATAAGACGGCAGTCTCAGCGGGCTCGCGCCGGCTCAGCAATGTGACTGAATAGTCGTTGCGTGCGGAACGAATGGCCAGCCGGCCGGCGGTGCCGCCGTTGTCCGGGGTCCGGAAAGGCATCCCAGCCTCCCTTGGTTACGTTCGGGCACAGGGCCGCGACGCGGCGGGGCGAGCCGCGCCCCACCCGCGGCAACGCGGGCGACGCCGCTACGGGTGCCTGGCGTCCAAGGTGGTGGTGACGCGCCCGCTGGCGATGTCGTACACGTGCCCGGAAACGCTGACCTTCGGTGAGAGCTGTGGAGAGGTGAGCAGGCGCTCGACGTCGGCCTTGACGGTGGTGTGCGGGTCGGTGACGGCGGAGGCTTCCAGTGCTGCCTCGGGGAGCCCGGTCGCCGCCGCGGCTTGCTGCCGGAAGCCGGGGTCGGCGAGAAAGCCGGTGCCGCATTGGGTGTGGTGGATGACCGCGACTTCGAAGAGTGTGTCAGCGGCGCCCTGGGCGCCGGACAGCTGCTCAACGAGGAAGGCGAGGAAGGCGATGTCCTCGATAACGGCCTGGGTGACGCGGCCCCCCAGGCCGGCGCGTTCTGCGCCGCCGTACAGCGCGATGCAGGTCAGAGCCGCGATCGCGGTGGGCCCGGCGATGGTGATCGCCCA
>DASWFT010000326.1:0-2457 GCA_036394075.1 Streptosporangiaceae bacterium
CGAGTTGGTCAGGGTAGGGGTACAGCGCGTCCGCGATCAGGTTCTCGCTCACCTCCGGACCGTAGGAGTCAGCCGTATCGATGAAGTTGACGTCCAGCTCGACTGCCCGCCGCAGCGCCGCCTTGGCTCTGTCCAGGTCCGGCGGGTCTCCCCAGATGCCCTGGCCGGTGATCCGCATAGCGCCGAAGCCCAGCCGGTTCACCGTCAGGTCCCCGCCGACTCCGATCGTGCCCGCCGCCTTCGCGCTTGGCTGGCCTGTCATGGACTCCTCCTCCTGGTGGTTCCAGCTTGTCCCGGGGCTTTGGTGCCATCGGCTGCCTGTCGTGCCTCCCGGCCGACACCATCCGGCACAAGGTTAATCCTGGACCGGGCCGGCGCCTCTTCCGGCTGCTGATCTAGGCCGTGGCTCGCGCGGTCGTGGATGCTCGCGAGAAAATGCGGATCGGCTGTCGATCTGACGTTGTCCCGGCCGTAGGTCTGGTAAACCGGACAGCTGGAGGCAGCATGAAGTACGCGTTGCTGATCTACTCGTCGTCGGGGGCGCGCGAGTACGCCTCGGCGGCCCGCCTGAATGATGACTTCGTCGCCTACACGCGCGCGGTGAAGGATGCCGGGGTGCTGGTGGCCGCCGAGCAGCTCACCCACACGGACACGGCGACCAGCGTGCGGGTGCGCGGCGAGGACCGGCTGGTGACCGATGGCCCGTTCATGGAGACCAAGGAGCATCTGCTGGGCTTCTACCTCGTCGATGTTCCCGACCTGGACGCCGCGCTGATGTGGGCGGCGCGGATGCCAATCGCCGCCCGTGGGACCGTCGAGGTACGAGCGGTGCAGACCGGTCAGCCATGGCAGGCGGTGCTGGACTGACACGAGGGCTGATACCGCACATCAGGCGGCCGAGCCAACAGTGAGCACGGCTGGCCTGGAGCGTGCCTTCCGGGAGGAATGGACGACTGTGGTGGCTGCCTTGGCCCGGCGGCTCGGCGACCTGCAGGCGGCCGAGGACGCCGCCGCTGAGGCGTTCGCGGCGGCGGCGCGGGCATGGGCACGCGACGGCGTCCCGCCCAATCCCGGGGGGTGGCTGACCGTGACCGCGTGGCGGAAGGCCGTCGACCAGCTGCGCCGTGACCGTCCGGTCGCTATCGACCCGCACGTGCTCGCCGAGGTCACCCGAGGCACCAGCGAGGAGGACGAGGAGATGGCGGCTGGACGCCTGGTGGACGACCGGCTTGGGCTTGTGTTCGCGTGCTGCCACCCCGCGCTGGCGCTCGAGGTGCGCGTCGCGATGACGCTCCGCTACGTGGCCGGCCTGACAACGCGGGAGATCGCCGCTGCGTTCCTGCTGCCTGAGCCGACCCTGGCGCAGCGGCTGGTGCGCGCGAAGCGAAAGATCCGTGAGGCGGGAATCCGCTTCGAGGTGCCCGACCCGGACTCAGTTACCGAACGGCTCCGCGGCGTCCGCGCGGTCGTCTACCTCGTGTTCAACGAGGGTTATGCGGCAACCGGGGGTGACCAGCTCGTCCGTACCGAACTGTGCAACGAGGCGATCTGGCTGGGCCGGCTGCTGCACCGGCTGATGGCCGCGGACGCGGAGACCGCGGGGCTGCTCGCGTTGATGCTGCTGCATCACTCCCGGGCGGCGGCGCGCCAGGATGGGACAGGCAGGCCGGTGCCGCTGGCCGACCAGGACCGGTCACTATGGGACCAGGCGCTGATCGCCGAGGGGACGGGCGTGCTGGACGCCGCGATGGCCCGGCGCGCGGCGGGGCCTTATCAGCTGCAGGCGGCGATCATCGCGGTTCATACTCAGGCGGCGAGTTTCGAGGACACCGACTGGCTGCAGATCGCCGCCCTCTACGGCGAGCTGGCCCGCTGGGACCCGTCCCCGGTGATCGAGATCAACCGGGCGGTGGCGGTCGGAATGGCCGACGGGCCCCGAGCCGGGCTGGCGATCCTGGAACCGGTCCTCACCTCGGGCATGCTCGCGGCTTACGCGCCTCTGCACGCCGCCCATGCGGGCCTGCTTGAACGCGCGGGCGAGCCCGAACAGGCGACCGCGGCCTGGGCACGAGCCGCCGAGGCCACCGGCAACGAGGCGCTGCGCGATGAACTGCGCCGCCGGCGCGACGAGAGCAGCGGCTCGTTACAGCCAGGCCTTGTAGTAAGGGCTGACCAGGATCGCCGCGCAGGCGAGGTCGGCAGCCTTGAGAGCCAGTTTCGCAACCGGCTCACCGCGTTTCCGGAAGGTTCCCCGAGTCTCGCCTTAGGGACACACCCGGGACACGCCCCGGGGCGTGTCCATGGCCTGGCCCGAAAAATCTTGAACCGGCTGTCGATTCCGGGGGCCGGCCAGCCGTAGGGAAGGTGAGTCGGCCAGTCAACAGGAACCGCACGGTGCCGCTGGCCGATCCCCGGAAGGTGGGGAAGATGGAACTCGCCGACGTCGCGGCACGAGGG
>DASWFT010000327.1:0-1877 GCA_036394075.1 Streptosporangiaceae bacterium
TCGTGGGCATGGGCTTCATCGGCTGCGAGGTGGCGGCCTCGCTGATCCAGCTCGGCGTCCAGGTCACCACGGTCTTTCCGGGGAAAGAACCGCTGGAGCGGGTCCTGGGCGGCCAGGTCGGCGGCGTGGTCGGCGCCTTCCACCGCGCGCACGGCGTCGACCTGCGGCCCGGCGAACAGGTCACCGCCTTCGAGGGCGCCGAACGCCTCAGTACGAGCACAAGATCGAGTACGTCGGCCATGTCACCAGGTGGGACGAGTTCGTGGTCCGCGGCAGCCTGGACGAGGGGAAGCTGATCGGCTTCTACCTGGTCGAGGGGGTGGTGCGAGCCGCGGTCGGCCTCGACCGCGGCGGCGATCCCGAACTGGACCTCGACGGCGAGATGGCCGCCTGCGCCCGCCTGGTCGCCGCGCGCGCCCAGCCGGCTCCCGCCGTGCTCGCCGACGAGCGCACCGACCTCCGGACGCTGGATAAATAAAGCTAGTGTCCCGGTCCTGAGTTCTGTGCTCTAATGGAGGTATGGCAGGCAAACCGAGACTCCCGCTCGTGCTCACGGATGAGGAGCGGCGGACGTTGCAAGGGTGGGCGAGCCGGCGCAAGACCGCGCAGGGCCTGGCCCAGCGGGCGCGCATCGTGCTGCTGTGCGCCGAGGGCAAGAGCAATACCGCGGTGGCCGCCGAGCTGGGGATCACCCGGATCACCGTCGGGAAGTGGCGCAACCGGTTCATCAGGCAGCGGTTCGCCGGGCTCAGTGACGAGCCCCGGCCCGGCGTGCCGCGCACGATCACCGACGCGCAGATCGAGGAGGTGGTGGTCAGGACTTTGGAGGAGGCGCCCGAGGGGGCCACGCACTGGTCCAAGCGGGAGCTGGCCCGGCAGACCGGGCTCTCGCCGACCACGATCCACCGGATCTGGCGGGCGTTCGGGCTCAAGCCCTGGCTGGTGGAGGAGTTCAAGCTGTCCACCGACCCGTTCCTGATCGACAAGGTCCGCGACGTGGTGGGCCTGTACCTGGCCCCGCCGGCGAACGCGGCGGTGTTCTCGGTAGACGAGAAGCCGCAGATCCAGGCGCTGGAGCGCACTGCCCCGGTGCTGCCGATGGTCCCGGGCACCCCGGAGCGGCGCAGCCACGACTACGAGCGGCACGGCACCGTGGACCTGTTCGCCGCGCTGAACATCGCGACCGGCAAGGTGATCGGGAAGACCTCGGCCCAGCACGCGGCGCAGGACTTCACCGCGTTCCTCGACGAGATCGACCGGCGGGTCGAACCCGGCCTGGCGGTCCACCTGATCTGCGACAACCTCTCCGTGCACAAGGCCCCCGCGGTCAAGAGATGGCTGCTGGAACACCCGCGCTTCGCGCTGCACTTCACCCCGACGTACTCCTCGTGGCTGAACCAGGTCGAGCGGTGGTTCGCCGAACTGCAGCGCCGCCGGCTGGACCGCGGCGTCTTCTGCTCGATCGATGAGCTGACCAGCGCGCTCGAACAGTGGATCAAGTTCTGGAACGACAACGCCAAACCCTTCAAGTGGACCAAGACCGCCGACCAGATCATCGACGCGATCGGACGCTACTGCGCCAGGATCTCCGGACCGGGACACTAGCCTGCTCCAAACGGTTCGTCCATGATTTCGGCGCCTGTGGTGATGACCGGCCGCAGTTCGCGGCGGTGGACGATCTCGGTGGTGCGGGTGGAGGCGTGCCCGACGAGGCAGGCGATTTCTTCGATGCTGACCCCGTGGTGGCTCAGCAGGCTGACGAATGAGGTCCGCAGCTCGCGCGGGTCCAGGCGTCCCCGATCCCGGCTTCGGTGCAGACGCGTTAAAACATTTCCGGACGTTCCCCGCGTCCAGGGCGGCGCCGCGGTGGGTGGTGA
>DASWFT010000328.1:0-19338 GCA_036394075.1 Streptosporangiaceae bacterium
GGCGACGCGGGCAGCACACTCGCACAGCCGCCACGGCCGCAGCGCCACCGCGCGCACTCCGCGCACGGCGCCCAGCCCGCGCCGGGTGGTGAGGCAGTTTCGCGGCTACCTCGCGCCGCCAAGACCTACCGACTGTAATGACGAACAGCCCGGCCCGGCGCAGACAGCCGCGGACAACATTTCTTCAGTCGAGGATTTCTTCGGCCGGAGTTGTCCGTCGGAGCCGATGCCGTTCGTCAGATACTCGAACGCTATCCGTCAGTGACTGGAGGGGTTATGCAGTACGCATTGCTTGCATACGGCAGCCAGCGGACCTACGCCGGCCCGGTGGAGGGCGCGATTGCCGACGTGCTCGCCAGGCCCTATGTGACCGGCTGGGCTCGTCTGCACGCGGACGGGTCGGCCACGACCGTGCGAAACGGCGAGGGGCGGACGCTGCTCACCGACGGGCCGTTCGTCGAGACCAAGGAATTCCTAGTCGGCGTCATTGTGGTGGAGGCCGACAACCTCGACGCTGCGCTCGCCATCGCGCAGGAATTGCAGGACACCCGGACCAGCGGTGCGATCGAGGTGCGGCCCATCCTCGAAGCGTTGTTCCATGGCGCTTGACGGGGTCTTCCGCGAACACTGGGCCCGGGTACTGGCCACCCTCGTGGGGATCCTCGGCGACATCGAGCTTGCCGAGGATGCCGCTCAAGAGGCGTTCGCGATCGCTGCCGAACGCTGGCCACGCGACGGGGAGCCGGACAATCCCGTCGGCTGGCTGATCTGGACCGCACGGAACCGGGCGATCGACCAGATTCGCCGACAACGCGTGCTAGCCGAGAAGACGAAGCTGCTCGCGCGCGAGTTCACCGTGGAATCGGAGGCAACCGTGTACGAGTCAGCCACCTTTCCGGACGAGCGGCTGGAACTGATCTTCACCTGCTGCCACCCCGCGCTCGCGCTCGAGGCACAGGTGGCGCTGACCCTCCGCACCCTCGGCGGCCTGTCGACCGAGGAGATCGCGCTCGCGTTCCTCGTCCCGACCGAGACGATGAGCAAACGGCTGACACGGGCGAAACACAAGATCCGCGACGCACGGATCCCATTCGCCGTACCACCTGACCATCAGCTCCCGGACCGGCTAGCGGCGGTCCTCGCAGTGGTCTACCTCGTGTTCAACGCCGGCTGGGGAGGCGGCCGCGTCGACCTCGCCACCGAAGCGATCCAACTCGGCCGCGCCCTGTCCGAACTCATGCCCGACGAGGGCGAAGTCCTCGCGCTGCTCGCCCTCATGCTGCTCCACGACGCCCGACGAGACGCCCGGATCCGCGACGGTGAGATCGTCCTGCTCGACGACCAGGACCGCGCGCTGTGGGACGACCAGCAGATCAGCGAAGGCCGCGAACTGCTCCAGCAGGCGATCACGCGCGGCGAGACCGGCTCCTATGCCGTGCAGGCCGCCATCGCCGATCTGCACCTGCAACAGCCACGCGACTGGCGACAGATCGCGGCGCTCTACAACACTCTCTCCATCCAGACCGGTTCCCCCGTCGTCGAACTCAACCGGGCCATCGCTGTGGCCGAACTCGACGGTCCCGAGGCTGGCCTGGCGATACTCGACGGCCTCGAGCTCGACCACTACCGCTACTTCCACTCAGCCCGCGCCGAGCTGCTTCGTCGCGCCGGGCGAGACGACGAGGCGCGCCACGCATACCGACGCGCACTCGAACTCGCCCAGACCGACGCCGAACGCCGATCCCTGAATGACCAACTCACCCAACTCTCCTCCGGCTGAGCACACCAGCATGGCCGAGCCGCAGAACGCCATTGACCCGGCTTCACGCCCCGTATGAGATCACTGCTGCAGGCATGAGCCGGCTACAGCGGGCCGCGCTGGCGGCTTACCCGCCTTGGTTCCGGAGCCGCTAGGGGGACTAGTGCCCCGAGTGGGCTGACACCGGCGAATTGACTTGAGTGCGCTGACGGCCAACCTGCGGGCACTCTGTGACAACCGCCCAGGCGCCCATTGCCGCGATGCTCCTATCAGGCAATGGCGCACAGGAGGTTACCCCAGTGAGTCACCAGGATGACAATGCACCGCCGGCTACCGCGCAGACCGCGTCCGCGCTGAGCCGCCGTGCTTTCGTGGGGCTGGCCGGAGCGGCCGGGCTGGGTCTCGCGGCTGGTTGCGGCGGCGGTCTCAAGGGGTCGACGAATTCCTCGACCGGAACCATCAAGATCGGTTATATCAGCCCGCAGACCGGGGTCGACGCGGCCTTCGCCACGGCGGAGCCCTTCGTGATCAGCAAGGTCCGCCAGGCCCTCTCCAAGGGCATCACAGTCGGCGGCAAGAAGTACAACGTAGAGATCTTCACCGGCGACAGCCAGTCAGTCGACACCCGGGCGGCCCAGGTCGCCCAGCAGTTGATCACCCAGCACAACGTGGACATCATGCTCACCACGTCAGCACCGGAGACCGTCAACCCGGTCTCCGACCAGTGCGAGAGCGCGCATGTGCCATGCGTAGGCACCATCGTGCCGTGGCAGGCCTGGTTTCTCGGGCGTGGCGGCAAGATCGGGTCCAGCGCCGCGACCTCCACCTCGTTCAAGTACACCTACCTCTACTTCATCGGCCTGGAGGACGAACTCGCGGGCCAGATCCCGGCCTGGAAAGAACTCACGACCAACCACAAGGTCGGCGGCCTGTGGCCGAGCGACGCGGACGGGACCGCGTTCCGTGGCGCGTTCACCAAGGCACTGCCGGGCGATGGCTACAAGCTCACCGACCCGGGCGCTTACCAGGACGGGGCCACGGACTTCACCACCATCATCAACAAGTTCAAGGCCGCTGACGTTCAGGTCGTGCAGGGCTGCCCGCTCCCGCCCGACTTCTCCACGTTCTGGAAGCAGTCCAGTTCCATGGGCTACAGGCCGAAAATCGCCTGCATCGCCAAGGCGATCTTGTTCCCGAGCGTCGTCAACTCCCTGGGCTCGCTCGGCATCGTGGGACCCAACGGCGCGGGCAAGACCACCCTGCTCGACATCGTGGCTGGCGGGCGCCGTCCTGACCGGGGACAGGTGCACCTGTCCGGCCGGGACGTCACCGCGGCCTCGCCGGGGCACCGGACGCGGCTCGGGCTCGGGCGGACCTACCAGGTCCCGCGCCCGTTCGGCTCGATGACCGTCTTCGAGAACGCGCTGGTGGCCGCGGTTCGCGGGGCCGGGCTGCGCCGGCGGGCGGCTCACCAGGCCGCATATGGTGCGCTGGAGCGCACCGGCCTGGCCGTCAAGGCCGACATCGCGGCCCGCCGGCTGACCCTCCTCGAACGCAAGCGGCTCGAACTGGCCAGGGCGCTGGCCACCCAGCCGTCCGTCTTGCTGCTCGATGAGATCGCCGGTGGCCTGACGGAACCGGAGACCGACGCGCTGATCGCCACCATCCGGACCGTGCATGCGGCCGGAACCACGATCGTCTGGGTGGAGCACATCATGCGTGCCCTCACCCAGGTGGTGCAGCGGGTGGTCTGCCTGGCCGATGGCCAGGTGCTGTTCGACGGCACCCCGGAGCAGATGCTGCGCGACCAGCAGGTGCGCCGCGCCTACCTCGGCGGCGCGATCACATGACGACGCTGACCGTCCGCAACCTGGACGCCGGGTACCAGGACTTCCAGGCGCTGTTCGGCGTGAGCCTCGACCTGGCGGAGGGTGAGACCGTCGCCCTGATCGGCGCGAACGGCGCGGGCAAGACCACGCTCCTGATGACCCTCGCCGGCGCGCTGCGCCCGTGGCGCGGCACGATCGTGATGGGCGGCGAGGACATCACGGCCGACCCCGATCACCAGCGCGCACGGTCGGGCATGGTCTTGGTGCCCGAGGGGCGGCGGCTCTTCGCGAGCCTGACCGTGGAGGAGAACATCCTGGTCCCTTCCACCCGTCGCGGGGCAGGCCCGTGGACGCTTGAGGCCCTGTACGACCTGTTCCCGATCGTTGCCGCGCGACGCTCGCACCGTGCCGCCGCGCTGTCCGGTGGTGAGCAGCAGGCGGTCGCGATCGCGCGGGCGCTGGCCGCCAACCCGCAGATCCTGCTCATGGACGAGGTGTCGCTGGGCCTGGCGCCCGCGGTGGTGGACGACTTCTACGGCCTGCTGCCCCGCATCCAGGCGTCCGGCGTGCCCATCCTGCTCGTCGAGCAGGACATCGACCGGGCGCTGGCCGCCAGTTCCCGCGCTGTGTGCCTGCTCGAAGGCCGGGTGGCGCTGGCCGCCGAGAGCGCCACCCTGGACCGGGATGAGCTGGTGTCCGCCTACTTCGGCTCGCCTTCAGGACCTGCTGCCCCGGACCAGGAGGTACGGGCATGACCTGGCTTAACGACACGCTCCAGGGAATCTTCCTCGGCGGCGCCTACGCCTTGACCGCCGTTGGCCTGTCCCTGATGTTCGGCGTGATGCGGCTGGTCAACCTGGCCCACGGGGACCTGGCCGTCTGCGGCACCTATCTGGTCACCACGGTGATGGCTGCGCTGGGCGCGCCCCTGTGGGTCGCGCTGCTGATCATGTTGCCGCTGGCGTTCCTGTTCGGCGCTCTGCTCCAGCTGGCGCTATTCGATCGTGCGCTGAGCACCGGGCCGATGGCGCCGCTCCTGGTTACCTTCGGTCTGTCGGTCATGATCGAGAACCTGCTGCTCCAGACCTACTCGGCGAACGTCCGCGGGGTGCCCGCGGGCCGCTTCGACGTGGCCGCCGGCCACATCGGCGGCCTGGTCCTGCCGTGGCTGTCGGTGCTCAAGCTGGTCTTGGCGGTGGCGGTGATCGGCGGGCTGTCCGCGGTGCTGCGGCTCACCGCGTGGGGGCGCCGGGTCCGGGCGACCTCAGACGACCTGGCCGTCGCCCGGCTGCAGGGAGTCCGGGTTCGGCCGCTGTTCGCGGCGGTGACCGGCATCGCCATCGCCGCGGCGGCGCTGGCGGGCACGCTGAACGCGGTGACCACGGGCGTGGACCCCACGCTGGGCACGCTCACCCTGATCTTCGCGTTTGAGGCGGTGGTCATCGGCGGCCTCGGGTCGCTGTGGGGCACCTTGGCGGGCGGCATGATGCTCGGCGTCACCCAGGTGCTGGTATCGCAGGTGAGCGTGCCGTATGCGACGCTCGCCTCGCAACTGCTGTTCCTGGTGGTCCTCGCGGCGCGCCCGCAAGGCCTGTTCGGCTCGGCCCTGGCAGTGAGCTGAGCGGAGGCATGATGAGCGCGAAACACGCCGGCGGGCCCACGGCGGCCGCGGGGAGCCAGGTCCGGCCCGGGGTTGCCACCGCCGTCTCGGTGAGCCAGTGGTCCAGGTCGGCGACCGTGACGGTAGCTGCTTCCGGGGTCGCCGCCGCGGTGCTCATCACGCTGCCCTATGTCGTCGGGACGCAAGTGACCCAGCCGCTCGTGACCCTGTTCCTGCTGGTCGCGATGGCGGCACTGTGGAACCTGCTGGCCGGGTACGCGGGGATGATCTCCTTCGGCCAGCAGGCCTACCTGGGGATCGGCGCCTACGCCATCTACCTGATCGGCCGGGCCGGGGTGAACCCGTTTGCCGCGATCCCGCTGGCGGCCGTGGCGTCCGGACTCGCCGCAGCGGGGATCTTCCTGCTGCTGCGGCCGCTCACCGGCGGGTACTTCGCGGTGGCGAGCTGGGTCGTCGCCGAGTGCCTGTTCCTGTATGTCACCACGCAAGGCTGGCTGGGCGGGGCGACAGGAGCGGGATTGCAGCAGCTGTCGGCGATGGCGCCGTTGGTCCGCCAGGCCGACACGTACTGGGTGGCCCTCGCCGTGATGGCGGTGTGCGTGGCCGGAGTGTATCTCCTGGTGCGCAGCCGGTTCGGGCTGGACAGCCGGGCGGTGCACGACGAGCCCGCCGCGGCGGCGGCGATGGGCGTGGAGGTGCAGCGCACCCGGCGGATGGCGTACATCCTCGCGGCGGCCGGTGCTGGCCTGGTCGGCGGGGTGCTGATCATCAGCAGCCTGTACATCGACCCGGGCTCAGTGTTCAGCGTCAATTACAGCGCCGACATGCTGTTCATGGTGGTCATCGGGGGCCTCGGCACCATGGAGGGGCCGATCATCGGCGCGGTCATCTTCTTTGCCGCCCAGCAGGTGTTCGCCCAGTACGGGGCCTGGTACCTGCTCGGCATCGGCGCGCTGGCCATCGGCGTGGTACTGCTTGCGCCGGCCGGCCTGTGGGGGTCACTGGCCGGGCGCCGCGGCTGGTCCCTGCTGCCCGTCGGGTATCGCGTCCGGCCCGCTGGCCAGGGAGCGCCGTGATGGCCGAAGCCCCCTACACGACCAGCACGGCGCTCCTTGAGGCGATGCGCGAGGCCGGGGTGCGTTATGCGTTCGCGAACCTCGGCAGTGATCACACCGGCATCCTGGAGGCGTACGCGTGGGCGGGCCGGTCGGGGACGCGGGCCGCGTTTCCCGAGCTGATCCTGTGCCCGCACGAGAGCGTGGCGCTGAGCGCCGCCCACGGGTATGCACAGGTCAGCGGCGAACCACAAGCGGTGCTTGTGCATGTGGAATGCGGTACCCAGAATCTCGGCGGTGCGATGCACAACGCCGCCCGGGGCCGCGTTCCCGTGCTGATCTTCGCCGGGCTCTCGCCGGTGACCCAGGAGGGCGAGCTTCCCGGCACCCGCAGCGAGTTCATCCAGTGGCTGCAGGACACCCCGGATCAGCGCGGGCTGGTTCGCGGCTACGTCAAGCACGAGCATGAGATCCGCACCGGGCGCAATGTGAAGCAACTGGTCCACCGGGCGGTCCAGATCGCCCGGAGCGAGCCGGCCGGCCCGGTGTACCTGGTCGGCGCGCGCGAGATCTTGGAAGAGCCGCTGGAGCCACAGCCGGATCAGCGGGAATGGTGGAGCCCGGTCGCGCCTGCCGCGCTGGCGCCCGATGTCGTCGACGAGATCGCCGAGGCGCTGGAGGGCGCCCGTGATCCCCTCGTCGTGACGTCCTATCTGGGCCGCGATCCGGCTGCGGTCGGCGAGCTTGTAAGGCTCTGCGAGATGGCCGCGATCAGCGTCATCGAGTCGGTGCCGGCGCGGATGAACTTCCCCGCCGACCACCCCCTGCACTGGGGCTACGAGTGGAACAGCGCTGGCCAGAATTCGCTGCTGGCCAAGGCTGACGTGATCCTGGTGCTCGGCAGCGACGTGCCGTGGATCCCCAGCCGGAACCGCCCGGACCGGTCCGCGCAGATCTACGTGGTCGACGTGGACCCGCTCAAGCACCAGATGCCGCTCTGGCACCTGCCGGCCCGGCGGTACGCCCAGGCGGATCTCGCTCTGGCCCTGCGCCAGGTGTCCAGCCGCCTGGCGGCCCGGGGCAGGCTCGACGGCGACGCGGTCGCCGCCCGCGGCGCACGGTCCCGCGAGCTGCACGACGCCCAGCGGGCCCGGTGGGCGGCCCGAGAACACCCGGCTGCCGACGGCACCATTACCCCCGCCTACCTGGTCGGCTGCGTGCGCGACGCGATCGGCCCCGATGCCCTGGTGCTGACCGAGGCCATCACGAACTACCAGATCGTCAGCGAGCATCTGGCGGCCAGCCGCGTTGGTTCGCTGCTGGGCAGCGGCGGCGGATCGCTGGGCTGGGCCGGCGGCGCGGCCGTCGGCGCCAAGCTGGCCGCACCCGAGCGCATGGTGGTGAGCCTGGTCGGCGACGGGTCGTACCTGTTCGGTGTCCCCTCGTCGGCGCAGTGGATGGCGCGCCGGTACGGCGCGCCCTCGCTGACCGTGATCTTCGACAACGCGGGCTGGAGGGCGCCGGCGCTGTCCGCGATCGCGGTGCATCCGGCCGGGATGGTCGCGGCCGGCGGCTTCTCCGCGAGTCTGCGGCCCGAGGCCGACCTGCCCGGGGTGGCGGCAGCGGCGGGGGGCGCATACGCGCGCACTGTCACCTCCGCTGAGCGCCTGCCCAAGATCCTCGGCCGTGCGGTTGACCAGGTCCAGCGTGGCCGATCGGCCGTGGTCAGCGTACGCCTGCCGCCGGCCTGAGACCAGGCCATGAGAGGAGTCCCCATGAGCGAGCCGGAGGGGCGCGGCGTTGCCTGGACTGAGGAGCGAGGAACGAGCGACGAGGGAAGGCGACGCCTTAAAGCGCCCCGCAGGCGAGCGGGAGAACCAGCATGGCTCGGCTAGATAACAAGGTCGCCTTCATCACCGGTGGTGAAAGCGGCATCGGCCTGGCCACGGCACGCCTGCTCGTCGCGGAGGGCGCGCGGGTGCATATCGCCGGGCTGGTCAAGGATCGCCTCGCCGCCGCCGCCGCCGAACTGGGCCCCGAGGCAGCGAGCTGGAGCGTCACGGACGTCACCGAGGAGGAGCAGGTCGTGATGGCGTTGCGGCAGGCGGCCGACCGCTTCGGCGGCCTGGACATCCTGTTCAGCAACGCCGGCATCAGCGGCGACATAGCCCCGATCACCGAGTACCAGGTCGACATCTTCCGCCGGGTCCTTGACGTGCACGTGCTGGGAGCGTTCCTCCTGCTCAAGCACGGACTGCCGGGCTTGCGGGACGGCGGAAGCGTGATCATCAACTCCAGCGTGGTCGGGCTCACCTCGGACGGCGGTATCTGCGGGTACGCGACCGCCAAGCATGCGCAGGTCGGCCTCATGCGGACCGCGGCGAAGGAGATGGCGGCCCGCGGGATCCGGGTGAACACGCTGCATCCCGGGCCGACCGACACGGACTTCCAGCGTGACATCGAGGTCACCGCCACGGGCGCCGCACCGGACGTGGCCGCGCGGATCTTCGAGGCCCGGATCCCGCTGGCCCGCCACGCCAGCCCCGAGGAGATCGCGCGCTCCGTGCTGTACCTGGCCGGCCCGGACAGCTCGTTCGTGACCGGAAGCACCCTGACCGTCGACGGTGGGATGCATATCTGACTGTATGCAAATTCTGACCGTATGAAATCGATTGTTTACGCTAGGCCGAAATGCGTTACCCAGCCTGATCTGCCGTGTCATGCTGGCCAGGTCGGGCAGGGAAGTGGGGTCGGGCGCTAGGACGCAGGGGGGTTTCGGGTCACATGGTTAGCGTGCACAACTTCTCCTACGGGCTGCTGACGCCCGCGCTTGGGTACGTGATGTCCAGCCTGGGCTGCTTCCTTGGCCTTCGGTGCACCAGCCGGGCCCGCGCTTACAGCGGCAAGACCCGCGCCCGCTGGCTGCTGCTGGCCGCGGTGTCCATCGCGACGACGGGGATCTGGGTGATGCACTTCATCGCCATGCTCGGGTTCACCATCCCCGACCAGACGGTCCGGTACAACGTGCCGGTCACCATCCTTTCCATGCTGATCGCCTTCGTCGTGGTGGGCATCGGCCTGCTCATCGTCGGGTTCGGCGGTGAGGGTGTGCGCCCGCTGCTGCTGGGCGGCCTGATCATCGGATGCGGCGTGGCGAGCATGCATTACATCGGCATGGCGGCCATGCGCATGCCGGACACGATGGGCTACAACACGCCGCTGTTCGTGCTGTCGGTCGTCATCGCGGTGGTGGCCGGTACCGCGGCGCTGTGGGCGGCGCTGCGCCTGACCTCCGTGTGGTCCACGCTCACCGCCTCCCTGATCATGGGCGTGGCGGTCAGCGGGATGCATTACACGGGCATGGCCGCCATGCGCGTGTACGGCGTGCAGAGTCCGGGCATGGCCGCGTCCATGCAGGGCGGCGTGAGCGCCGTATCGTTCCTGCTGCCGCTCATCCTCGGCATCAGCATCCTCGCGTTCGTCCTGACCGCGGTCATCTCACTGTCGCCGACCGCGGCGGAGATTCATGAGGATGCGGCCCTGATGGCCCGCATCGCGGCGCCCCCGCAGGAAACCACGGCCCCCCCGCAGAAACGAGGGGCGTGGGGATCATTACGGACCTGATGCCGCGCGAAGAAATGCGCCACTAACCGGTATCAGAGCGGCCCGCCCGCCCTCCTCCTAGGTAACTAATGGGGGAGGCGGGCGGCATGCAGTCATCAGGATCAGGCGATCGGGCACCCGGCAACCAGGCGGCACCGGCGGTGGCCGGGCCGGGTCAGGCCGCGGTGGCCGGGCCGCAGGTACCGGTGGCGGATGACTGGGCCATCTGCTGCTCAGGGGGCGGCATCCGGTCTGCTGCCTACTGCCTCGGGGCGCTGCAGAGCCTGGACCAGCGCGGGCTGCTCGCGAAGGTCAAATGGATCCTGGGCGTATCGGGGGGCAGCTATATCGCGACGTCCCGTGCGCTCGTGGCGCACGACCTGCCCGCCGGGACAGAGCCCCACGCCTACGCTCCCGGTACCCCGGAAGAGCTCAACCTTCGGTACAACACTCGCTACATCGCGCCAAACGGCGCCACGGTGCTGGTCGGCGTCCTCTCGCTGCTCCTCGGGGCGATGGTCACGTTTGTTCTCGTGCTCGCCCCGCTGTACGCGCTGGCTCACACCTGGGGATGGCTGCTCCGCTGGCAGGGCGTGGCGGTCCCGTCCGGGCCGCACGCGATATCGGCGTCGGTCACCACGCTGGCCTGGTGGCTGCCGTCGGTGATCGCTGCCGGGATCACGCTTGTGCTGTTCGGATACTGGTGGCTGACGCTGGAACCGCCCGGGCTCCGCCCCAGCCGCCGGGTGCACTGGTGGACGTCGCTGAAACCGGATGACCGCGACCGTGGGGCCAACCGTGCGACGCTGGTGAGCTGGGCGGCCATACTGACCGCTGGCCTGGCCCTGGCGATGCTCGCAGCGCCCCCGTTGATCTCGTGGCTGACTCGCAGCCGAGGATCGTTCGGTACGATCGCGCATTTCCTTGGTTTCGGCGCGAGGCCATCCTTCTCGCTCGCGGCCGTGGCGGGCCTGATCGCCGCGGTGACGGCGGTGGCCCGGTCCTGCCAAACGGGGCTCGCCAAGTGGAACGCGCTGGGCGGCGCGGCCCAGGGCAAAGGCACGGCCCCGGGCCAAGGCGCGGCCGCGGGCCAAGGCGCGGCCGCGGCGAAGCCAGGCCTGCTCACGCGGCTGGCTGGCCGGCTCCGGCAGCTGGTTTTGCCGTGGCTGGCCAGCGCGGTGATCGTGCTCGGTGGCTTGGTCCTGGCGTTGCTGTGGATAAGCGACGGCGCCACGGCGGGATTCACCCCCGGCCAGCTCCTGGTGGTCGTTGTCGCGCTGGCGGTGATGCTGTTCACCCGCGTCGTCGTGAACGTCAACCGCATGTCGATGCATGACTTCTACCGATGGCGGCTGGCCGACGCCTTCGCCGTCACCCGGCGGGCAGCGCAGGCGCGCAATCCCGTGCGGGCGCGCATGCTGTTCGCCCAGGCCGCCGCCACCCGCCTGTCCGACCTGCGAGAGCGTCACGCAGCCGAACCGGGCTTGGTGATCTGCGGCACGGCCAACATCAACGCGGCCCGGGAGGTGCCGCCTGGGCAAGGAGGCTTCTGCGTCACGTTCGACCCGGAGCACGTGACCCTGCACCGGGAGAAGGGCCTGGCGGGCCTGGATCCCGCCCAGGCCGCGACGTCCGATTACGAAGCCCTGGTCGGTAACCGCAGGTGCACCTTGTTCGACGTGTCCGCGATCAGCGGGGCAGCGATCTCGCCCCTGATGGGCGCCGCGACCCGGCACGCCTACCGGATCCTGCTCACCGCGACCAACGTCCGGCTCGGCGTGTGGCTGCCCCACCCGAACGTGGTCAGGGACGCGCGCAAGTGGATCGACCACCCGGAGCGCAGCAGCACCGACTCCTGGTGGGTGCGCCGTCCGCTGCTCCTGCTGCTCTGGTACCTGTCTGCGCACCTGCTGTGGAACCGCGACCCGGGCAAGAACTCCGAGCGGGAGACGCGGCTGTGGGCTCATGTGCTCACGCTCAGGCTCCGCGGAGGGCTGCGCGGCACGCTGTGGTACCGGGTCATGCAGCCCACCCTCGGGCTGCTGTGGGCCGAGGCCGCCGGGCACCTGAGCTACCGCTCCACCTGGATGTACGTGACCGACGGGGGCCACTACGACAACCTCGGCCTGGTCGAGGCGCTGCGCCGCGGGGCCAGGCACATCGTGGTGCTGGATGCCTCCGGAGACAAAGCGGACACCTGGTTCACTCTCGGCGGCGCCATCGCCTTGGCCAGAACCGACGCAGGAGTGGACATCAAGCTTGACCCGACCGCGATGGGCGGGCCCGGGCTGGCCCCGGGGCAGGTGGTCCACCCGTGGGCGCACGGCCGGTTCCACCGGCAGCAGGAGGTACCCGGGCTACCGCAGCAGGGTGAGATCTGGGTCTGCAAGCTCGGCTGGTGGACCGGCGCCCCCTGGGACGTCCTGGCCTACGCCAAGGGTCATTCCACCTACCCCTGTGACAGCACGATGGAGCAGCTGTACGGCGCCACCGAGTTCGAGGCCTACCTCCAGCTCGGCGCGGCCACGGTCATGGACGCCGCCGAACGCTGCGCGCCACCACTCGAGTGGGTGCCCGCGCCGGCATCCCCGCCCGCATCCCCGCTGGCATCCCCGCTGGTGTCCCAGGGTGGCCGCTCGTAGCGACGCTCCCGGCCCGGCTGAGGCCGGGCTCAAGGACCGGTTACGCATTGTTGAGGAGGACACATGAGGGTCTATGAGGCCATCGTCAAAGGACTGGAAGGCATCGGGGTGACGGCCGCGTTCGGGGGGGCCGGAGAGAACGCCGCCGGGCTGATGATCGCGTTGAAGCACTCGCAGCGGATCCGCCCGGTCATCGCCCGGCACGAGCAGGCCGCGTCGTTCATGGCCTGCGGCTATGCGATGTACACCGACCGGCTGGGGGTGTGCTTCGCGACGGCCGGGCCGGGGGCGTTCAACCTGTTCTCCGGGCTCGCCGTCGCCATGTCCGACTCCTACCCGGTACTCGCGATCTCGGGCTACGCCT
This sequence comes from Streptosporangiaceae bacterium, assembly GCA_036394075.1. Classification (GTDB taxonomy): domain Bacteria; phylum Actinomycetota; class Actinomycetes; order Streptosporangiales; family Streptosporangiaceae; genus JAWWPY01. The sequence goes on from DASWFT010000328.1 coordinate 12,874, forward strand.
CCCTGGACTGGCAGGGACGAGGATCGCTCAACGAGACCTCCGGAATCAACCGGACACCGGACTCCCGGGCCATGTTCGCGGCCACCACCAAGAAGTCCTACCTGCTCACCGACATCGCCGACACGTGCGACGTGCTCGAGGAAGCGGTCAACGTCGCGTTTGAGGGACGCCCCGGCCCGGTGCACATCCACGTGCCGGAGAACCTCACCGAGCACGGCCTGAAGGTCGAAAACTACCGCGACATCCGGCTCAACGTGGCGCCGGTCCGGCCCGACCCGGAACGTGTCGAGGAGATCGCGACCGTGCTGGCGGACACGATCGCCAGGGGCGAGCCCATCGTCGCGCTCACCGGGTTCGGGGCCATCCGCAGCGAGGCCGGCGACCAGGTGCGGCGCCTGATCGAGCGGTTCCAGATTCCGCTGATCACCACCCTGGACGGCAAGGGCATCGTGCCGGAGGGGCACCCGCTGTGCGTCGGCGTCTTCGGCGACAGCGGCCACTCCAGCGCCTGGAAGGCCTTCCGCGAGGCCAAGGTGGTGCTGGGCATCGGGAACGCGCTGAACCAGCACGCCACCTTCAACTACCACCGCGGGCTCTTCGACGGCAAGGTGCACATCCGGATCAACATTTCGGACACCGAGATCAGCAAGCTGAAGGACGTCTACCCCGCCGACTACGCACTGGTCTCGGACGCGCGGCCCGCGGTCGCGGCGCTCATCGACGCGCTGGAGGCGAAGGTGGGAGAGGTCAAGCCGGCGCACGTCGACGGCCAGGACTACGAAGCCAGGCACATCATCGATGTGACCAGCCTGATCCATCCCGGCCGCCTGGCCCAGTCGATCGGCCGGATGCTGCCCCCCGGTGCCGTCCTGCTCGCCGACGCTGGCGCGCACCTGGCCTGGCTCGGTTATTACGTGGAGCTGGCGGAGGGGCAGAACTTCCGCAAGGCAGGCGAGTTCGGGCCGATGGCGGGGCACGTGAACGGCGCCCTGGGGCTGAAGCTCGCACATCCCGAGCGGACGGTCGTGGTCGGGTGCGGCGACGGCTGCTACTCGCTGTCCGGCTTTGAATTGATGACCGCGGTCCAGTATCAAATCCCGGTCATCTGGGTCGTATTCGATGACGAGGAATTCAAGCTCATCAAGCTCTATCAGCTGGAGGCCTACCACGAGACCGGCCTGGTCGAGTTCCAGAACCCGGACCTGGCCGCCTACGCGCGCGCGTGCGGGGCGGACGGCTACCGGGTGGACACACTCGAGGACTTCGAGGCGGCATTCGGTGCGGCAATCACCTCGAACCGGCCGACGGTTATTGACGCCAAGATCACGCGATGGGCAGTGCCGCATTACAGCCCGTCTCCTGATGGCATCATCGCCGGTCTCGTCGAGGCCATCGAAGAGAGGTTCAGGAACAGATGATCAAGAACTTGCCTCTACGCCGTGAGCATCGGAGTGCGCGGCACGGACGTCCAGGGGGCGGCATGCAGGCATCGTGGACAGAGACTATGGCCGGGGGCAGCCCTGAGGCCGAGCGGATCGAGTTCGACCGGCTGGCCCGCGACATTATGCGGGTCCAGCTGAAGACCGCGAAGACAGCCAGCGCGCACGGAGTCCCGCACCCGGTCGACCGCACGGTCCACGCCAAGCCGACCCTCGCCACGGACCGGGCCGAGCTGACCTTCCTGGACCTCCCCGAGGATCTCAGGGCGGGCTTTGCGCAGCCCGGCCGCACGTACCCGACGGTGGTCAGGTTCTCCAATGCGTCACCCACTGGCCAGCCTGACTTCAAGCAGGATCTGCGCGGGATGGCGCTGCGCGTCCAGGTGTCGCCCGAAGAGTCGCACGATCTGCTGGCGACCAACTTCCCGGTGTCTCACGCGCGCAACGCCCGCCAGTTCGTGGAGTTCCTCAAGGCAACCACCGGCAGCCGCCTCTCGCAGCTGCGGGGGATGCTCCGGCTGATCCGGTTGTTCGGTTTGCGGGAGACCGTGCGGATGCTGAAGAACGTCATGACGGGGCGTCGCCGCACGGTGAGCAGCGCGGCCACCGAGAGGTACTGGAGCCGCGGTGCGTACCGGTGGGGACCGACCCTGGCGGTGCGGTTCCTGCTCCGGCCGGCGCCGGACACGGTGCCGGCTCCGGGGCCGCCGAAGGACGACCCGAACTACCTCTCGACCGAAGCCTCCCGCCGGCTGGCGCAGGGCGATGTCCGCTTCGAGCTGTGCATCCAGAGGTACGTCAACGAGGAATCCACTCCGATCGAGGACACTGCCGTCGAGTGGACAGAGCGGGTCTCGCCGCCAGAGCCGGTGGCGTTGCTCACCGTCGCCCGCGGGGACCTGAGCACGGCCGACGCGCTGGCACAGGCGCAGATCATCGCCGGGATGGCGTTCAACCCGTGGAACACCACGGATGAGTTCCGTCCGCTCGGCAACCTGAACCGGGCCCGCAAGGCCGTCTATGACGCCAGTTCGGCACACCGGCTCGGCTACCGCTGGGAGAACCAGCCGCCGGTGCGGAACGTGCTGATAGGCGCGGCGGTACGCAAGATGTTCGATGTCGTCAACCGGTACGTCCCGTGGTACCGGCTCCCGGTCCGCCTGGGATTGCTCAACCTCGAAGCCTTCCGGTCCGTCCTGCGGGCGCGGAACCTGCTCGACAGCCAGATCCGGGAGGCCCCGCCGAGGGCCAGGCCGCTGCCGCCGGCCCCGCCCAATGAAGAAGTCCGGGTCACCAGGACGTTCGACGGGACCAGCAACGACCTGTCCGCGCCCGCGATGGGTTCGGTGGGAACAGCGTTCGGCCGGAACCTGCCGCCGGATTACCGCCCCGACCTCTTTGACGAGCCCAGCCCGATCCTGGTCAGCCAGCAGCTGCTCTACCGCGAGCACTTCCGGCCCGCGCTGTCGCTGAACATGCTCGCCGCGGCGTGGATCCAATTCCAGGTGCACGACTGGGTGAACCACGCTCGCTACCCGCTCGGCCAGGCCGACGTCCGAGTTCCCTTGCCGGCGGGCATGACCTGGTCGAACACTCCCGGTGGCCCGCCAGAGCACGAGATGCGGATCGCCGGAAACATCCCGTTCCCCGACTCCACGCCTAACGGGATGAGCCCGGTGTTCCCGAACCACACCACGCCCTGGTGGGACGGGTCTGAGGTGTACGGCGCCGACCAGACCAAGAGCGGCCAGCTCCGCGACGGGGCAAAGCTGCGGCTGAGCGACGGATATCTGCCCGAGGACACCAAGGGCTTCGAGATCACCGGCTTCAACGAGAGCTGGTGGCTGGGACTCAGCGGCCTGCATACGCTGTTCGCGCGCGAGCACAACCTGCTCTGCGACGAGCTGCGTACCCATTATCAGGACTGGAGCGACGAGCGGATCTACCAGACGGCGCGACTGATCGTCTCCGCGCTGATCGCCAAGATTCATACGGTGGAGTGGACCCCGGCGATCCTGGGGACCGAGGTCATCGACATGGGCCTCAAGAGCAACTGGTACGGGCCCCCGGCTCGCGACTGGCTCTACCAGCTGGGCCTCTGGCTGATCGAGAGCCACGCCAGCGTGGGCATCCCCAAGACCATGCCGGACCACAACGGGGTGCCGTACTCGCTGACCGAGGACTTCGTGACCGTCTACCGGATGCACCCGCTGCTGCCCGACGACTACCGGTTCGTCGACCACCGGACGGGTATGGCCCTCGGCAATCGCACGTTCCTGGATATCCAGGGCGCGAACGCGGATGGGGAACTGCGGGGCTTCGGCCTGGAAAACACGCTGTATTCCTTCGGGCTTTCCCACCCCGGTGCGATCACCCTGCACAACAACCCGCGCTCGCTGCAGAAGTTCGAACGCAACGGCGAGATGATCGACTTGTCGGTCGTGGATCTGGTGCGCACCCGTCGCCGCGGTGTGCCCCGCTACAACGATTTCCGGGCCGGGCTGCATAAGCCGCGGATCAGGCGCTGGGAGGAACTCTGCGACAACCAGGAGTCGGTGCGCCGGATGAAGGAGATCTACCGCAGCGTCGACGAGGTCGACACCATGGTGGGCCTGTTCGCGGAGACACCGCCGGAGGGTTTCGGGTTCTCCGACACCGCCTTCCGCATCTTCATCCTGATGGCATCACGACGGTTGCAGAGCGACCGCTTCCTCACCGTCGACTTCCGCCCGGAGATCTACTCGCCCTTCGGCATGGACTGGATCGCGAACAACGGCATGACCAGCATCCTGCTGCGTCACTGCCCGGATCTGGCGGCCGTCTTGCCCCGTTCGGCGAACGCGTTTGCGCCGTGGCGGCCGGTCGTGGCGTCGGAAGCAGGGCGCGGTGGGCCCGCAGCGAGAAAGGCAAGCCAATGACCGATACGACGACTAAGCACGGGCATGCGGGGCTAGACGCCCTCTCCGGCCGGCCCCTGCTCACATCGATCTGGCGCCGCCGCACGCACCGGGTGAGCCGGGGCAGCTCGATCGAGGCCGGCTCGATGAGCTGGACATCGTCCGAGCCGCGCGCCCCCCTGACCGAACTGGAGGAGGCGGTGCTGATCTCGCTGACGGGATGCACCGGCCTCACGATGCCGGACCGCCCGTTCGCCGACCCGCGGGACCACAAGCCGATCATGGCCAAGCCGAACCTGAACATGGTCGGCCGGACCGCGGGCAGCCCCGACAACGCCCAGGGCACCCACTTCTTCATGATCAATGACACGGGCACCTACTTCCTGCGCAAACTGCCCCCACCCGCCGACGGCACGGCGTCGGTGTTCGACCGCGAGACCCTTCTCGCCCGCGCCGCGGAGGCGAAGGTCCGCCTGCTCGACCACCGCATCGACGTACCAGGCGGGAACCGGGACTTCCCGGCCTACCTCGACTCCAATCGCTTCCTGTCCAACCTGCCCGGCACCACCATTTTCTTCCCCGTGGTGGATCTGTCCCGGCAGTACATCAACGGGATGATGTACCTGCTCACCCAGCCGGACGGGGCCCGGCCCGTGATCGTCGACGACCGGAACTTCTACCGGCCGGCCGGGGTGAAGAAGTGGATCCAGTCAGGCTTCCTGAACAAGGACATCAAGCTGCCGCTCGGCACCGTCTGGTCGATGCGCACCCAGATCGAGGCCGACTTGCTGCTGCAGAACCTGATGCTCACCGCCGACACCATGGGGCTGGGAGCGTGGATCCACGCCTCGCTCGCGCCTCCGATCCTGCTCGGGGACCCGAAGTTCCGCGCCAAGTACGGCGCGATGCTCGGTTTCGACTGGAGCACGCCCAAGTGGAAGCCGGCCGACATCATGCGCTGGCAGGTGCCCCTGCCGCGGTATGCCGACCTGAGGGCGACCACCGTCGGCCTGCGGCACCAGGGCGAGTACCTGATCAAGGCGATGTGTCCGCCGAACTACGACACGATGGGTGACGCCGTGGACGCCGTGATCGCCGAGAAGTTCGGTCCGCGCGGCATCTACGCCGACGAGAGCCTGTTCACGCGCATCTACCGGGGCGAATTCGGCGCCCAGTACCTCCGGCAGGCCAGCAACTACTCCGCGGACGTGATCGCCTGCGCCCGCGACATCTGCACCTACATCTACGAGACCCACGGACGGTTCCCCGCGCACTGCGACACCATCCATGTTCCCGGGGTATGGCTCCAGGCCCATCACCTGGAAGACGGCTACTATCAGCAGTTCTTCCGCGACGGGCTGACCGAGGAGCACCAGATGCACGACCAGAGATGGCACCCCTAGGGCATGTCCCGTGGATCTTCAGCCTGCTACGCGGTACGGCGGGGACAGGGGGTCGGCAAAGTCCTGGCTAGCGGTGATCTGAGGGGTTTGCGGCACGCCGATATGGGCCGGTAGCAGCGCGGGCACGGCCCGAGAGGTGATCATGGCGGTTCCTACACCTGCCGGATCACCTCTGAAAACCTGTTCGCGACGGCCCACCACGTGGCCGCGGACCTGCCCGCAAGGGCAATCACAGTTGCGACAACGCCGATGACGGTGAGGGCGGCAGGAAGACTGCGAACCGCCGCAGCGGGACAGCCGTAGTAAGGGATGGATACAACTAGCAGGGAGGTGTGCGATGCTTGTCCATCTTCGCGCTCGTGGCGCGGTCATCTTGGCTCTGGTCGGGGGGATGGCGGTGTTGAGCGTGAGCGCGGTCTCGGCGAACACGGCGCGCCCGGCAGCCCTCAGCTCGACGCTCGCGTTCATCACGTCCGGGATGAGCTGTGCCAAGGGTGTCTGCGCCCTCGGATCCGGCAATGTGGGTGCCAACTACGGCCAGAACATCGCGATCACCGGCGGCTCATGCGGGTCGCCGTGCAGCCTCCCCGTCTTCAGCGTGGTTGCCGGCAAGCTGCCACCTGGTCTGTCCATGCCCTCGACCTTCGGCTGCTGCGGGGATGCGATCGGCGGCACGCCGACGCGCAAGGGCACCTTCACCTTCACGATCCAGGTCAAGGACGGCGC
>DASWFT010000329.1:0-2479 GCA_036394075.1 Streptosporangiaceae bacterium
CGGCAGCGGCGGGACCCGGTGACCGGCAAGCGGTACCCGTGGCTGTGCCAGGAGCAGGCGATGGTCAACCACTGGTATTTCTACGGGTTCGACGCCGGCTTCGGCCCGTTCTACGTGAAATTCTGCGGGTACTTCCCCTACACCGGGCAGATCTACCTCAACGGGCACGAGTACGCCAAGCGGCAGTGCGCCAGGGCCGGGATCGGCTTCACCGCCCTGGACAACGCGTTCGGCGCTACTGACGACCCGGCCGCGGTGCAGCGGATCTGCGACGGGCTGACCGACCAGAAGATCTACCGGTTCGCCGGCAAATGGCTGGCCCGGCTGCCGCACCCGTTCACCCGCGAGGACGAGGACGCCGATTACTGCTGGCAGCTGTCGGTCCAGCAGGCCGAGTTCTCCACCACCATGGCGCTGGACCGGCCGCTCTGCGGCCGGATTTTCTTCGAGCAGCTGATCCGCGACAACATCGACATCGGCCGCCCGGACAAGGTCAACATCGTCTTCGATCGCAACATCCGCCTGCGCGGCAAGAACCCCACTCCAGGCACCTTCCGGACCCAGGTGATCACCAGCGGGGCCTGCCCGTACCTCTACCTGTACTACAAGAAGACCCAGGTCAAACAGTACCTGAAGGAAGGACGGGCGCTCCGCACCGAGACCACCATCAACCAGCCGCGCGACTTCGGCATCGGCAAAGAGCTGACTAACCTGGCCGCCCCTGGCCGAGGTCGGCTACGCCGCCAACCGGCGCCTGCTGGACGCCGAATGCATCAGCCACGACCCCGCCGACGGAGCCGCCGCCCTCGAAGCGATCACCAGCCCGGTCATCAGCACCACCTGCACCCGCGTCCCCGGGATGCGGTTCCCCGACCCGCGCGTCCAGGCCCTCCTGGGCGCCTGCTGCGCCCTCGCGCTCCGGCCCGCCGGCTTTACCAGCCGCGACCTGCGGCACTACCTCGCCCCCCAGCTCGGGAAAACGCCAGAGGACATGACCAGCGGGCAGATCAGCTACGACCTGCGCAGGCTGCGCGCCCACCAGATCATCGAACGCATCCCGCACAGCCGCGCCTACCAGGTCACCGCCGGCGGCCTGACCATCGCCTTGTTCCTCACCCGGGTAGCCCAGCGGCTCCTGATACCCGGCCTCGCCCAGCTCACCAGCCCCGGACCACCCGGCCGGAGCCGGCTCCGGCAAGCCGACCGCGCCTACCGCGACGCCCTGACCCACCTCGCCCGGCAGGCATCCCTCGCCGCCTTACGCCACCTGCAGCTATCACCCGCAGTAATCACGAGCCTGTCATCAGCCGTCACACACGCCGCAACTTGACTCGAAATTCAAAATCCCTGCGGGGAAAGATAACTTACGGGCAGACAGCGGCCAGCACTGCGGGACGTGAATGTTTACCCTCCGGCGACTGCCGCGTAACTGGATCGCGTCACCCGCCGCCAAGCAACCCAAACAAAGCATCAATCGCTTCGCCGGGGAAGCTCGAATAGTCATCCTTGCGGAGCAAGAGCTGGCGCTGGCCTTCGCTGATCTCGCTCTCCAGAATTTCAATCAGCACCATGGCCTCGCGGCGAAGAGCAAGATCTTCCCAGTGCGCCACGGCGTTTCTGGCCCGATGCACGGCTCCGGTGGCATCTTCCACGTACAGATATTGAGAACCCGTCGGCAGCCTCTGCAGCGTGAGATCAATACCAGTCCGGAATCCGACATCGCGCAGGTCCATCCCCGAGAAGTCGTTGCCGCGGAAATCGTTGCTGATTCGCCCGGCCATGGACCGCTGTTCGGCTGGCACCGTGCCGTTGAAGATAGCCTTGCGCAGGCGTCCGGTGAAGGTGCAGTCGACCAGCTCGACCGCAAAGCAGAACCAGTCCCGCAAGTCAACGTCCCGGAACGAGCAACGCTCAAACCGGGCGAATCCGCCCGCGCGGAGCGCCAGCCGGGATCCGTCGAACGTGCAGTCAATGTAATGCGACATCTCGCGGCCTTCGCCGAGCGATGCGCTCCGGGCCCGGATCTTGCTGAAACTGCAGCCTACCAGGCGAGACCCGGCAACTGATAGCTGAAGCAACTTCCGGCCCGAGAAGTCCTCGCCGGTCAGTTTAGCGTGGTCCAGCACCAGATGGTCTTCTGGCCGGATCCGCATCCGGCCGGTGGATCTGGCCCCGAACGTCAAGGCGCACCCACTCTCTGGTGTCGCATCTCACGGCAGCGTGTACGTGGCATATTGAGCGAAAAGATAGGCGCCCCCTTTCGCCATATGCGCGGATACCTGGCCAGGAGTTGTCAGCTCGATCATCTCGCCGGTTGTGGTGTCGAGGAAGTCGACGCCTCTCGTACTGTATACGAAACGCCCTGGATAGTCGGTGCTAAGAGCTGCGTCAGTCGCCGGTGCACCGCTTGGCCTAGGAACCGGGAGGTAAGGTTCGGCGCACGTGCGATCGCTGCTTGTTCGGTAGGCGACAGGAATCT
>DASWFT010000330.1:0-7747 GCA_036394075.1 Streptosporangiaceae bacterium
CAGGACGGCCAGGGCAGCGGGGGCGGCCCGGCCGATCGGAGCAGCGGGGGCGGCCCGGCCGATCGGAGCAGCGGGAGCCGTCCGGCCGGCCGGGGCAGCCGGACGAGGCCGGCGGCGGCACGGGCCCGATCCGGCTGCTGATCGTTGATGACCATCCGGTGGTCCGCGACGGGCTGAGCGGGATGTTCCGCGGGGATACGGACTTCGACGTGCTGGGCGAAGCCGCCGATGGCGCTGAGGCGGTCGCCAAGACGCTGACCCTCAAGCCCGACGTGGTGCTGATGGACCTGCGGATGCCCCGGATGGACGGGGTGAGCGCCATCGCCGAGCTCGCGAAGCGGGGCGCGCCAGCCCGCGTGCTGGTGCTCACCACCTACGACACCGATAGCGACGTGGTCCCGGCGATCGAGGCCGGTGCCACTGGCTACCTGCTGAAGGACTCGCCGCGCGACGAGCTGCTGCGGGCCGTCCGCGCCGCCGCCCGCGGTGAAGCCGTGCTCTCACCGGCGGTGGCGACCCGGCTGCTCGGCCAGGTCCGCGGGCCGGTCCAGGCGCCGCTCAGCCAGCGGGAGATCGAGATCCTGGAGATTATCGCCCGCGGCGCCACCAACCGCGAGGCAGCGGCCAGGCTCTTCATCAGCGAGGCCACCGTCAAGACCCACCTGCTGCACAGCTACGCCAAGCTTGGGGTGAGCGACCGCGCGGCCGCCGTCGCCGAGGCGTTCCGCCGGGGCCTGCTCACCCCGGAAAGCCACTGACTCCCTCGACGGTGCCTCGGCCGAGGATGGAGGCGACCCGCTTTGGTGGTACGCCCATCGCGTCCACGTAGCTACGTCCCCTGCGGGCGGTTCATCACCAGCCGGCTGCCCCGGAGCGGCCGCGCCCCGGCTACCCTGCATGCATGTCTGCGCCCCAAACTTTCACCGCGGCCGTGCACCGAGAAGAGGACTGGTACGTCGCGCAGTGCCTGGAGGTCGACGTCGCCAGCCAGGGTCACACGATCGACAAGGCGCTCGCCAATCTCGCTGAGGCCGTCGCACTGTACCTGGAAGAGGTGGACGACCCGGCACATTACGTCACCAGCACGCCCTTGGTGACCTCATTCCGGCTACCCGGCGCCGCGTGAGCCCAGCCCTGTCGGACCTGCCGGTCCGTAAGGTCACCCGCGCCCTGGAATCCGCTGGCTTCGCCTACGTGCGGACCAAGGGCAGCCATGCTGTCTACCGTCGTCCCGACGGGCGGGTCGCGGTGATTCCCGAGCACGGCACTGTCAAACGCGGCACTCTGGGTTCGATCATCCGGCAGGCAGGCCTGACCCCCGCCGAATTCCTGAAGCTGCTGGACTGACGCCTAGCTGGGCTGCCGCACCGTCGAAGCCGGTACCGGTGACTTGGACGACGCCATCTCAGGTTGACCGGCGTGGTCCGAGCGCTGGACAGAGTGGTGGTGGCTACCGTTGCCAGGTGGTCAGGGATGAGGATGTGAGCTACGTCTGGCACGAGGCGGCTGTGCCGCCGGTTCTTGAGATCACCCAGGTCTACGGGTACCTGCTCTGCCCGGTGACGGCGCGGGTGCTGATCCAGGATAACGACGGTGCGTTCAACCTCGGGGGCGGGCGGCCCGAACGCCTCGATCACGCCGAACAGCCGGACCTGCACATACGGGCCAGGCCTGCGGGAATCACCGGTCACGACCTGGTGACCGAGGTAGGCGATACTGTCCCTGACGACCCGGACCTGGCTTTCTTCCCTGCTCTCGCGGAGCAAGGTGGCCGACCAGTCCAGGTCCCCGGCCTCACACTGCCCACCCGCGAGCAGAAACCGCTGCTCGTGCACGCGGTCCTGGACCAGCACGCGGCCCGTGACATCTGCCAGCCAGCCATGCACCTGCCGCACTGGCATGCCGGCAGGAGCCGGGCCTTCGTGCCAGGCGAACTCAGCCATCCCGTGCTCCTGTGACTCGGTGCCCTTGCAGCCGGGGGAATTCCCTGGACGGATTCAACCGCAGGCCGCCGCTGGGTGCCCGCATGACATGCATGCAGTGCGCTGTCAGTTCGGCGGACTGCACCCTGGCCTGCGGATACGGCAAGCGGCCCGCTAGAAAATGGCTGCCGCGATAGCGGCGCCGGCAGCGATGAGGATCACACTGCCGGGAAGCTGGCCGCGCCTGCCGGTTTGGGCGTGATCTGGGCGCCCAACTCCCAGGACGGCCGTGGTGATGGATGACCTTGCGTTCAGAGGCCCGCTTCGGCCCGCCGGATCTTCTCGCGCAGGCCTGCGGGGCTCTCGCCGCGGACGATGACCGGGGGGCAGGCGCCGGCCAGGCGCGCGTACACGAGCGCGGACACGCCGTTCCAGCATTGCCACCGGGGGCAGTCGCGGGCGACGTCGCCGAGGGTCGGGCCGCTGCGCTGATCCGCGGTCTCCGCGTGCGCTGCGCGGTCACTGCCGGTCATCGCGAGGGATCTTCCCCAGGTGCTTCGCTCAGGGCGCGGCCGAGGCTGCCGAGATCATTTGCTGCGATCACCCGCATGACGCCGTCGCCGCCGCGGGAGAGCGCGATCCATGCTGAGCCCGGGTCGATGTGCTCGACCTGCCACTCGCCGCCGTAGTCACGGATGACTGCGGCGAGCTCGGCGGGGTCGTAGCCGTGTCCCAGCAGCTCCCGGAGGGTGGCCACGGTCGCGGCGGTGAATACGGCCGGGGGCGCGGTAAGAGGGCGCCTGACTGCCCGGTACCCCTGCGGGGTCCTGGTGATCTCGCAGAGCGGCCCGCCGTGATCGCGCAGGAGGGCGGTCAGGCTCGCGGCGTCGTCGGCGTCGTCGGCGTCGTGGCCGGTCATGCCGGGCTGTCCCCGGCTACGGCGGCTTCCGGGGCGTGTGCCTGGCCTGCTGCGACGGGGATGCCCGGGTACATGCCGAGGCTGGGCAGTGGGCTGCCGAGCAGCCGGTACAGCCGCCTGTGTCCCTCGAACGTGTCGCGGGCGTGCAGCCAGCGGTGGTTGTCGAGGAGGAGGCCCTGACCCGGGTGCAGGGTTACGGTGCAGGTGTGCCGCTCGATCGAGGCCGCCAGCTGGGGGATCCACCCGGCGATGCCGGGCGAGAACGACACAAGGTCGTCCAGGCGCAGCCGGATCGCGACCCTGGCCGGGCCCCGGCCGGTGGCGGGGGTGAAGACCGCCCCGAGGTAGCCGGCGGCTCCGCCGAACAGCACCGTGCGCGCACGGCTGAGCGCCTGCAGGGACTCGGGGCAGGTGGCGCTCAGATCGTCATGAACGGCCAGCCCGTCGGTGAGCCGGGTGGCGCCGCCGGCCCGGGCCCGGACCGCGCAGGTGAGCATCATCAGGGCTGGTGGATCGGGTACCCCGGAACGATCGGTGTGCGCCATGAGCTCGCGGCGGCTGAACCCGCCGGCGTTCGGCTGGCCCGCCGCCGGGCCGAGATCCGTGATCGTCGTGATCCCGCGGTCGTCGCTGTCGGGATGTGCGGTCACCGACATCACCCGCCCGGCCACCACGAGCATCACCCCGGCATCGCGGGCGCCGTCGAACACGGCCAGGCCATCGGAGCACATCTGGCGGCGTAGCCGACCAAAGGTCAGCGGATCGGCGACGTCACCGACCCTGCAGGCGCCGCCGAGGGCTGTGGCGGCGGCCGCGGGAGAGATTGAACCGGCCATGGGAGAGGACCTTTCCGGGGATCGTTGATGAGCTTCCGATCCCCACGACACCCCTCACCCGGGGCACTCGTCTACTGACAGGTTGTCAACCTGCCAGCACCGGCCGCAGCCGGGACGCCAGGCTGCGGTGGGTGTTAGGTTCGCCGTGTCCGGCCAGCGCGGCGCCTGCAGCGGGAGCCGGGGGTGTGACGGGCCGCCAGGCACACGGGTATGAGGAGGACACGAGTGAACGGTCAGTCGGGGCCGGGGCGTTACCCGATTTCTGTCAAGGGCGTGGTAGTCCGGGCGGGACGGGTGCTGCTGCTGAAGAACGAGCGTGAGGAATGGGAGCTGCCGGGCGGGCGCCTGGAGGCAGGCGAGACTCCGGAGCAGTGCGTGGCGAGGGAGATTACCGAGGAGACCGGCTGGCAGGTGAGCACCGGCCCGCTGCTGGACGTGTGGATGTACGACATCGTGCAGGCCGAGCGGCACGTCCTCATCGTCACCTACGGCTGCCACCTGCCCGCAGGCGCCGGCACCCCGGACCCGGTGCTGTCATCCGAGCACCAGCAGGTCAGGGAGTTCACCGAGGCCGAGGTCCCAGACCTGGTAATGCCCCAGGGCTACAAGGATTCCATCGCCACCTGGTACGCCGCATTGCGCGACATAGGCGGCGCCGGCGTCAACCGCGCGGACCTTCTCCACGCCGACCAGGGGCGCGAGTCCTGCGAGGCGATGCGGTAGCGGTCATGGAAGCACGCGGCCGGTGCATAGCATGCGGGACGTCTTTAGGCGGGCCCGCTGCCGGACCGGTATGCCCGGCGTGCCACATCACCACCACGGCCCCGCCGCCCGGCACCGATGAGGAACCGCTGAAGCCCTCAGTGTGGGGCTGGACCGATCACGTGTCCGGTCAGGCGCTGCGCTCGGGTGACCTGGGGACGATCCTGCGCGCCTACCGGCGGATCAACGCCCTGTCCCAGGAGAAACTCGCCGCGGCCCTGGGCTACGACAAGACCTACATCTCGATGATCGAGACGGGCCGGCGCGTGATCCACGACGTGGCCACGCGCCGCCACATCGGCCGCACCCTGGCGATCCCCTCGCATCTGCTGGGAGTCACCGACCCGGCCGACACCGAGTTCGTCGCGATGGTCGCGTTCGCCGAATCGACCATCCGCCTGGCCGAACTGGCGCGGTCGGCCGGGCGGCCCGCCGAAGCCGTCAACGAGTTGTGGCCGCTGGTCGCGCGCCTGGAGGCCCGCGCCGCGGAAGGCCACCTCGAACAGGCCACCCTCACGGTGCTCGCACGCGCCTGGGTCAGCCTCGGCGTATGCCTGGGCACCGTGCTGCCCGAGGAACGCCTGCAGGAGGCCACCCGGTGGACCGCCAAAGGCCTCACCGCCGCACGCCACCTCGAATCCCAGCCGGCGTTCACGACGTACGCCCTGCAGATGCACGGCAACGAACTGCGCAAGGCCGGGCACGCCGCCCAAGCCGTCACCGTGCTCCGCCACGCCGTCGACACCGCGACGGGCGACCAGGACCGCGGCGCCGCTCTCGCACTGCTCGCCCGGGCCGCCGGCCACACCGGCGACGGCGCTTTGTTCGCCCAGGCCAGCACCTGCTACCAGAAGCTCGCAGATACCCAAGGGCCTGGCGGCCCGCTGTTCAACCCCTTCACCTGGCGGGAGATCCAGCTCCGCGGCCTGCTCGCCACCGGTGACCACGCGGCGGCCTTCCGGCTAGCAGGCGACGCGGTCACCTACCCCGCGCCCGCACCCCAGTGGCAGGTCATCGAACGCATCACCTACGCCGACGTGCTCACCACCGCAGGTGATCATGCCGCCGCCGAGGCAATACTGCTGGAGATCCTGGAACCCGCCCGCCAGCACCGGCTTCCCCACCAGATCCAGCGCGCCATCCGCATCGCCTGGCGAGCACACCGTCCCGACCTCGCAGGCCATGCCGGCACCACCCTCGCCCAGGTCTGCGCCGAACCTGTCCTCCACCCCGGGCACGACCCTGCCTGACCGTTTGAGAGACACGCCCCAATCGCACGCCGGGTGCCCCTGTGCTGCAGGAACCCGCGCTACAGTCAGGCCGGTTAGGCCCCTCCCAGCGCGAGTTCAACCCGAGTTGGCTCAATTAGTGCGCAGCGGGATCGCGGTGCATCCGATCGAGCGCTTAGTGCAGGTCGCATGAGAGAGGGTCGGCGGCGGTAATGATTTGGGTTCCAGCTGACACTCGATCTCTACGAACTCAGCCGACCGGACAGCCGAGGCCGTCAGCCGGGTCGGCGAGGAAGCCGTAACCCGGTCTCTTGCTGCTGGTAATAGCGGGCGATGGCGTGGAAAGCCTCTTTGGGTTCCCAGCTAACGTCGGGATAGGTCGTGCCGTGCTGGCCGCGGGGGAGGACGCGCACGATGCTGAGTGCTGTGGCGTCGATGTCGTGGCGCGGGTCCTCGCTGTAGGGGGCGAGCGGGAAGCTGAAGCTCATGACGTACGCCCCGTCGACGCCGGCCTGGTCGAGCAGCTGGAGCTGGTCGATGAGGAGTCCGGCCTGGGCCTGTTCGTCTCGCGGGTACACCGTCCGTACCCGCGGCCGGGTGAACCGTCGGACTACCGGGATCTGCATTCCTACCAGGGACATCGGTGCCGCGTTGAAAGTGCTGAGGAACTCGGGATTGGCAGCGTCACGGCAAGAAGCGAACCCGAACTCAGTGATGGCGACCGGCTTTCCGGTGGCCCGCAGCCGGCTGATCTTGGTCAGGTACTGGTCGGCGCTGAGGGCCTGCTGGCGGTAGAAGTTGACGCCGACGACGTCGAAGCGGTCCCAGTCGACGCGCTCGAACGGCAGAGAGCTGTAGCTGATCGGGCCGCTGTAGACGCGGCGTACGGAGGCTGCCGCCTCCGCCAGGAATGCGCGCAACGTGTCCTGCCCGGACAGGACTATCTCGCGGAGGCGGGGTGAGCGGCCGCGCTGCGCGTGGCTGCGGCCAGGGACGATGCCGCGCATGAACATGGTGAGCTCGTTGCCGACGCAGAAGGTCAGCCGGTCCGGCCAGCGCCGGAACAGCGGCTCAGCCGCTGCGGCCGCCTCGGTGATATAGCGCAGCGTGCGTTTCGGCGTGGCGTTCCATAGCTCGGGGCCCAGCCACACGTTGAGGCCGATGGACGCCGCGTAGTCGGCGGCTGCCAGCAGGCGGCGGGGATCGCGGGCGCCCAGGCGCACTGCGTTGGCGTGCAGGTCGGCCCGGATGATGTCCAGCTCGCGGCGCATCAGGGCCGGCGAGTAGTCGGGCCGCCAGTTCATGGACAGCGGGCCCATCGAACGCCCGACGTCGTAGACCACCCCACGCTGTCGCATCATCGGCGCGGCCCGTCCTGACCGACCGCGCCCATCTTCTGGATCGCCTGGCGAGTCACACCCAGCTCCCTGGCCAGATCGGCTTGCGAGAAGCCCTCGGCTAGCAATGCGTCGATCAGCTGGCGGCGCTGCCGGGACAGCTCCTGCGCCGCGCGGGCGTGCTCGATCGCTGCTGCTTCAGATCCTCAAGGAGTGCGGCGTGAACCGCCGATTCGATGTGCTTGACCATGAATTCATTATGACAACCCACGGTTGTCTAGACAACCGTGGGTTGTCATACCCGGCATCGGGCCACTTTGCGGCCCCGGCTAGTGCGCATATTTACTCGCCGCAAGCCAGGAACCTGTAGGTCACAGTGATGCGGCAGCCGAAGCTCCTTGATCGTGAGCCAAGTCAGGCCGGGTGCCCTGTGCTGCAGGAACCCGCGCTACAGTCAGGCCGGTTAGGCCCTTCCCAGCGCGAGTTCAAACCACTAGTCGTACGGGATTCCGCGAACCCGCGCGCTTCTCCGGGCGGGACGCCGGAACCGTATGACTCCGGCCTGGTCGCGACGCTCGTGCGGGAGGCGTTCGAAGAGAACCAGGTCCGGGTGGACGAGGCTGCCTACTTGGGGTATCAGGAGGTCCGCCGTCCCGGACGGGCTCCATATGCGCAGGTCCGGATGGCGGGCCTGATCTGGGCGTTCGAAGCGCGGCTGCCAGACCCTGACGGCGGCCGTACC
>DASWFT010000331.1:0-6386 GCA_036394075.1 Streptosporangiaceae bacterium
CACCAGGGCATCGCCCAGCGCGTCCCCGCTGACGAACGTGACGCTCGCCCCGCGACCGTGACCGACATCGACCCGCGGCAGATCCGCCGAAAACCCGTCCTCAACGGCCTGATCAACGAATATGTGCGCGCCGCCTAACGCCCGGAATACCTGCAGGTCAGCTGCAGAACTCTATTTTCGAGCGGGACAGGCTCACGGCGGCACATCATGACACACGGCGGGACAGCGACAAGAGGGCCCGCGAGGCCGGGAACACCCAGCTCACGGGCCGTTTTCGCTGGTGGTGGCAGGTGTTGGGTTCGAACCAACGTAGGCTAAG
The DNA here is from genome assembly GCA_036394075.1 of Streptosporangiaceae bacterium. GTDB lineage: Bacteria > Actinomycetota > Actinomycetes > Streptosporangiales > Streptosporangiaceae > JAWWPY01. Next base: position 320 of record DASWFT010000331.1, read on the forward strand.
CCGACGGTTTTACAGGGGGCTCCCACACAAGATCGCATTTCTATTGTGACCTGCACAAATGGCGCTTTCGCTTTGCTGAGCTACCACGCTCAACCACTCCTCAACCAATCCAGCGGATTGAGGCTATTTGCCGTAAAGCCCCGGCATGGTTGAGATCGTAACGGCTTCAGCGGATGGTCATGCGCGCCAGATCGGGCAGCGGGGTACCGGCGTGTCGTGACCAGGCTTGGAGGGCGGCAGCGAGGGCAAGGGCGCTGCCGTAGAGTACGTGCTGGCCGCCCTGCCTGGCGATCAGCGCATCCAGGGAGGCGAAGGCGCGGCTCTTGCGGGCAAGGGTCACGATGTCGGCGGCGGCGCGCTCGCCGGTCCAGTGCCCGGCGGGCAGCCGGGTCAGCTTCCCGAGATCAGCGGGGGCGCCGCGATCGTGTCCCGTCAGCCACTGGTCAAGCAAGCCGAGGGCCACGCCGATGCAGCCGGCGACGGTGGCGGCGGAACCGTCGGGGGACTCCGGCTGGGCCTGGTCCAAGATTGCGGCGGCCAGCCGGGTGTCACCGTCAGCGATTGCCTCGGCCGCTAGCCGCAGGGTGACGGCGGCGAGTTCGCGTGCTTGCCCGACCGGGGTGAACCGGACCATGTTCTGCCGCTCGATGGCGCGGTTCATGGCCTGCTGCAGGGTATCCAGGTCGGGAACGTCGATGTTGTCGACGTCGATGCCTTCCTCGGCGAGCAACGGCGCCAGCTCGCGGAGCAACTCACTGGCCATGCCTGGCCTCATCTGGACCTCGGGTGGTCCTGGGGCCGGCTCTGGGCTCCGGCGTCGCATGTCTGCCACGCCCGCCATCTTCTCAGTAGTCCAGCCCCTGATGCACACGTCCCATGATTCAGGCGCCATGGGTCGGAGGGAAGCGACGGTGATGAGGGCGGAGATCCGTGACCGCCCGCCGCCCGGCCAGCAGGTGGGCGGCAGCGATAGGGCCAAAGGATAATGGCTGGCGGCCATGACCAGGAAGTGCTGGCACCTGACCGCCGGGCGGCTGATCGGCAGCACGGCCCGTCCGGCGCCAGTTTTCTCGCATCCGCCGTCAGAGCGGGCGTGTCCGTGGGCTCAACCACTCTCAGCCGGCTGCGACCCCGCAGTAAAGGCACGTGAACGAGAGGCCATCCCGTGCCCTCCACCCAGCCTCGAATCCTTGTAGCGCATAGGTTACAATGTAGTACATGACCACGCCTCTTTCTATCCGCTTCGACGCCGTTCTGCTGGCGCGGTTGCGGCGCCGTGCGGGCGCAACGGCCGGCTCAACGACCTCCGCGCTAGCGCAGCGGCTCATCGACGAAGGACTGCGGATGGCTGACCACCCAGGGGTGATCTTCAAAGACGGGCCGTCCGGCCGCCGGGCTGCCCTCGCCTACGGGCCAGACATCTGGGAAATCATCAAGTTCCTGCGTGAAGTAGACGAGCGCGGCCCAGCCGCGCTAGACGCCGCAGCCGAGGTGTTTGCCGTCGACGCCAGCCGGATCGCCACAGCTGTCAGCTACTACGGGAACTACCGGGACGAGATCGATACCGAGATCAGCGACGCTGATGATGCATCGGCCCGCGCCGAGGAAGCATGGCGGGTACAACGGCAGCTCATCGCATGAGCCACCCAGCCAGCGCCCGCCTGCTGCTTGACGAGATGTTCTCCCCCGCCATCGCTGCCGCACTGCGCGACCTGGGCCAGGACGTGATCGCTGTGGCTGAGCGCGGCGAGCTGCGGGCAATGAGCGATGACGACGTCTTCGCCTGGGCAATCTCTCAACGTCGCTGGCTGCTCACCGAGAACGTCAAAGACTTCCGGCCCATCCTGCTACGGGCACTCCAGGCCGACACGGCCACCACGGGAATCCTCTACACCAGCAGCCGCGCTTTCCCGCGCTCAAGGAAGAACCCTGGGCCCCTGATTCAGGCAATCCATGCCTGGATGCTCAATGGACCACCCGAGGCACCACTCACCGAGGACTGGCTCCTCAACCCGGCAAGTCGCTGATTCTCCGGAACTGTCGAAGATACCGGAGTAACCGCCGGGAACGGCCGCCGAGCGCGCGGACCAGCCGCAGATGCGTTCCGGGTTCCTGAGCAGGGTGACCGCCGCTCGTAATTGAGGTGACAGCTTGGGCGTCGATCAGCCTTTCGGCGCCGGCCAAGGCGGTCTCAGGGTCGTGGGCCGGTTCGTCCAGGCGCCTTGCCGGACTGCAGCCCGCTGTTGTTCCCGGAGGACGTGCTGCGCGGCAGCCGTGACACCCGCTCACCGCCCGCGCTGCAGGCGACGTCCCCCGGCGGTGTCCAGGAGTTCGGCGACGGTCCGCCGGGGACGGGAGTCGCGCTGTTTATCAGGATCTGTGCGGAAGCCCCGCAGCAGCTCCATCCGGGCCCTTGCCGCCTGGTCTTCTGCGACCAGCGTCAGAAGTCTGTTCTTGTCACTGACGGGCAGCTTCGCGATATGCCTGGCCAGCGCACGTGCATCGCCGGTCACCGTGGGGAGCGCCGCGCTGGTCTCGGCCGCGACCTCCAGAAGGTCAGAGTCGAGGCGGAGAAAGTCGGCCAGAGCACGTTGCGGAGCAGTGAGTGATCCCAGGCCGGCCGGGACCGGTGGCTCCATCTCGTCCTCGTCCTCTTCGCCGAAGGCGTCCTCATCGCGTTCCCACACGCCGTAGCCCGACAGCCATGCCAGATACAGCGGACGCAGGTCCCCGGCGGCCAGTTCGGAGCGGACACCGACGATCGCGGACAGGGATTCCTCGGTATCCTCCCCCCATTCACCCGCCTCGTCCTCACTGGTCAAGTCGAGGATCACGTGCTCGCGCGTGGTCGACATGCGCACCTGGCCATCGACGCAGTGCTGTCCGGCGATCTTCGGGTCCAGGAGCGTGCGCGGCAGCCGGAGCATGATCCGGTGAGTGCCCCAGTTCGCAAAGTACAGATGCGCGTCGTAGTAATGCTCCATCAGTTGGTCCGGGCTGCCTTTGAAGTCACCCCAGTGGTATTCGTTAGTGAAGCTGGTGGCGGTGATCCTGGCCCGCGTTGAAAGCTGGCGGACTTCCGCTTGCTCAGCAGTGGTCAGCGGACGATCTACCGCGAGGAACTCGTAGTACTGGTACTCGCTCATCGCCGGCCCGCCCAATGCCCGTAGGCCCTGATCCACTCCGAACCCGGTGGAGAGGGCGCTGGCAGCGGGAGGTCGAGGATCGCGATCGACTGCCGGTGTACCCCGCGGACGCAGATGGCGGCGATTCCGCAATCCGTGAGGTCAATACCTTCCACGGTCACCTCAACACCCAAGACCATTGTCGTGAATGGGAGGGCCAGATTTTCCTCAATCATCGTGTAGAAGCCGGTCAGCTGCTCATCCTTGCCATAGGCATCCACGATGGCCTCTTCGACCAGCTCGTCCAGGTCCGCCTTGCTCAGCTCCGCCATAGCCCTAAGCGTAGTGGCCGTGCTTTTTCCGCTGGGCATTGTCAGCGAAAGTCACGAGTCAATCCTGCCCGCCCATTACAGCTGTCCACTCGCTTGAGAAAGACCGCCCGCAGGTAGATATGGCAGCCGGAAGGGGCTGTTGGCCGCCGAGCACGGCCTGCTGGTGCCTCATCGTGATCGGAGCCGCGTCCGCCGCCGACTGGCTGCTGCCGACTGGCTGCTGCCGCCGGGCTCGCGGAATGCACTAAACCAGGCGGTGAACGAGGCCCACCCAACGGACCGCCCACCTGGACGGCTCACCACAACCCTGTGCCGTGCTCCGCGCCCTCGAACCCAACCACTGCTCAACCGCGCGCAACAGCAAGGCGACGAGTGCCGCTAACCGCTCCCCGCGCCCAACAGCATCCTGACCTGGCCAAACAAGGTCAGGAACCGAGAAGTCCCGCACGGGGAGCGGTGATCCAGACCGCTCCCGCAACGCACGAGTCCCGCCCACTGGACCGGGTCTGACCTGCGAGTTTGATAGTGGCAGGTGTTGGGTTCGAACCAACGTAGGCTAAGCCGACGGTTTTACAGATATCCGCCGACATGCCCCTGAGCTGCAAGAAATGTACGTGCCGCGCAGGTTTCCCGTATATTCTCCGCGCGATGCCGCAGTGCGAGAGCCTGCCTGGTCAGGGCGGCAGGAGGCCTGCTGCCCTGCCATCGGCCGTCAGCAGAACCTGCAGCAACGCCCACGATCACGACAGCCCGCAGGCTGCCAGCCGAGCGCGGAGTGGTGTGGCCTTCCTGGGCGGCCCGGATTATGCGTTTCTGCAGGGTGTCGCCTCTGTAAGGGTGCGCGCTGTTGGCACGGCGCTGGCCATCGCGTCGGACGGGAGACCGACCGCATAAGTCGGTCAAAGTGACCGGGGCTTCGCCGCTGCTTCGTCTCCTGGCTCCCTTGTCTCCCCGGCGGATGGGGCGTAGCGTCGGGACTCGGAAGGTGTGCTCGTTTATCTGCGTGTAGACGAGATTTGAGATTCCTCCCGGCTGCTCTGGACCTCGGTGGCGCTTAGCGCGCAGCGAAGCCGAGGTGGTATATGGCAGCAGCTGCCCTTCATCGGGTCGCGCTCTTAGTCAGCGACTATCAGGTCCTGCTCGTCAGCGACGCGCAGGACGTCCTGAGGCCGATGGCGCCGGGCAGCACCGAGGCCACCGGAGCTTGTGGGGTGCCCGCGCAGCCGTATCGAGCCGGGCGTGGCCTGATTCTCACGGGTTCCCGCTATGCCTGAGGGCCCGCTGACGTGACCTTGGCCGAAGTTCCTCGCCAGGGCGCCGCGCTGGTGTACCAGTACCTGAACGCGCCATATACGCAGTCGCCTGAACTCTTCCCGCCGCTCCAGAGCGGTGTACTGACGGCGGCTGAACGCGCCGGCGCGTTGCCGGTGCGCCTGGAGAACGTCTACGGCTACGGCCCGGTCGGCGGCGCCGTCGAGGAGGCCTGGCATCTGCCCGGCGCGCAGGCCGTCACCTCCCGGCAGATCCCCGGCCCCGTCGCCGCCGAGGTCGGCCATCCGGCCGCTCTTGTGCGCGCTATCGGAACGGTCAGTCCCCGTGATGCGGGCGCTGGCCGAGATGGCCTACGAGTTCCTTCCGCTCCAGGACGCCATCGCCATGACCCGCCAGCTCGCCAGCGCGCGGCTGCTGGTCGTCCGGGGCTACGGCCACACCGCCCTCCTCAACCCGAGCACCTGCGCCAGCAACTACATGACCGCCTACTTCCGCACCGGTGCCCTCCCGCCGAAGGGAACCATCTGCCGCCAGAACCTCCCGCCGTTCCCGCCCCCCGCCGCATGACACAGCCTGAGCTGCGACGGATCAGTCTCCACCACGCTGACCTGAGACAGGCTAGCCGGCCGCGGACGCTGCAGGCCCTGCAGGCAGCGGCGGCCGGGAGCTTCCCGCGCGCGGGGGGCTGACATCGATGGGAGGTGCGGCGCAGTGACCGAGAAAGCAGAGGCGGTGACCTCGCAGGACGGCGTGGCCGGCCTTGCGCCGGGTCCCGCCGTGCGGCCGGCGGCGCGCCGACGCCGCCCGACCGGCGCCCCGCCGCCGCTGCCGCACCCGGTCTCCTTCACCACCACGGCATGGCTGATCGCCGTCGTTGTCGTCCTGGCCGGCGCGATCGTGGTCTCGGTGCGCGCGCCGTCGCTGCGGTTCGATGATCAGGCCAACGCGGCGGTGCTCCGGTTTTTCGCGCGGGCCCGGACGCCGTGGCTGACCAGCATCGCCAACGGGATCGTGGTGGCCGGCTCCAGCTGGGGGGCCACGGTGGTCGGGCTGTCGGCGGTCGCGGCGACGATGGCGTTCCGGCGCTGGCGGCACCTGCTGGTGTTCTTGTGCAGCCTGTTCGTCCTCGAGATCGCCATGCTGCTGGTCAACAATGGGGTGCAGCGGCCGCGCCCGTACGGCGTGCCGATCATCGGAAGCTGGTCAGGGTACTCAGCGCCGGCCCTCTCGGCCGCGATCCTGACGTTCTTCCTGATGGGCATCGCCTACTGCCTGTTCGTGCCGGGGCGGCCCCGCTCTTACGCGAAGGCGGCCAGCGCCTGCATCGTGACCGTGTTC
>DASWFT010000332.1:0-41294 GCA_036394075.1 Streptosporangiaceae bacterium
TCGGTGACCGGCGGCCGCCCCTCGCCGTCGTAGCGGACGAACGTGCCCTCCGGGGAGAGCGCCTGACCTTCGACGAACTCGCCGGTGCCCTCGAGCCGAGCGGCGAAGTCCTGCATGTACTGCACGTGGGCCGAAAGCTCCTCCGGCGTCCACTGGTCCATCGGCACGTCGTTGACCGATGCCGGCGCGCCCTGGTAGTGCTTGAGCAGCAGGTACTTGGTCATCATGTTTTCCTTAGTGCGGTACGGCCCATTGTGGCCGTGTTCACTCCGGGGACGAAGCCGCGCGCGGGTTCTCGACATCCCACCGCGACATTTCCTGGCGGACTTCAAAGACTCCGCGCACTCCGAGGCGCCACAGATGGGCACGGGGAGCCGCTTCGCGTCCGAGGCGCGAAGGGCACGGTGGCGGGCCAGACCCAGCCGCGTCGGATCGCCGCTTCTCGATCGGCACCCGGTGCGGCCGGCAGGAGTAGGCCTTGTCCGCGCACCGCGGCGGGGTTGAGGCGTGGGCGATCCACCCAACGCGGGCGACCGCGCGGCGCTCAGGCGCGCTGACGCTCGTCCCGTGTTCCCGTTATGTGGCCGAGAAGCGGCGCACGGAATGTGTTTTGCCGCATTGGCGATACTGCCGACGTCGTTCCGCAGAGGCGCAGCGGTGGCACTCGACGGGTCATGGCCCGTGAAGGCCCCGTCGTCTTGCATCCCGGCACCTCCGCGCTCATAGCCGAGATGATGGCCGTCCGGCGCGGGGATGGAGGCGGGGGGTCAGCCGGCCGACTGGGACGGCGCGTAGTACATGACGTTGCCCATGCTGTCGGTGGCGGTGCACACAGCGACGGCCGGGCAACTCAGAGCCTGGACGGCGTTGCCGCCGTCGATGGTGGTCACTGACGACCAGCTGCCCTGGCGGTATACGACTGCGCCCCCGGAGCTGTCGACGGCGACGCAGTAGCCGTCGGACGGGCAGGCGATCGCGTCGGCGGTCGCTCCAATCGTGGCGACGGTCCACCGGCCGCTGGTGAGCACGGCCGCGTTGCCGCTGCGGTCGACCGCCACGCAGAACGCCGGGGTTGAGCAGGACACCGCCGCGAACTGATTGCCGCTGTCGACGGCCTGGCCCGCGCTCCACGAACTGCCGTCATAGGTGAAGATGTCGCCGGTGTCGCCGACCGCCACGCAATAGGCGGCGCTGGTGCAGGACACGGAGGCCAGCCCCATCCCGCTGGGGTCGACGGTGAATGGCTGCCAGCCGGTCGCCGAGCCTGTGTAAGCGAAGGCATTGCCACCGCTGTCGACGGTCATGCAGAACGTCGACGTCGGGCAGGAGACGGAGGTGAACGTGCCGGCCCGGGAGTCGATGTACGAGGGGCTGCTCCAGCTGTCCTGGCTGAGTGTGACGGCGCCGCCCGCGCTGTCCAGCGCCAGGCAGAAAGTGGTGGAGGTGCAGGAGATCGAGACCAGGCCGGCCTGGGTGTCGGTGGCAACGGTCTTCCAGCTACCCGCGGCCGTGGAGGACATGATGGCGCCGACGCTGTCTACCGCGTAGCACACGCCGCGCTCCGGGCAGGAGACCCCGGTGATGGTCGGGTTGCCGATCTTGGCCGCCTGCTGGTCGAGGGGCGTGGGAGCGGTCCACTGCGCGGGAACAACGGCCGGAGTCAGCGACGATGACCCGGCACTGGCGGTGGCGGAGGGTGCTGTGGCCTTTGTGCCGTGCGACGGGCTCGCGGACGCTTGAGCGCGCGGCCCGGCGTGGTGGTGCTGCAGCGTGAACCCGCCGGCGATTCCCGCGGCGAGGAGGACGGCGATGCTCAGCGCCACCGGCAGCCTCCGGGACCGGCGCTTCCGGCCGTGCCTGGGAGCGGCGGTGAGCGAGCTGGAGGGGCGCGGTGCCGTCTGGACTGAGGAGCGAGGGACGAGCGACGAGGGAAGGCGGCGCAGTGAAGGGGGAATGGGGAGGCGGGCGGGGCCCCGGAGGCGAGCGGGAGGCACCGACTGAGTAGGCCTCGGGGGAGCAGTGGCCGGCTCGGGCCCGGCGGCCTTGGAAACGGAGGTGACGTCGCTGGCCGCGACGTTGGTCAGGGTCGGCGCATCATCATCGCCGTCGCCGGTGCGCTCGCCGGGATCCGCCGGCTGGACGGCCACCCGGCCGACCGCGGATCGGTCAGTCACGACCGGACCGGCCGCCACCGGGCCAGCCGCCAGTGGGCCGGCCACCACCGGGTCAGTGAGGGCGGGGCTCGCGGGAGCCTCTACATCCTCTGTGAGGATGTCGCTGAACGACCCGCTCGTGTACTCCGTGACCAGTTCCGCGGCGGGCGGTGCGGCGTACCATGCGGCCGGTTCCGCGGCCAGCATCGCACCGCACGTCTCGCAGAAACGCGAGCCAACGGCGCTGCTATGCCCCTGAAAGCAACGGGGCCGGACGTCGTCGCCACAGACCGCGCATGACTCCGCTCCCGGGGAAACGGGATGACCATTCACGCAACTCGACACCGTTCCCCGCTCTCCATCGGTCCGCTGTCGATTTGCCGATGTTAGGGCAGCTTAGCCGGGTTCGTGGCGCTCTTGGCGGAAGAGCGGCCGCCCAGATGACACCTCACTGGCCGGCCCTGCAAGCCAGCACCGGGCTAGTCAGCACCGGGCTAGTCAGCACTGGGCAGACCCAGCCGCCACAGCGCCGGGTTGGCCCAGGCACCGACGATCGCGGTGTCCGGATCCTGGCGGCGCAGCCGGGCGAACCGCTCAGCGAGCAACTGCAGACGCACCGTCATCGGGATCTGGGCCAGTATCGGCGACAGCCCGTCGATCACCTGGTCGCCACGCTGGCCGCCGGGCGCGCCTCCCGGCTCGCTGGCCCGCTCGCTGGCCCGCTCGCTGGCCGGCTCGCTGGCCGGCTCGCTGGCCGGCCGCCCGCTGAGGACGGCAACAGCGATCCCCTCGCGTTCCGCGGCGGCGCCGACCGCGGCGGTGAGACCGTCCGGGTCGGCGCCGGGCTCCAGGAGCAGCACGCCATCGGCCGCGGTGTAGGGGACGGCGGCACCGTGAAGGAAACGTTCGGTATCAAAGCCTTCGGCCAGCAGCCGGGCACCCTCACGGATCTTCAGCGCGCCCTCGCGGGCGGTGATCCCCCACGGGCCGCAGCCGACAATCGCCAGGCTGCGGGCGGGCACGGCGACGGCCTCGATGCCGGGATCAGCGCAGGCGGCCCGGACCTGCGCGGCAGCGCGAGCCAGGTCCGCCGGGGAACCGCCCGCGGTGGCCGCCTGGTGGGCCAGCCGGGCCAGCACGGCGAGCGCGGAGGTGTAACTGACGGTGTAGGTCTCGGACTCCTCGGGCGGGACGGTCTCGATCGCCTCCGGCCAGCCGCGTCCCTGCCCGGTGATCGAGACCAGCGGCACGCCCTCGGCCAGGGCGGCCGCGCGGGCCCGCGCCGCGTAGGCCGTCTGCGCGGTGTGCGTGATCACCACCAAGGCGTCGCCAGGGCGCGGGCCAGTGCTCCAGCACGCCCAGGTGGCGGCGGGGAACCACCGGGCGTCCATGCCCGCCTGCTCGAACATCATGGCGCCGAGTTCGGCCGCGTGCTGGCTGGTGCCGGTGCCGATCAAGACCACCCTGGTTGCGTCCTGGAGGATCGCGGCCGCGCCGGTGAGGTCGAGTTCGGCTATCCGGTCGAGGGCGTCGGCCTGCTGGCCGATCATCCGCAACAGCGCAGTGGACGCCATCATCGTTTCCCCCTCGTGCCCGGTCAGAAGCCGGAGCTAGCGAGCCCGCGCGGCGGGCCTGGGCAGCCGCCCCGGCAGCGGGCTGTCGTTGGCGCTGAGCACCCCGCCGGCCGACCGGTGCGACATCAGGGACCAGCGTGACGCCGAGGAGAGCACCGACAGCAGCGAGAACGCCGAGCCGACGGAGAAGGCGGACAGGAACGAGCCAACGGACCCCACCGACAGCGCGGACCCGACCGACCCGATGGACAGCACCGATCCCTTGGACCCGATGGACAGGATGGAGTCCTCCGACCACAGGGACCACTTCGACGTCTGCGTCTCCGGTTCACTCATGAGGCCCATTGTCCCGCGCCCTCGCTCACCGTCGACGGTTAGCCCGCCCACTGTTCCGTTTCCTGACGAGCCCAATTCCGCACCGGGCTCATCAGAGCGTGCCCCATTCCGCACCGGGCTCGTCGAGGGCGCGCTTAGTGGCCCCGCACCCGGTGGCCCGCAGGGTCGAAGGGGGGGCGCAGGCCCGCGGTGGCGGGGCAGACCGCGCCGCCGACATTCACCTGGTAGGAGCCGGAACGGACGAAATCGGCCGTGACTACTTCATCGGCGGGGTGGCGGATGTAGCCGAGGCCGACCGAGGCGCCGAGCGTCTCAGCCCACGCCGCCGAGGTCACCTGGCCGACCGGCACCCCGTCCCGCAGGATCAGTTCGCCGCCCCACATCATCGGGCCGGGGTCATCCAGGACCAGGGAGATGAGCCGGCGCCGCGGGCCCGCAGCCCTGGCCTTCTCGACCGCTTCCCGGCCGAGAAAAGAAATATCGGTCGCGAGCTTGCAGGCGAACAGCAGCCCCGCCTCGACCGGGTTGTAGTCCGGTGTCAGCTCGCGGCCGAAGGCACGGTAACCCTTTTCCAGGCGCATCGACTCAATGGCGTAATAGCCGGCGTTGACCAGGCCGAACTCAGCTCCAGCGGCACAAAGGTCCTCATACACGCCAACCGCGAATTCGGCCGGCACATACAGCTCCCAGCCGAGTTCCCCGACGTAAGTGATCCTGGTCGCCCGGACCGTGTAATAGCCGAGGCCGACCTCCCGGCTGGTCGCGAACGGGAAGGCTGCGTCGCTGAAGTCCGCATCGGAAATCGACGCCAGCACGTCTCGCGACCGGGGGCCCATCACCCCGTACACGGCATAGGCCGAGGTCACGTCCAGCAGGGTGGCCGCCGATCCGGCCGGCCTGTGCCTGGTGATGTGATCCTTGTCGCGCTCGGTCGTCGCCGCGCTGCTGACCAGCAGGAACTCCTCGGCCGAGAGCCGGGTGACGGTGATGTCGGCCTCATAGGTACCCCGCTCGTTCAGCATCCCGGTGTAGACGGTCCGGCCCGGCTCGACGGCCACGTCCGCGGTGCACAGCCACTGCAGCGCCGCCAGCGCGTCCGGGCCGGTGAGCAGGTACTTGGAGAACGACGTCTGGTCGAAGAGCGCGACCTCCCGGCGGGCCGCGCGCTGTTCCGCGGCGGACCAGGGCAGCCAGTTCTGCTTGCCCCACGAGTACTCGATCGCCGGCGCCTCGCCGGGTGGCGCGAAGACGTTGGCCCGCTCCCAGCCCATCCTGCTGCCGAAGCAGGCGCCGGCCTGCTTGAGCAGGTGATGAGCCGGTGATCGGCGGAACGGGCGGGCGGTCTCGAGTTCCCGGTTCGGCCACGGGATGGCGTAGTGCAGGCCGAGGATCTCGCCGACCCGGTCGCGCAGCCACCGGTTGTTGCCGTTGAAGCGGGCGAACCGCCGGATGTCCACCGCCGACAGGTCGGTGCCTGGGTCTCCCTCGAGGATCCATTGCGCCAGCGCCTGGCCCGCGCCGCCAGCCGAGGCGATGCCGACCGAGTTGAAGCCCGCGCCGACGAAGAAGTTCCTCACCTCGGCGGCCTCGCCCAGGATGAACTGATTGTCCGGGGTGAAACTCTCCGGACCGTTGTAGAACATTTTGATGCCGGTATCGTTCAGGGCCGGAATTCGCAGCTGGGCGCTCTCCATGAGGACCGAGAAATGATCCCAGTCCTCCCCGAGGAGCTGGAATTCGAAGGGGTAGGGCAGCGCGTCGGGGGCGACCCAGGGCTTCGCGTCCGGCTCGAACCCGCCGACGACCAGGCCGCCCACCTCCTCCTTGAAGTAGGTGTAACCGTCCGGGTCGCGCAGGATCGGCAGGTCGCGGTGGACACCCTCGATCTGGTCTGTCACCACGTAGAAGTGCTCGCAGGAATGCAGCGGCACGGTCACCCCGCACCACGCGCCCACCTGCTTGGCCCACTGCCCCGCGCAGTTGACCACGATCTCGGCCTCGACGTCGCCGTCGGCGGTGGCCACCCCGGTCACCGCGCCACCGGCCGTCAGGATGCCGGTCACCCTGGTCCGCTCGCGTACCACCACACCGCGGCGGCGGGCACCCGCGGCCAGCGCGTACGTCAGGTCCGCCGGGTTGGCCCGGCCGTCGTCGGGCAGCCAGATCGCCCCGGCGAGGTCGCTGACATCCATCACCGGGTAGAGAGCGCAGGCCTGCTGCGGGCTGATGATCTCGCAGTCGAGCTGGTAGGCGGCGGCCGCCGCGGCGATGCGGCGCAACTGGACCATGCGGTCCTGGGTGCGCGCGACGGTGACCCCGCCACACCGCCGGAACCCGGTGCCCAGCCCGACTTCGGCCTCGAGCCTCTCGTACAGCTCGGTGGAGTACTGCACCAGCCTGGTGCCACTCTCCGATGCCCGCAGCTGGCCGACCAGGCCGGCCGCGTGCCAGGTGGTCCCGCAGGACAGCTGGCCCTGCTCGAGCAGGAGCACGTCGCGGCAGCCCATCTCGGCCAGGTGGTAGGCGACGCTGGCGCCGATCACACCCCCGCCGATGATCACTACGCGGGCGCGGCCAGGGAGGGGCTGCGCTAGCCCGGGACGACCCCCTGGAACCCCCCGCAGGTTAGTCATCGCCCTGCACGTCGCTGAGCAGCCGGTCGAAATCCTGGCCGGTCAGGCCAGCGGCGGCACCCTCGTAGCGCTCCATCGCCCACGACCAGAAGTCGAAGCCGAGCGGGCTGGTGGCGGCCTGGATCGAGCCCCACAGTGTCCACCCGTACCTGGCCACCAGGCCGAGCAGCGTGGCGCGGGCGATCTTGTTCCGCAGCGGGCGGCCGTAGTACTCGGTGACCAGCGCCGCCACGGCCTCGGGGGAAAGGCCGCACTCGCTGCCGATGTTCCCGAGTTCGAAACAGGGGTCGTTGTTGCCCGAGTACTCGTAGTCGATGATCCAGATCCGCTCGCCGTCGTCGATGAAGTTGCCCGCCAGCAGGTCGTTGTTACAGGGCACGGTGCCCTCGTCCCGGGCGGCCAGCGCCCGCCGGGCCGTCTCGAACCGGGACTGCAGGTCGTCGTAGCCGGCCGGGAGCCGGAAGCCTCGGCCGCGGACGACCGAGTAGTACCGGCGCTGGACCTCGAACATGTTGAACTCGCCCGCGAACCGCGGGCCGCCGTGCAGGCGCTGGCAGGCCCGGGCGACGCGGGGGATGTTGGCCGGATTGGCCACGTCCGCGTTGCTGAACGTCCGGCCCTCGATGTAGCCGAGGACCAGCAGGCCGTCCTGCGGCCGGTACTCGACGACCGGCGCGCCCACGCCGGCCGCCGCGGCCGCGACCGAGTTGTGATGCTCGTTGTTCCGGTCGATGCCGAGCATCTCGGCGTCCGAGCAGATGCGGGCTACGAAGGTGCCGTCGGGAGTGGTGACCTTGTAGTTGCGGTTGGTCAGGCCGCCGGACAGTTCCCGGACCGAGCGGGGCGCGGCGGCCAGGCTCGCCGTCCGGCCGAACAGGGCGTCAAGATCCGCCGGCGACGGGTCCACGCGGCGGCCCTGATCACCGAGGGAGTCCTGCAGCCCCTTGACCACCGGCCCAGGGTAAGTGTCCCGAGCGATAAAGGTCTAGACAAAAATTCGCAATCTTTTATAGCTGATGTCCCTCAGCGAACGCTGGCCCCGGGATGCTCACTGCACACCCAGCAGCCGAACGTAAATCCTCCGCTCAGTGCCGACCACCCGCAAAGGGTCTAGACAGTTGGCCGCAGGTGACCTTACGCTACGCGTCATCCCACGCCTGCGTCGCAAGGGGAGGACCACCATGAGCGCCAGCACAGAGGTTCCCAGCGGGCAGGAGCGCGATACAGCTGACCTGGCCCAGTTCGGTTACAAGCAAGAACTCAAGCGCTCCCTCGGGACCTTCAGCTCGTTCGCGGTGGCCTTCAGCTACATCTCGCCATCGACCGGCATCTTCACCCTGTTCGCGCTCGGCCTCACCACGCTCGGCGGCGTGTTCATCTGGACCTGGCCAGTCGTCGCACTCGGCCAGTTCATCGTCGCGCTGAACTTCGCCGAGGTTTCCAGCCACTACCCGGTCGCGGGGTCGGTCTTCCAGTGGACCAAGTACCTGGCCAGCCGGCGCTACTCGTGGTTCACCGGCTGGATCTACCTGTTCGCCGGCATCCTGACCGTCACCGCGGTCGTGGCCACCCTGCCGCTCGCCTTTATCCCCGCGCTCAACGGGCTCGGCTGGCACAGCCTGAACGGCGGCAGCCTGCACACCCAGCTCGTGGTCGCGCTCATCACGCTCGTGGTCATCACGGTCCTGAACATCTACGGCGTGCGGCTGGTGGCGATCATCAACAACACCGGGGTGGTCTTCGAGATCCTGGGGATGTTCGTGTTCGCCCTGGTGCTCATGGCCTTCCACAATCACCAGGGCTTCCACGTCGTGACCAACAGCGTCGGCATTCATGTCGCGCCGAACACGTTCCTGGCCGCGATGTTCATGAGCCTGTTCGTGATCTACGGATTCGACACCGCCTCCACGCTCTCCGAGGAGACCCGCGACCCGCGCCGGGCCGCACCGAAGGCAGTCCTCTTCTCGGTGGTCGGCGCGTTCATCATCGGCGGGGTTTTCCTGCTGGGCACCCTGGTGGCGATCCCGAACATGGGCGCCGCGGTCAAGGGAGCCTTCGGCCCGGCGCAGATCATCGAGGCCAACTTCTCCACGGGATTCGCGACCTTGTACCTGCTGGTGGTCTCGGCGGCGATCTTCGTCTGCTGCCTGTCGATCATGGCCGCCACGATCCGGCTCTGCTTCGGGATGGCGCGGGATAACCAGCTGCCGTTCTCCCGGCCGCTGGCCCGGGTCTCGCCAAGCCTGCACACCCCCATCTGGACCTGCATCACCATCGCCGTGCTGGCCGCCGTGCCGTTCCTGAAGTACTCAGGTGCCGGGATCATCGCCATCGCGGCGACCGGCATGATCTACCTGAGCTACTTCCTCGGCAATATCGTGATCATGCGGGCCCGTACCCAGGGCTGGCCGAAGATGAGCGCCCCGTTCAGGCTCGGCCGCTGGGGCATCCTGGTGAACGTCGTTGCGCTGCTCTACGGCGGGGCGATGCTGATCAACTTCGCCTGGCCGCGTGCGGCTAGCAACCCTGAACCCAGCCAGACCAACGGGCTGCTCAGCTTCGGCATCGGGTTCGTGAACAAGATCCCGATCCTGTGGACCGTGGTGGTTGTCATCGTGGCAATCGGCGTCATTTACTACAGCGCGGTAGGCCGCCGCAAGGAATTCGCCCCGGTGACAGCGCCGGCCGCGGACGACGCGCCGCTGGTGGCCGGGTCGGCGTCGGCACCGGCGCCGCCGGTAGAGGGCTGACCGGGCTCAAAGCCGCATTGATGGAGCGCAGTCCGCCGGCCTCGCTGGCTCCCGAGCCACCCGAGATCGTCCGGGGGGCCGGTACGACCGTGCACGGCCAGATCGAGGACTGGCTCGCGGACGCGATAGCGGCCGGCCGGCTCGCGCCGGGCGACCGGATGCCGACCGAGCAGGACCTGGCGGCCTGGTTCGGGGTCAGCCGGATGACGCTGCGGCACGCGCTCGGCACGCTCGCCCGGCGTGGGCTGGTGACCCGCGCGGTGGGCCGCCGCGGCGGCACCTTCGTGGCCGCGGCCAAGCTGGAGCAGGATCTCACCACACTCGCCGGGTTCTCCGAGCAGTTGCGGCGGCGCGGGATGGTGGCGGGAGCGCGGGTGCTTTCGGCCACCGAGCGCCCCGCCGGCCCGGCCGCCGCGGCGGCTCTCAAGCTCGGCGAGCGCGACCGGGTCTACGAGGTACGTCGGATCCGGCTCGCTGACGGCAACCCGGTCGTGCTTGAGCACTCGCTGTTCCCGGCCGCCGCGTTCCCCGGGATGCTGGGGTGCCGGCTCGACGGCTCGCTCTACGAGTTGCTCGAGGTCCGCTACGGCCAGCGGCCGAACCGGGCCCGGGAGTGCCTCGAACCGGTGAATGCCGGGGTGCGTGAGGCCGAGGCCCTGGAGGTCCGCGAGGGCGCGCCGCTGATGCTGGTCGAGCGCACCGCCTACGCCCAGGGCGGGCAGCCGGTTGAGTTCGCCCGAGACCTGTTTCGCGGCGACCGGACCCGGATAGTCATGTGGACATCGGAACTGGCGGGCGGATTATGAGGGTGGCAGCGACTCGATCATGAATCGGCCCGGACGCCGGAGCGCCGGTCGAGGACGGCGGAGCGTCCCGCCAGGACGCCGGCGAAGCGCCCCGGGCATGACAACCGCTACGCTCGGGTACAGCCGTCCTCTTGATGGGCAGGCATTGACGCGCCTGCCTGTGTGAGTTGTGATCATAGAGGGACGCGCGGGAGCAGCCGCAAGCAAGCCGACCGCCGAGGACGGTACCATGACCTCCCGTTTCGTCACCAGGAGGGCATTTCTGGTCGCGGTCAGCGGCGCGGCCGGCGCCACCTTGCTGTCCAGCAGCATGGCGGAGCATCAGCAGGCCACGGCCGGCGGCTCGACGAGCGGGCATGTTCAGGACGTGGCGCCCGGCCCGCGGTCGAGCGGCTACATCCCGGATGGCACCGCCGGACTTGGGGCGGCGTTCCCGCTGGCGGCGGTGCAACTGCTCGACAGCCCGTTCCGGGCCAACCAGTCGCGCAACACGGACTACCTGCTGTTCGTGGACCCGGACCGGCTGCTGCACACGTTCAGGCTGAACGTTGGCCTGCCGTCATCGGCCCAGCCGTGCGGCGGGTGGGAGGCGCCCGGCTCCATGGTGCGCGGCCACAGCACCGGGCACCTGCTGTCCGGGCTCGCCCTCACCTACGCCAACACCGGGAACCGGGCCGCGGCGGAACGCGGCCGCTACATCGTCGGGCAGCTCGCGCGGTGCCAGGCGCGATCCCGGTGGGCAGGCTTCCACGAGGGCTACCTGTCGGCCTTCCCCGAGAGTTTCTTCGACGATCTCGAAGCCGGCCGGTCCGTCTGGTCGCCGTACTACATGATCCACAAGATGATTGCGGGCTTGATCGATCAGCACGAGCTCGCCGGCCACCGGCAAGCCCTGGACATGGCGGCCAGGCTGGGCGACTGGGTGCGCTGGCGCACATCGCGGCTGTCGTATGCGCACATGCAGAGGATCATGAAGATCGAGCACGGCGGCATCGCCGAGTCCCTGGTGAACCTGTTCCGGCTGACCGGGGACGCGCGCTACCTGGCGACCGCGGAGCGCTTCTACCACGCCCGCGTCTTCGATCCGCTGGCGCGGGACCAGGACGAGCTCTCGGGCCTGCACGCCAACACCACCATCCCGAAGATGATCTCCTGCATCCGGATCTGGGAGGAGACAGGGAACCACCGCTATCACGACATCAGCGCGAACTTCTGGCGGATCGTCACCCAGCACCATTCCTATGTCATTGGCGGCACGAGCAACTACGAGCACTGGCATGCACCCGACGTGGTCGCGGGCCAGCTGAGCAACCGCACCTGCGAGAACTGCTGCAGCTACAACATGCTCAAGCTGACCAGGCTGCTCCACTTCCATCAGCCAGAACGAACAGACCTGCTGGACTACTACGAGCGTGCGCTGTTCAACCAGATGCTCGGCGAGCAGGACCCGCGGTCCGCGCACGGATTCAATATCTACTACACCGGCCTGTCGCCCGGCGCGTTCAAGCAGCAGCCGCCTTTCATGGGTGCCAACCCGAACGTCTACTCCACCGACTATGGCAACTTCTCGTGCGACCATGCCAGCGGGATGGAGACCCAGGCGAAGTTCGCCGACACCATCTATTCGCGTGACGCGAAAGGTCTTTTCGTCAACCTCTTCATCCCGTCCCAGGTCATCTGGGGAGATGGCAGGATGACGCTCCGGCAGACCACCCGTTTCCCCGACGAGCCCGGAACCCACCTCGCGGTCGTCTCCGGGGAGGCCAGGCTGGCGGTGCGCGTGCGCATCCCGTCATGGGTGGCGGGCCGGGCGCAGGCCCGGCTGAACGGCGCGCTGCTTGACTCGCCGGCCCGACCTGGGAGCTGGCTGGTCATCGAGCGCAAGTGGCAGGCCGGCGACACCCTGGACGTGAGCCTGCCCATGCGGCTCAGCCTGAGCCCTACCCCCGACGATCCGGCCGTGCAAGCCGTGACCTATGGTCCGGTCGTGCTGAGCGGCGGCTACGGTCACCGCGCGGCCATGCCGATGCCGAGGCTCAACACGAAGTCGCTCGCGCTGACCTCCGAGCGGCCACTCATGGCCCGGGCGGCCGCGAACAACCATGCCGTCACGCTCATCCCGATCGCGCGGATGCAGCACCAGCACTACAACGTGTACTGGCTCACCTGACCGGAACCGGCGTGCCTTGGCCCGGGCAGTCGGCGGCACCTGGCACAATAGGAGGCGATGAAGAATTCTGCTTCCAACCGTTTCCCGGTCACCGTCACACGCCTGCCAGTCACGCGCTGCGAGATCTGCCGGCGTACCGTGGCGTACCGGCCCGGCCAGGCGAGTGCCGTCCTGACCGGGCATTACCTCCGCTCGCACCCCGAAGCGCTCGTCGTCCCTGGCCAGCCACCGGCCTGAGCGGCCAGCTGGGCCCCGGCGTCACAACGATTCGGGCGGCACCCGGCGGTCCGGAATGCGGACCACCGAGTGCCGTGTCCGGGGCTAGGGGATGATCCGCAGGTAGCTGGTGGCGACGTTGGATGACGCCACGATCCCGGTCGGCGGGAACGCCGTGCTGTGGCCGGATATGAAGGCAACCAGGTCGCTGCCGCTGTAGCTCGGCGTGAACGTCACCGAGCAGGCGCTGCCCCACGCGCACTCAGCCAGCCGGGTACCGGTCGACTCATTGAAGATCTCGATGTAGTACGGCGTGGGCCCGACGTTGCCGTTGGCGTAGGCGGTGACGGTCTCAGAGCCGTAGGTGGCGGACGGAGCGCTGAGCGAGACCCGCCAGCCGAGGTTGGACCAGGTGATGAAGTTGACCCGGGATGTCTCCTGGATGCCGGCCGGCGGGTAGGCCGTGCTGTAGTTGGACAGGTAGGCAATGTACTCATGCGTGGTCGCGGCGCTCTGGCTGACCGTGGTGCTGCATGATGTGCCGTACCCGCATACGGCCACCCGGGTCTGGGTGGTGACGTCGTAGATTTCGGTCCAGAAAGGCGACGGTCCGATGTCCGCGCTGGTGGTAGCGGTCAGCGTGGCCGCCGTCCACACGGGTACCGTGGTCGGGCTGGCCGACAGGGACAGGTAGACACCCTGCCAGACAACGCCGACGGTGCCGGAAGCTGCCTGCTCGCCGCCAGGCGGGTAGCCGGACGAGGCATACGACACGACGGCGATGTAGTAGTGCGTCGTCGGGGTCGGCTGGGTCACCGGGACGCTGCAGGTGGTGCCGGTGGCGCAGGTCACGACGTAAGCGCCCGCGGTCTCGTCGTAGATGCGCAGGTAATACGGAGTAGGGCCGACATTCATGTTGGCCGTCGCGGTCAGCGTCGAGTACTGCGTGGGCCATAGCCAGTTCGGGCTGGCGGTCAGCGACACGCTCCATGCGGTAAGCGGCGCGACCTCCCGGGCGTGATGCGGCTTGGCCGGGATCGCCGCGCCGAGTCCGGCACCGGGTGAGGACGGCGGCCGGACCGGCACCGGCTTCCCGATGTGAGCGCCGACCGGCGCTGTGGGCGCCGGGCTGGCTGCTGCGGATATGGTCCCCGCCACGATCATGACCGGCAGGGCGAGCAGGGCCAGGGCGAGCCTGCCCCTCCAGCCACGACCATGCGAAATAACCGCCTTGAAACGCATCTTTCCCCCCATGGGACGCGCACCCGGCCGTGCCGCCTCTTGTAGCGGCTCCCACACTCCCGGTGAGACCCGGGTGCACTCGACAAGAGGCGCCTGGCCCCTCCCAGATACGCCAGGTGACGAGTCCGCCCCTCGCCGGGGGTGGTCCGGGCGAGGGGCGGAGAGCAGGTCGGCTCTAGTGGTCTGTGAGCGGGGTCCTTTGAGCGAACGGCGTCCAGGTGGGTGCATCGCAAGGCGGAGGAGGAGCCAATAGCGGAGCTATTGGCGACGACGACAACGCCGCGAGGTGCCCGCCTGGGCGACGTGCAGCCAAAGAAGACTCCGCTCACAGACCACTTAGTGGTCTAGCGGCGGGTTGGCGTCTTGGGCCAACTGGAGGGGCCTGCTGCGGGAACCAGGTGCCGGCCGCGGGATCGACCAGCCCCCAGAGGGGATCGAAGAGGGCCTGGGCGGCGGCGGTCGTCGGCCAGCCCGGTGCGCCGGGCCGGCTCCGGCTGGGGGCGCCGAGGGCCGTAACCGTGGTCGCGGGCCACCTGCTGCACCACCTGGCGAGTTTCCTCCGAGACGTCCGCCCTCCCGTTCAGCACCCGGGAGACCGTGGCGATGGAGACCCCGGCGAGTTCGGCGACCTGGCGGATGGTGACGCGGGAGCGGCGCTCGTCCGCCTCACTTGTGCGCGCCGACTCGGAGGACATCTGCCTAGTGAAGCAGCTTTCGCTGGATGCAGGTCACCCGCCAGTTCCTCGACGGGGATGAGGTCGCCGGGGCTCAGCGGTTTCGGCGGCGGACGAGGGCGCGGATCAGGGCGCCGACGGCAACCAGCCCGAGGATGACGGCCCGGCCGCGGGGAGCCTGCCTGCCGGAGGCCGGCGGCCGGCCCGGCGGTCCTGGTGCCGGCCGCATCCCGCTGGCCGCGGCCGACAGCGCCTCGCCGTCGACTGGCTCCAGGAGGCGGCGGCCCTGCAGGGAGAACAACAGCACGAAGGACGGCCCGACGATCAGGGCAACGGCCGCGAACAGGACGACCAGCGCGGCCAGGGTGGCGTGCGGGGCACCCGCGTTGCTGAGGGTGACCAGCGTGCCGGGCAGCAGCGTCGGGTACTGGGCCACCCCCCATCCCCATATGACGGCGGCGACGCCGAGCGCGGCGATGATCCGGACGCCGCGATGCTGGCCTGCGATGAGCAGGCCCAGCAGGGCCACGCCGCAGGCCGCGGCCGCGATCACGAGGGGAAGCGCCCGCCCGGTGAGGCGGTGCAGCAGCGTCGGATCCGAGCTGTGCAGTGCGAGCAGGGTAGCGAGCGACAGCGCCCCGGTGACGACCCCGGCGACCTGGGTCCGCCGGGTGAAGTACACCTGGAGGCGGCGGTCGTCCCGGCGGACGGCCTCGCCGATGAGGTAGCTGGCGGCGAGGTAGGCACAGGCGCCGACGAACAGCGAGCCAGTCAGCAGCGAGGTCGTCGTAGTCCAGGCGGACAGGCTGGCCTGACTGGCGTGGCCAGGTATCTGGCCGGCTGCGATGCCGCCGATGACGGTGCCCATGAAGAAGGGCGTCAGCAGCGAGGAGAGGGCGAACGTCGCGCCGAGAGCGCGCTTCAGGCTGGGCCGGGAGACTTCCTTACGGAACGCGAAGCCGGCGCCGCGCAGCACGATCCCGAGCACCGCGAGCCAGAGCGGCAGCGCAGCCGCGGTCATCACCGCGGCGAACGCGTCAGGGAAGGCGGTCCAGAAAATGACCAGCGCGAAGACCAGCCAGACGTGGTTGGCCTCCCACACCGGGGTGATGGACTCGTCGATCAGCGCGCGCGGTGCGCGGCCGCGCTGGTCGCCGCCCGCCAGGAGGTCCCACAGGCCGCCGCCGAAGTCGGCGCCGCCAAGTATGGCGTAGAGGGTGATCGTGGCCAGCAGGATGGCCCCGACCGTGGCCGCGATCATCTTCCGGCCCGGCCCAGGGCCCGGTCGTCTGGCCCGACCGGCGGCCCGTACGGAACGGCGGTCCCCCCGGTGCCGCTGCGGCGCCAGCGCTGGGCCAGGGTCCGCAGGATGAGGATCGTCGCGGTGCCGAGCACGGCGTACAGGACTACCACGATGATCAGGCTAGTGATGATGCCGCCATTGGTCGTGGCCGCCGCCGTGGTGGTCAGCAGGCGGTAGACCACCCAGGGCTGGCGTCCGACCTCGGTGACCACCCAGCCACACTCCATCGCCACCACCGCAGCCACCCCGCTGGCGGCGCCGAGCAGCCAGAACAGCCGCTGCGGCGGCAGCCGGCGGTGCCGCCACCATTCGTAAAGCGCCCAAAGTCCCGCCAGCAGCAGGAGAAACCCCAAGGCGACCATGACGTCGAAGCACAGGTGAATCAGCCAGGGCACCGGCGGTCGGCCGGCGGCGGGGACGGTGTCCCACCCGATGACCTTCGTCCGGGTGCTGAACCCGACCAGCAGCGAATCCATGCCCGGAATCCGCAGGCCCCCGTAGATGTGCCCGTGGGCGTAGACACCGCCCAGGTACTCGGGGACATCTCGGGAGGTGTGCGTCACGTACTCCATGGACGCGAACTTCACCGGCTGGTCGGTGGCGATGGCACGGGCGGCGGTGTCGCCGACGAAGATCTGGAACGGGGTGATCACCGCGGCCATGACGAACGGGATGGCGAACCCGGTGTAGTGGTAGCGGTCCCGCCGGCCACGCAGGATGCCGGCCGCGTATACCGCGGCGACGGTGAACCCGGCGACCATGTAGGCGGCCAGGATCATGTGCGGCATCTCATAGGACGCGGCATGGTTGAAGAACACCTGCCACGGGTCGACGGACACGATCCGGCCGCCCCGGGCGGTGAAGCCGCCCGGCTGGTTCATCCACGAGTTGACCGCGATGACCGACATCGCCCCCAGGATGCCGCTCACGGCGTTCGGCACCCCGGTCCACCAGTGCGCCCAGCCGGGCAGGCGCCGCCAGCCGTACAGGTAGATCGCGGTGAAGATGGCCTCCAGAAAGAAGAACAAGCCTTCGACACCGAACGGCAGCCCGAGCACCGCCCCGTAACGGCGCATCAGCCCCGGCCACAGCAGGCCCATCTCGAACGACAGCACCGTCCCGGTGACCGCGCCGACCGCGACCAGCACTCCCATGGCTTGCGACCAGCGGCGCGCCAGCATGAGTGCCACCTCATCGCCGCGCCGCAGGCCGATGAACTCAGCCAGCAGCACGACGGTCGGCAACGCGATCCCCAGGCAGGCCAGGATGATGTGGAACCCGAGAGTGGTCGCCATCTGGGCGCGAGCCGGTACTACCTCACCGCCGACACGCACAGTGGCAGCCACTACGACGTCATCGAAACGCATCACTGTCCCCACGACCCTCGCAGAGGAACTGCATCCCTGCGTGAAGCAAAACTTCGATGAGCTCGGCCAGCCGCGATCGCACCGACCGCCTTACGCCACGGCTGTCTCGCGAACACCATAAGTAAAAGAGATCGGCTGGCATCCCAGGACACGCCTAAGGCTAGCCTGGGACTGAAAGGGCACCGGAGCCGGTGCCGGCCGGCATCCGCCGCGACGCCCGGGCAGGAAGGTGGCCACGATGAGCGGCGGCGAGGTGCGGGACGGCGTGCCGCTGACCAACCTGGATCAACCGCTGTTCGACGGGGCGGAGGCGACCAAGCGGGATCTGGTCGACTACCTGGACGCGGTTCGTGGCTGCATCATCCCGGAGTTGCGGGACCGGCCACTGTCGGTTATCAGGGTGCTCCGCGGCCAGGCGCCGTTCATGCAGAAGAACGTGCCCAAGTACACGCCGCCCTGGGTGCGGACGGTGCCGCTGTGGGCCGAGGCCTCCAAACGCGAGGTCTCCTACGCGCTGTGCAACGACCGCCGCACGCTGCTGTGGTTCGCCAATCAGCGCGCTGTGGAGTATCACCCGACGCTGGTTCGTACCGACCGCCGGGACCACCCCACCTACCTCGTGCTTGACCTCGACCCGCCGTCCGCGGACGCGTTCGCGCTGACCGTCCGCGCGGCCTGGCTGGTCCGGGAGGCCCTGGCCAGTGCCGGCCTCGCGGGCGCGGTCAAGACCAGCGGCGCGAAGGGCGTGCATGTGTTCGTGCCCCTCGAGCCCCAGGCCACGATGGACGACGTGGCCGCGGCCACCCGTGCGATCGCCGCCCGGGCCGAGCGGCTGGACCCAGCCCTCGCCACCACGGCCTTCATCCGGGAAGACCGCGGAGGCAAGGTGTTCGTGGATTCGACCCGGGCGGGCGGGGCGACGGTGGCGGCGGTGTACAGCCCGCGCGTCCGGCCCGGCGTGCCGGTCTCGTTCCCGGTGGCGTGGGATGAGCTGGATCGCGTCGTGCCAGCCGACTTCACCGTGCACACGGTGGCGCGGTTGATCGCCGGCGGTGATCCGTGGGCCGCGCGGATGCCCGTGCCGCAGCGGCTGAGTTCCGACCTGATCGAGGAGGGCCGGGCGATTCCCATTGCCCGGGTGCAGGCGATGCACGAGGGCAAGCGGCGCGCCCGCGCCCGCCGGGACGCCCCCGGGTGACGGTCCCATGCCGATAGCCCCGGTCCTGGGTGACCCGGACAGTCAGGTCGCTTGCGGCCGAGCCATCCGAGCCGGTGAAGGACGAGTTCATCGGCTCACCGATGAGTTTTGGCGGGCGCCGACGTTCTACTTAGCAAGACGTCGGCGATCCCGCCGACTGCGACAAGGAGGTTGCTCGTGGACTGGAAACTGGAACTCGTGGTGGTTCCCGTCTCGGACGTGGATCGCGCCAAGACGTTCTACACGGAGAAGGCCGGGTTCGGTCTCGACGTCGATCACCAGGCCGGCGACTTTCGCGTGGTGCAGCTGACCCCGCCGGGTTCGGCGTGCTCGGTCACCCTCATGCGGAACCCGGAAGCGGCGGGCTCGGTCAGCGGATTGCACCTGATCGTCTCCGATATCGACGCCGCGCGAGCCGAGCTGACCGAGCGCGGGGCGGAAGCCAGTGAGATCTTCCATTTCGAGCCGGGCGGTGTTCAGGTGCCGGGGCCTGATCCAGAGCGCGGCGACTACAACTCGTTCATGTCCTTGAGTGACCCGGACGGCAACACCTTCCTGGTGCAGGAGGTCGGGCGGCCACAACCGAAAGGATGATCCAGGGATGGGCGGGAACGTCACGTCCGGGGTGCCGCGCCGATGAATATGGATGGGCCGGACTTCGAGGTGCTCACCCGGCGGCACCGCCGTGAGCTGCACGTCCACTGCTACCGGATGCTCGCATGCCTCGACGAGGCCGACGACGCGGTCCAGGAGACGTTCCTGCGGGCCTGGCGCCACCGCGAGAGGTTCGAGGGCGAGTCGCTGCTGCGGGCCTGGCTGTACCGCATCGCGACCAATGTCTGCCTGGACATGATCCGGGCCAGGTCGCGGCGCGTGCCCGAGTTTCACTCATTCGCGGAAGTCAGCTGGCTGCAGCCCTACCCAGATCGGCTGCTGGATGAGATCGCGCCGGCCGAGGACCAACCCGACGCGGTCGTTGTCGCGCGTGAGACGATCGAACTGGCGTTCCTGGCCGCGCTGCAGGTCCTTCCCGCGCGACAGCGGGCCGCGCTGATCCTGCGCGACGTGCTCGGGATGCCGGCCAGGGAGACCGCGTCATTGCTCGATACCACCGTCGCCGCGGCGAACAGCGCGCTGCAACGTGCTCGCGCGACGATGCAGGAGCACCTGCCGTCGCACCGCCTCGACTGGTCGGCTCAGGCGCCGAACGCGGAGGAGCGCAAGCTGCTGGACCTGTTTATCGACGCGCACGAACGGTGTGACGCGGCGGCCGCGGTCGCGATCGCGTCCCAGGACATCCGGGTCACCATGCCGCCGTACCCGTTCTGCTTCGACGGGCTGGAGGCGGTCATGCCGCTCATGGAGCGCGGCCTGGGACCCGCGCGTGACGGTGACTGGCGGCTCGTCGCGGCGATGGCCAACCGGATGCCCACCGCCGCGAGCTACCTCAAGCGGCCGGGCGACACCACGTTCCGCGCGTTCAAGCTCGACGTCCTGCGCATCGAGGCCGACGCCATCGCGGAGATCACCACGTTCGGCCCCAGCCTGTTCCCGGCCTTCGACCTCCCACCGACCCGGTAGGACGGCAGACTGCGCACCCCTTATGCCGCACACGCCCCGTGGCTCTGTGCGCGGTCCCGAGGGGGTGGGTGCGCACAGAGCCACAGGGCGTCCGGCTGGGTTCCTGGGCCGTGACCTCGTAAAGCGCCGATCGTAGCTGGCTGGAGATGGGTGCCTGCAGAAGCCTGCCGACGAGCTCGAAGACAATGTCAGTTTTCGACGGCCGACTAGGCACCGGGCCCGGGGCGGCCACGCCCCAGAAATTCCAGGCTCCGTCGGGCGCGGGGCGGCCGGCCGCCGTGTAGAGCGCGGCCCGCAGCGCGGCCGGGTCGGTCGGCAGCGTGTCGGGTGGCGGATACCCGTTGTGGTCCCAGGAGGGGTAGCCATGCTCGGTGAACCAGGGTTCCGGGTAGCCGGCCGGCGGGGCAGGGACGCCGCTGGCGCAGAACTGCGGCGCAGGCCGGGTCGGGATGCTGGTGCCGTCCCCGCCCGCGGTGCCGCCGACGCTGGGCGCGGGATCCCAGTTGACCTGGCACGACTTCATCGGGGGAAATCCGGGGAGCGTACCGGTCGTGTCGTCCAGTTCCTTGACGTAGAAGATCTGCCCGGGGCCAGGCAGAACGGTGGGCTGGGTGCGGGCGGCGGCGGCGCGGCCGAGGAAGGCATCCAGCGAGATCCGGCCGGGTGCTGGAGCCGCGGGTCCGGCGCTGGTGACCCCGGCGACGGCAAACCTGGCGGCGAGGGCGGCGGTCAGCGCCACAGCGGTCACGCCGACCGCCATTCGCCCCCGCAGGCGCGGCAAGCGGAAGCGTCCTGGGAACCAGCGGGCTGCGGGCCGCTCACTCAGCGAGCCAGCGGACAGCCTGCCGCGGAGAGACGGCGGCTTGGCTGCCGGACCGATCACGCAGGGGCGACGGGACGGTAGCCGAGACCTAGCTGGTCGAAGAGGAAGGCGTGCCAGTCTGTTGTCTCGTCGATGGCCTGGTCGAGCGACCCGGCCAGGTGGCCTGTGGACTGCAATCTCAGCAGCACCGGCCGGTCCGAGGACGTTGCCTGTTGGAGTCGAGCCGTCATTTTCTTGGCATGCCGGGCATCGACCCGGGTGTCGTTCTGTCCAGCGGTCAGCAACACGGCTGGGTAGGCCGTCCCGTCCACGACATTGTGGTAAGGCGAGTAGGCGAGCAGCACCGTGAACAACTCCGGATCCTCCACGGTGCCGTACTCGGGCGTGTTGAACCTCCCGTTGGTGGTGGTCTCGGCTCGCAACGAGTCCATCACCGGCACCGCTGCTACCACCGCACGGGCGATGTCCGGACGCTGAGTGAGCACGGCACCCATCAGCAATCCTCCGTTGGAACCGCCCATGATCGCCAGCCGCTCGCGACTGGTGATCCCGCTGCTGTGAAGATGGTCCGCGCAGGCGATGAAGTCGTCGAAGCAGTTCTGCTTGGTGGCGAGCCGGCCGGCGTGGTGCCACTCCTCGCCGAACTCGCCGCCGCCGCGGATGTTGGCCACCACGTAGGCCCCGCCCTGCTCCAGCCACAGCAGCAGCCCGGGATCGAAACGCGGTACCAGCGAGATGCTGTAACCGCCGTACGCCGTCAGCAGCGCCGGCGCGGTTCCGTCACGTGGCGTGCCGGGTGCGGCGATCACGTTGAGGGGGACACGGGTACCGTCCTTCGACGTTGCGAACTCGCGGGTCACCTCGTACCCGGACAGGTCGACGGAGGTAGTCGTCCTCAGTGCGGTTGGTCGGGGTGCTTCGCCGCGGGCTGCTACCCACCAGGTCGCCGGCTCCGTGAAGGACTCGCACGACCAGGCGATCCGGTCCTGTCCCAGCGTCGAGAAACGAGCGGAGTACGACGACACCGAGCTCATCGGCGGGATCTCCACCGGGGGAAGTGGCCCACCCTTGCCGTCGAAGGCGCGCACCTGCTGCGGCCCGCCGTCCATGTCCACTACCCAGACGGTGTCGCGAGTCACCCCGAGGTCTTCGATGACCGTGTCACCTGCCGATACGATCTCGTCGGCGTCGGCGACCGTGGCGCCACTGGTCAGCGGTAGGCGGAGCACCTTGCCGTGCGGGGCGTCCCGGAAGGAAAGCAGATACAGGGCGTCCGTGCCGGGCACGGCATGCACGCACTTGTCGGGGATGTCTGCCAGCTGCCACCACGAGCCGTCGGCACCTTGGCTACGGAGGAAGACCTGCCACTCACCTCCATCCCCCTTCTGCACCCGGTCCATCACCCAACGACCGTCGGGAGAGGCGGACAGGTAGTTCTCCGCGATCCGCTCGTCGGCGAAGGGGCCAGCGAGGTCAACGCGGTCAGGCGTGTCACCGAGCTCGCGGAACCACACCTGTTGCCGAAAGCCTGCGGGGTCAGCGCAGCGGGTGTACCAGAACCCTGAGCCGTCGTGACGCCAGGCCACCGATCCGCCCATCAGATTCACATGCGCGATCGGCTCGTCGACGACCTCCCCGCTCTCGACGTCGTAGACGTGCAGCGACCCGTCTTCGGTGCCATGTTCCGACAGCGAGACCGCGACCTGCTTGCCATCCGGGGACGGAACGAAGAAGTCGATGGTGGTCTCACCCGACGGGTCGATGACATCCGGATCCACGACAACACGCTCGGTCGCAGGGTCGTCAAGGTCGGTCAGCGCCACCAGGAACGGCTGCTGCCGTGGCGTCTGCACCTTCAGCGCGAAGAAGGTGCTTCCGCCGGACAGGAGCCGCTTGTACGTCGTCCTCTCGGACTTCAGCAGCTGCTCGACACGGGCCCGCAGCGCGCCTCGCCAGGGGATCCCGCCGAAGTAGGTACGGCTGCGGTGCTGCTGGGCCTTTGTCCAGGCGATGGTCTCCTCCGAAGAGGCGTCCTCCAGCCATCGGTAGTCCTCGGTGACATCGACTCCGTGAAAGGTGTCTGTCACCGGGATCCGCGGAGCCCGCACCAAGGGGAGCTCGGTCATGTGATCAGTCAACAACCGAGGCACGCGACGCACAACCGAACACGTGTCGTGGGTTCGTTCACGACCACATCGCCGCAGGCCGCTCATAGATCACGCAGGACGAGCCGCCCGCTCAGCCACATGGCGCGGGTTGAGGGCTTTGCTGTTGATAGGTGCGGGCGCAGTGTCGAAGCATGATGCACTACTACGAGTTAGCCTCCATCTCGTCCGACCATCCCGTACCGCGTGCTGACCGGCTCCGGCTTGCCGTAGCTGCCTACCTTGCCCGGTTCAAGGGCGGCTCACTGCGCGACGTGCAGATCGCCGCCCACCACGCGGACCCGCGTACCACCATGCGTTATGACAGGGCCCGCAAGAACCTCGACCGCCACCCCAACTACATCCTGGCCGCGTACATGGCCTCCGGCACGTGACGCCGCCTGCCTCATGACATGTGCGAGGCAGAAGATCTGCGAGACCGAACACGGCCCAGCCCATCGGGCGTTCGACCGGGAGGTGAACTGACATGGCCGCTGACCACTCCTCGTACGAGGAACTCGCCCAGCAGCGCCGCGGCAGCGAGGACTACCAGCAGGGGCACGCCGAGGCGCGCAGGGCATTCCTGATCGGCCACGCCGTGCGCGAACGCCGCCTCGAACTGGGCCTCTCACAGGTCGAGCTCGCCGCCCGTGCCGGCATGACCCAGCCCGCCCTCTCACGCATGGAAGCAGGCGGAGTCATCCCGACCATCCCCCTGCTCGAACGAATCTCCGCAGCCCTTAACGCCGACCTCATCGTGGAAATCGCCCCACACGCAGCCTGACACACCGCCAGCGAACGAGCAGATCCACCTTCCCGGCCGGGATCATGCAAGCCAGCCGATGGCTCTCACCGCGGTCGTGCGGATCGTCCGGAGATGCCGAAAATAGTGTGTAGTTCCGCCAAATGACTATGCTCAGCTGCACATACCCATGCACAGCACCGTGATCAAGGCAGCCTGTTCCTCGGCGTCACATCCTTCTCGGGCCCGCGCCGTCGGAAAGCCCGGCCCAACAGGGACCTCGTCGGCGGCCTGCCCAACGGCCCGCGGGGTTCGGTGGGGGCCACACGGAGAAGGGCCTGCATCTCAGGCACCTCGCCGTGTGGCCTACCCAGTTAGGCCGGGAACTGGGTGAATGCCGCGGCGAACAGGGTGTACCGGTTGCCGTAGGCGGGGTACTTCGCGAGCATTACGTCGATCACCTCAAGCGGCGTGCTGGACTTGGCCACCGTCTGGTCGAAGTCCTCGATGTAGCGGCGCGACTGGTCGAGCACGCGGGTCGCGTTGTCGTCGGGCGCGTCGGGATCCTTGTGCCCGGTGATAATCGTGGACGGCTTGAGGGCGGCCACCGCGTCCAGGGACGCCAGCCACGCCTCCCGTGAGTCCGGCGTCGAGTTCCATAGCCACATGTGGATGTTGTTGTAGACGATGTCGCCGGAGCAGATGGCCTGCATGTCCGGCACGTGCACGATCGTGGCGAGCGCGCCGTCGGCGCCGCCGATCGTGCGGAACAGGAGGGGATGGCCTTCCAGGTCGAACTCCGGCGAGCTGGTCAAGGCGGGCACCACGGGGGACTGCGAGAACTGCCCGGCGAACCAGGAGTTCCAGATCGCCATGACTTCGGGGGTGGTCTGGCCACGGGCCTCGTCGACGACCTGCTGATCGCTGGCCATCAGCTGGGCGCCGGGGAAGGCGTCCAGCACTGGCCCGGCCCCGAAGAAGTGGTCGCCGTGACCGTGGGTTACGAAGATCGCGTGGGGTCGCTTGCCGGTATTCTGCACCCACGCCGCCAGCCGCTCTCCCTCGCTCGTGGTCAGCAGCGCATCGACGAGGACGGCGCCGCGGTCGCCGGAGATCAGCGTCGAGGTGCTGGCTGGCCAGGTGGCAGGGGTGCTGTCATCCCATCCCGGGCCACCAGGGATCGGCTTGTACCCGCTATTGAAAACATCAATCGACAACGAACTGGCCATGCTGACTCCTTCACTCGATGAATTGCGCAGGTTTCGCTCCGGTCAGACACCAGCCCCCCAGCGTCGATGACCACTTCGGGACCGGTCTGCGCGAAGTTCTCCAGCTACCAACGGTGAGGCCGGCCGGGGCGCACTCGCATCTGCCAGTGGCCAGTCGTGGCGGCCGTGCTGCAGGGCCGACGGGCCCCACAATGCACAGGGCGGCCTGCTGCTGACGCACCTGATCCGCCTGTGGCACTCTCCGGGACTTCGGTCTAGTACGGGGGGCGGTATGCGCGCCAGTCACCGACGGACGAGATGTCCACCAGATCGTTGGGGCGGACGAACTCGCGGCGCAGAAGCATCGCGAGGGCGGCTGCACCACCGGCCAGTTCGATGACGCCGAGCTCCAGTTCGGCTGGTTCAGCGGGCAGCAGGTGGTCGCGTAGTACCGCGAGCGACACCTGGTAGACCTCGCCGGCGATGGGGTACCCGCCCTCGGTTACCTGTTCGAGGGCCGGGAAACGGTCTCGGACGGCGTAGAACCGGTATTCCGGGGCTGTCCGTGTCACGGCGATCAAGGGAGCCCCCTGCAGCCGGTGATGAAGTGGGCCGCCGGCCATGCCATCGCCGCTGAGGAACATCAGGGTCATCGGAGCGCTCCGTCCCGGGTCAGCGACCCAGGTGTGATGGGTCTTTGCGGCCGGTGGTCTGCCGAGGAGATCACAGGCCTGCGATGTCGTCCGGCCGGATCGGCACCCGCCGCAGCGCCTTCCCGGTAGCGGCGCGGACCGCGGCAACGATCGCCGGCGTCGAAGAGATCGTCGGAGGTTCGCCGACCCCGCGCAGTCCATAGGGCGCGTGCGGGTCGGCGAGTTCGAGGACGTCCACGTTCATCGGTGGCACATCGAGGATCGTGGGGATCAGGTAGTCGGTGAACGAAGGGTTGCGGACCATGCCGCCCGAGACCTGGATCTCCTCCATGAGCGCCAGGCCCAGGCCCTGCGCTGTGCCGCCGTGGATCTGGCCGACCAGCGCCAGCGGATTCATCGCCTTCCCGACGTCCTGAGCGGTGGTGATCTCCACCACCTTGACCAGGCCGAGCTCGGTGTCGACATCCACGACGGCGCGATGCGCCGCGAAGGCGTACTGCACGTGCGCGCTGCCCTGCCCGGTATCCGGGTCGATTGGCTGCGTCGGGCGATGCCGCCAGGTGACCGTCTCCTCGATTACGTCATCGCCGAGGACAGCGGCGAGATCCACGATCACCCCCGCGGACGTCGACTCGACCTTTCCCCCGGAGAGCGCCAGCTCTTCCTGCTGAACACCATAACGGCCTGCTACCCGGCGCAGCAGAGCCTGCCGAACCGCGACGCAGGCCGCCCGGACCGCTCCGCCGGTGACGTACGTCTGGCGGGATGCCGACGAGGAACCCGCGCTGCCCACCGAGGTGTCGGCCGGGCGGATCACGACCCGCTCGACCCCGAGCTCCGTGCGGGCGATCTGCGCCTGCACGGTGACCAGACCCTGGCCGACTTCGGCGGCTGCGGTATGCACCGTCACGACAGGCTGGCCGGCCACCGCCTCCAGCCGGACCCGGGCCGTGGAATAGTCATCAAAACCCTCGGAGAAGCCGACGTTCTTGATGCCGATGCCATAGCCGACGCCCCGCACGACGCCTTCCCCGTGTGTCGTGTTCGATACCCCGCCGGGCAGCTCGCGCAGGTCGGGCTCGCGTAGGTCGGGCTCGCGCGCGTCTGGGCCGGAGCGGGCACCCTGATCGGGCGGCATCGGAGCGTCGCGGACGCGGCGCAGCAGTTCGGCGACCGGAGCCGCCGAGTCGACCAGCTGACCGGTCGGCATGGTCGAGCCCTCGCGGAGCGCGTTGCGGATGCGGAGCTCGACCGGGTCCAGGCCAAGGCGCCGGGCCAGCTCGTCCATCTGGGATTCGTAGGCGAAACACGCCTGGACCGTGCCGAATCCGCGCATCGCCCCGCACGGCGGGTTGTTCGTATATACGGCATAGGCATCCATCGTCACGTTCGGCACCTGGTATGGCCCCACGCCGAGAGTGGCCGCGTTCGCGGCCACCGCCCGCGAACTCGACGCGTAGGCTCCCCCGTCAAGGTAGATCCGGGCCGTGACGTAGACCAGGGTCCCGTCGCTGGCCGCGCCGTGCTCGTAGTACAGCGTCGCCGGATGGCGGTGGACATGGCCGAAGAACGACTCCTCGCGGGAGTAGACCATCTTCACCGGGCGGCCGGTGCGCAGCGCCAGCAGGCAGGCGTGGATCTGCATGGACAGGTCTTCGCGGGCGCCGAACGCGCCGCCCACGCCCGCGAGCGTCAGCCGTACCTTGTCCTCGGGCAAGCCCAGGCTGGCCGCGATCTGCGCCTGGTCCACGTGCAGCCACTGGGTGGCGACGTACAGGTCGAT
Organism: Streptosporangiaceae bacterium; assembly: GCA_036394075.1. GTDB lineage: Bacteria > Actinomycetota > Actinomycetes > Streptosporangiales > Streptosporangiaceae > JAWWPY01. The sequence continues at coordinate 27,357 of DASWFT010000332.1, forward strand.
CCCGCCGTCCTCGGCGGGCACCGCGAGACCCGACTCCGGGCCGAGGAACGCCTGATCCTGCATGCCGACCTGGTACGACCCGGAGACCACGACGTCCGCGGACGCGCCCGGATCGCCTCTCCTGATGCGGACGTGCCGGACCAGGTTGCCGTCCGGGTGAACGCGGACCGAGTCCGGCCGCAGCGCGGCCTCGGCGTCGGTGACCGGGGTCAGCACGTCGTAGCCGACCTCGATCGCGGCGACCGCGCGGCGGGCGGTCTCCGGATGGTCGGCCGCGACGACGGCGACCGCCTCGCCCTGGTAACGGACCTCGGTCGCGGCCAGTACCGGCTGGTCGAGCACCTCCATGCCGAACCGCCCACGCCCGGGCACGTCCTCGTGGGTCAGGATCGCGGCCACTCCGGGGATGCGCAGCGCGGCGGACACGTCGACCGAGCGGATGCGCGCCCGTGGGTGGGACGCGCGCAGGGTGGCGCCCCAGAGCATGTCCGACATCCACAGGTCCGAGGAAAACGCGAACTCACCGGTCACCTTGAGCGTTCCGTCTGGCCGCAGCGTGCTCGCGCCTACGCCGCGGTCGGCTTGCTCGCTGACCGATGCGTGCCCAGCCGGCGCCGGTCCCGCCGGGGCCAGGCCAGCCCGGGCCAGGCCAGCCCGGGCCAGGCCAGCCCGGGCCGGGCCGGGCGGCGTCCGGCTGGAACTGGTCACCGGGCACTGCCTTTCGGTTCGCCGCTAGCCGCCGCGGCGGACCGCCGGCCCGCCGCGAGGCGGACCGCGTCGAGGATCTTCTCGTAGCCGGTACAGCGGCACAGGTTCCCGGCGAGGGCCTCGCGGATCTCGGCGTCGGCGGGCTCCGGAACCCGGCGCAGCAGGTCATCCGTGGCGACGATCAGGCCCGGCGTGCAGAAACCACACTGCACCGCGCCAGCGTCGATGTACGCCTGCTGCACGGTATCCAGCGCGTCGGCGGTGGCGAGACCTTCCACCGTGCGGATGTCCCGGCCCTCCGCCTGCCCGGCGGCGACCAGGCAGGCGCACACCAGGCGATCGTCCAGGTAGACCGTGCAGGACCCACATTCGCCCTGCTCGCAGGCGTTCTTCGAGCCGGGCAGGCCCAGCCGCTCACGCAGAACGAACAGCAGCGACTCCCCCTCCCACACGTCGTCGGCGACGGTGGGCGCGCCGTTGACGGTGCACGTCACGCGCATAGCCGCTGCTCCTCCTGGTATGACCGCCAGGCCCAGCCGAGCGTGCGCCGGGCCAGCACGGCCAGGGAGTGACGACGGTACGCGGCGGTGCCCCGCACGTCGTCGATCGGCTCCGCCGCACCCGCCACGAGCTCGCCGAACCGGTACACGGCCGAGTCCGCCAGCGGGGCCGGTGCGTCCCACAGCCCGCGCTCGATCAGTTCTGCCGTCAGGAATTCCTCCGCCTCCCGGGCCGGGCGGGGGGTCGGGGCGGCCGACCCGAGCCCGGTCCCGACCCAGGTGCGGTCCGGATGCAACGCGATCGCGAACGAGGACACCGCGATGACCATCGCGTTGCGCACGCCGACCTTCGCGAACTGCTGCGGCCCGCGCGCCACCGGGATGCAGATCGCGGCGATCAGCTCGTCGGGCGCCAGGACGGTGCGCTTCACCCCGGCGTAGAACTCGCGTACCGGGATCTGGCGGACGCCGCGCACGGACGCGGCCTCGACGACAGCGTCGCAGGCGAGCAGCGGGGGGTGCGCGTCGCCGGCCGGCGAGGCGGAACCGAGGTTGCCACCCACGGTGCCCCGGTTGCGGATCTGCGGCGAGCCGACCGTCCGGGAGGCGAGCGCGAGCCCCGGCAGTCGGGCGGCGAGCTCACTGATCACCCGCGCGTACGGCACGGCGGCGCCCAGCCGGACGGTCCCACCGTCGCAGCTCCACTCGGCCAGCTCACGGATCCCGGTGAGGTCGAGCAGCGCCGCCGGCCGCACCCGGTCAAAGTTGATCTCGACCATGACGTCAGTTCCCCCGGCGAGCGGCAGCGCGTCGGGATGCGCGGCCTTGACGGCGAGCGCATCCGACCAGTCCGTCGGCCGGAAGAATTCCATGCCCGACAGTACAACGGCCCGGCCATGTCGATCTGCTCGCGCTGCGGCTGCGGTCCTTAGCCTTCAGGGACCACGGGGCCTTCGGGGATCGCGGGGCTTTCAGGGACCACGGGGCTTCCGAGGAGGAGGGAGCGCACTCGGCGGGCTGCGTTGGCGTTCAGCCCGGGCAGCAGTCCCCCGTCGGTGAGCAGCGTGTCCAGCTGGGCCGACCGCTGATACGGGCGGCGGCCGACCAGCTCGGCGACGGCCGTTTCGGCCAGCCCGCACTCGTCGGCCAGCATGCGCATGGCGTAATCGGCGGGCAGCCGGTTGAACCAGCGCAGGCCCAGGCAGGCCCGCCCGCCAGTGGTCGGCTCGCCGAATAGCCGAAACCGGGCCAGTCCGCCGTCGGGGTAGATGTTCAGCCGGACATGGGAGGCTGGGAGGGCGGCCGCCGGGCCGATCCGGAACCGGTGCCGGGTATCGGGCAGCAGCGGGACACGGGGCACCAGGTCGAACCATTCCGCCGCATCGAGGCCGGTGACCGAGGCATCGCAGGCCTGCACGGCGGCGGCGGCGGGCGCGTTGCCGAGAAAACAGGACGTGTCCACGACGACCTGACGGATGTGACCGCACGCGGCGAGCTTGAAGAGCGCCCAGTCGTGGCCCGTGTCACGACGGCGCCGGGTCTCCCACCCATCGCCCATCACGGCGACCCGGCCGGGGGCGATCATGTTCTCGGGGGCTGAGTAGAACCGGTCACTCGCGTCCACGACCGTGCCGCCGTTCTCCTCCGCCACAAGATCCAGCGAGATCCCGTCCAGCAGCCGAGGGTCGAGGACGACCTCACCGTGCACCCGCAGCCGGGCCACCCCGCCATCGGGGTAGATATTCAGCTGAACGTGCGTGAAACGGTGGCTGTCCCGCACGGCGAAGTTGTTCTCGGTGTCGCCCGCCAGGTCGCTGCGCGGCACGATTTCCGTCCACTGCACGTCCGGCCCGAGCAGTTCCGCCGGGCTGGGATAGCCATCGACCGCACAAGCCAGCACGGAGCACGCGGCCGGGAAGTTGCCGGTGAAATGGGCAGTGTCCACCACCACGCCATGAATCACGCCCCCGGTGCCGAGCCGGATCAGCGCGAAGTCGTGGCCAGATCCGCGGCGGCGCCGGGTCTCCCAGCCGTCCACGACCTGGCCCTTGTGCCCGAAGGTGTCGGGTTGGCTGACCGGCGGCCCGGAGCGCAGCAGGTTCTCCTTCTCGCCGAAGAACTCGTCGCTGGCGGCCACCACGCCGGCCCCGAGCCGGCGGGCGGCCAGGTTGACCCGTTCGGTGAAATCGGTCATGTCCCTCCCCTGGACAGCAGTCGGCCGGCCGGGGTTCCGCCAACCGGTTCGCCGCGCAGCCAGGTACTGCGCACTACTCCAGTCAGCGTCCGGCCGGCGTATGGCGTCACAGGGTGCCGGTGGTGCAGGCGTGCCGGATCGACAGTGAAGGAGGCCGTGTCGTCGAACGCCACCAGGTCGGCGTCATACCCGGGAGCGATCGCCCCCTTGCACGAGGCACCAGCCACGGCCGCCGGGCCGGTGGCCATCCACCTCACGACGTCGGCGAGGTCGTGGCCCCTGCGGCGGGCCTGCGTCCAGACCGCCGGCAGGCCAATCTGGAGCGAAGAAACCCCGCCCCAAGCCTTACCGAAGTCGCCGGTCTCCCGCTGCTTCAGCGCGGGCAGGCAGGGCGAATGATCGGACACCACCGCGTCGATCAGGCCGTCCGCAAGCCCTCGCCACAGCCCGTCCCGGTGCGCGGCTTCCCGGATCGGCGGGCAGCACTTGTACTCGGTGGCCCCCTCAGGCACCTCCTCCGCGCAGAACGTCAGGTAATGCGGACAGGTCTCGACGGAGACCCGTACCCCCTCAGACCGCGCCGCCGCGATGGCGGGCAGCGCGCTCGCCGAGGCCAGGTGCAGGATGTGGACGCGCGCATTGTGCCGCCGGGCGGCCTCCAGCAAGCCCTCGATCGCCGCGTTCTCGGCCGCGGCGGGCCGGGAGGCGAGGAAGTCCGCGTACGACCGGCCCGCTGGATCCGGGGCCGCCGCGATGATCCCGGGGTCTTCCGCGTGCACGATCAGCAGCGCATCGAGCCGGGCCAGTTCGGCGAGGGTGGCGTCCAGCCGCACCGGGTCAAGGTTCCCGAACTCAGGCACGCCGGAATCGACCAGAAACGCCTTGAAGCCGAAGACCCCGCCACTGTGCAGCCCGGCCAGGGCGGCGAGGTTGTCCGGGACCGCGCCGCCCCAGAAGCCGACATCCACCCAGGGTCCCCGGCCGGCGGCGGCCCGCTTGAGCCGCAGCGCGTCGGTCGTGGTGGTGGACGGCACGCAGTTGAGCGGCATGTCGATCAAGGTGGTGACACCGCCGGCGGCAGCCGCCCGGGTCGCGGTCGCGAAGCCCTCCCAATCGGTGCGGCCCGGTTCGTTGATGTGGACGTGGGTGTCGACCAGCCCCGGCAGCAGCACCTCTCCGGCGGCCAGCTCTTCGCAGCGGGCCGCATCCAAGATGTCTGCGAACCCGGCCAGTGCGGCGATCCGGCCGGCCCGCACCGCTACGGTGACCGGGTGCACGCCATCCGGCGTGACCGCCCGGCGGGCCCGGATCGCCAGCTCATACTCAGCCATCTGAGGTGCCCAGCTCCTCCCCCGGATCATGCTGCGGACAGCCAACCGGATACCCCATAGATTGTCACCGCGTCGCAGTCAGTCACCGCCCGGGAGGGCCGCTATGGTGTGCGTCGACGTCCACGCGAGGAGCCGCCGCCATGCCCGATCAGAGCGGAAAGGGCCCTGCTTCCGGCGCGCGGCCGCTCACGGAGGCCGTCGGCGAGCCGACTGCAGATGGTCCCGGCCCCGCCGCGCTGCCGATCGCGGACGCCGCTGGGGAGCCGGCCGGGCAGACTCTGGCCGGGCTGGACTGGCTGAACGGGCTGCCCCGTGACGAGGCCGTCGAGGTGCTGCTGGGCTGCTGCGCTGCCCCGGGCTGGGCGCGGCAGGTCGCCGACGGGCGCCCGCACCGCACGACCGCCGAACTGCTCGCCGCGGCGGACGCCGCATGGGCTGACCGCGGACCTGGTGAGCTGGAGGCCGCCATGGCCGGCCATCCACGGATCGGCGAGCGGGGGGCACGCTGGCCGGCGTGGTCGCGGCAGGAGCAGTCCGGGATCGGCTCGGACCCAGGGGCGCTTGAGGCGCTCCGCGACGCGAACGTGGCCTACGAGCGCCAATTCGGGCATGTGTTCCTGATCTGCGCCACTGGCCGCGGGCCGGACGAGATCCTGGCCGAGTTGCGCCGCCGGATGGCCAACGATCGGAGCACCGAACGCGAGGTGGCCGCGGCTGAGATCGGCAAGATCAACGCCATCCGGCTGCGGAAGCTGGTCACCACATGACCAGCGTGTCGACGCATGTCCTGGACACCGCACACGGCCACCCGGCGGTAGAGGTGCCGGTCACAATCGAGATCTGGGCGAACGGCGGCTGGCGGCCGCTCGGCGGTGCGGTCACCGACGCCGACGGGCGGGCCAGCGGGCTGCCCGCGTTCGACGCGACCGAGCCGACCCCGAGCAGGCTGGTCTTCGCCGTACGGGACTACCTGGAAGCCCACCACGGCCAGGCGTTCTTTCCCGAGGTGATCGTCGTCTTCATGGCCGCGCCCGGTGAGCATTATCACGTGCCGCTGCTGCTGGCGCCGTTCGGCTACTCCGTCTACAGAGGGAGCCAGTAGGACATGACCAGCGACAGCGGGACCGACCCCGGGATCACTCTCGGGCCGACCCAGTACGGCAAGGCCGAGGTCCGGGTGCTGCACGTGGACCGGCGCACGAGCCGGCACGAGATCACCGACCTGAATGTCAGCATCGCGCTCGCCGGCGACCTGGCCGAGACCCATCTGACCGGCGACAACGAGAAGGTGCTGACCACTGACGCGCAGAAGAACGCGGTGTACGCCTTCGCGAGGCGGTTCGGCGCGGCTCCGATCGAGGAGTTCGCCCGGCGGCTCGGCCAGCACTTTGCGGGCGTTGCGTCGGTAGACCGGGCCCGGGTGCGCGTCGAGGCGTTCGGCTGGGGGCGCATCGATGTCGGGGGCACGCCTCACCCGCATTCTTTCCAGCGGCAGGCCGGCACGCGCATCGCCAGTGTTCAGGTGCGCGCCGACGGCCGCACCGAGGTAACGGCCGGCATTGATGATCTTGTCGTTCTGAAGTCAACGGGTTCGGAATTTCATGGTTTTTTGCGGGATGAGTACACCACGCTGGAGCCCACCGACGACCGCATCCTGGCCACCGCGGTGCAGGCCGGCTGGCGCCTGGCGGACGTGGACGCGGACTGGGACGTGTCGTTCGCCGGCGCCAGTGCGGCCCTGGTGGAGGCGTTCGCCGCCACCCATAGCCGATCGCTTCAGCAGACGCTGTACGCGATGGGGGCGGCTGTCCTCGCCGCTCGCCCGGAGGTGTGCGAGGTCCGGCTGTCGCTGCCCAATAAGCACCATTTCCTGGTCGATCTCGGCCCGTTCGGCCTGGACAACCCGGGCATGGTGTTTTACGTGGCGGATCGTCCATACGGGCTGATCGAGGGCACGGTGCGCCGCACGGGAGCCCCGGACGGCGATCGCGATCACGACTGGTTTCCCAGGTGAGTCACCCGCCGGCAGGGTAGGCGGGCTCGGCGCCGCGAAGGAAGGAGCCACGTGATGACGACAGACCATCGGGGCCAGGGCGCGGATCTGCTCGTGACGGGAGCCACGCTGGTCGCGACCTGCGACTCCGGGCACCGTGAGCTGCCCGGCGGGTGGGTGGCCATCACCGATGGCCTCGTCAGCGGGGTCGGGGCGGCGGCCGACCCTCCGCCGCCCGCCAGCCAGGCGCTGGACGCGGCCGGGTGCCTCATCACCCCCGGCCTGATCAACACCCACCATCACATGTACCAGAACCTCACGAGGTCCTACGCGCCCGTGGTCAACGGCACCCTCTTCCAGTGGCTCATCGGCCTGTATCCGTTGTGGGCGGCTATCGATCAGGAGGCGTCGTACCTCTCGGCCTGGGTGGCGCTGGCCGAGCTGGCCCTGGGCGGCTGCACTACCACCACCGATCACCTCTACGTCGCACCCCGAGGTGCCGGTGATCTGTGGTCCGCCGAGATTGCCGCCGCCCGCGAGGTGGGCCTGCGGTTCCACCCGACGCGGGGTTCGATGACGGTGTCGGTCAAGGATGGCGGGCTGCCGCCGGACTCCGTGGTCCAGGACGACGACGAGGTACTGGCCGACAGCCAGCGACTGGTCCAGGCGCATCACGATCCCTCGTGGGGGGCGATGGTGCAGGTGGCGCTCGCGCCCTGCTCCCCGTTCAGCGTGAGCCCGGAACTCATGCGGCGCACCGCCGAACTGGCCGAGCGGCTCGACGTGCGGCTGCATACCCACCTCGCGGAAGATCCGGACGAGGACAGCTACTGCCTGGAAACGTTCGGCCGTCGTCCGGTCGAGCAATTCGAAGAGGTTGGCTGGCTGACCGGGCGATCCTGGGTGGCGCATTGCGTCTATCCCAACTCCGCAGAAGTCGTCCGGCTGGGTGGCGCCGGCGTGGGAGTGGCCCACTGCCCCAGTTCCAACATGCTCCTGGCGGGCGGGGGTTTCGCGCCGGTGCGGGAACTGCGCGCGGCGGGCAGCCCGGTCGGCCTGGGTTGCGACGGCTCATCCTCCAGCGACACCTCGTCACTGTGGATCGAGGCCCGTGCGGCGTTGCTGCTCGGCCGGCAGCGCTCCGGGCCGGCCGGCATGACGGCACGAGAGGTGCTCGACGTGGCCACCCGTGGCGGGGCCGGCTGCCTGGGCCGGGTGGGAGAGATCGGCGAGCTCACCGTGGGCGCCGTGGGAGATCTGGTGTGCTGGCCGCAGGAGGGTGTCGCCTTCGCCGGCGCGCTCACAGATCCGGTGGAGGCGTGGCTGCGCTGCGGGCCCACCGCCGCCCGGCACACGGTGGTGGCCGGCCGGGTGATCGTCCGGGACGGCGCGCTGACCGTACCGGGACTTGACGACGTGCTGGTCCGGCACGCCGCCGCCGCCGCCCGCCTGCAGCATCTCACCAGGTAACCCCGCCGCCCCGCGTCTGCCCGGACCGCATGACACCACCCGGCTCCACCTGGCGCGTGGCGGAACAGCTCCGCCAGCAAAAACCAGCAACGCAGGCATGCACCACAAACACAAGGTCAATCTGCCTGGTCACCTGGCGGCCTGCCGGCTCCCGACCGCCTTGGCGGCGAAGTCCGCCCGCGCAGCGGTCCACAGAGCCCGGTCCCGCCGATCACCGGGCCAGGCTACTTCGGAACGCGGCGCACACGAACGCGCTCCCGCAGCACGGTTGAGGATTCTGCACCGTAGGACCGGACTCATGCGTTCCGCAGACCGACCGATTACCCTGTTACGTCGCCGAGAAAACGCCGGAATTCTGTGACGGGGATGCGGTAGTGGCCCAGCGCCCCGCTACGTTCACCGGCTAGGTGACCGTGATGCAGCAGGCCGTAGATGGTCCCCGCCGAGCAGCGCAGAATGCGCGCGCATTCGGCAACGTCGAGCACGCCACTGTCACACGGCTGCCCGGCGAGGCGGCGGGACACTTCCGCTTCCGGTATCCGATAGGTCCGACCGAGGCGCACGCTGCGCAGCTTGCCGGCATGGATCAGGCGCAGCACCGCCGTCCGATGCAGGGATAGCTTCCCGGCCGTCTCGCTCACCGTCAGGTACACGGGCGGCCACGACTCCCCGCCACCTTGCAGGCTGAGACGCGGTCGCGGATTCCTGCGCTGCCACACGATCGCCGCCGCGCGTGCTAACCCGATTGTCCCGGCGCTCACCGCGCCGGCCAGCTCCGGAGCATGCACCAGCAAGCGCACCGCCAGCGAGACCTGCGACTGCGAGCAGCCTGCTTTCGCAGCGATCTGGGCCTGCGTTATTCCCGGACCATGCAGTTCCCGGACAGCAGCGAGCACTTCTGCGCCCGTGCTCACGTGCGCACCGTTCCCTGCCCGCCAGGTCGCCCAGCCTCCAGAGCTGCCCGCAGCTCCCCGAGATCAGGCGTAATCACCGTATGCGGGTGCACGCCCTCCCGCTGGCTGCGGGCAACGTAGCGGACCCTGTCCACGATGGACTCCGTGCAGATCCGATGGCCTTGGAACTCCACCCGCAGCGCTGCCAGCTCACTGCCCAAATCGCTGCCACTCATGAGCTGCCATCCGATGCGGCGGACAGCACCCGGACCACCCGGTCAGCGGCAGCGGGCACATCATCAGCCGGGCCGATCCGGTCCGCCCATGGCCACCAGAACCAATCCGCGTGCGCCATGACCGTCTCAGCCAGCATCGGCACACGCGGATTACGCACCGCTAACCAAGGCTCGCGGCCCTCCGGTGATATCAACTTGGCGTCGTAACCGCGCCTGCCAAGCTCACCGGCGAGCGCCTCCAGCGCGGACGCATCCTGGTCAGCCACCGCAATCTCACCCTTGTGTTGCCTTGAGTATTGGTGGCGTGACCGTACGGCAAAGAGCAAGGGCGTCATTAACCGTACGTTAAGTGATCGTGAATTAACCAGCAGTTAAGTCAGTGCGGGACACCCATCCTCGCGGCCATGCCCCGCAGCTCCCGGCCGCCGGCCGTCGTCCGGGCACGGGTCAGCAGATAGGCGACGGCCTCCCGTGCGGGTGCATAGTTGCGGATGTGCTGCGGAGCCGCCTGCTCGGCGCGTCGCAGCCACTGGGTCGCCTCATCCTGCGTCCTTGGATCCCGCGCCAGGCCCCGGCCGATATCCAGATACAGCGCAGCACGACGAGTAGCCACGACGAGTTTCGCCTGCCTGGCACCGGCCGCCAGCTTCAACACGGCACGCCCGCTCTCACCGTGTTCTACCGCAAGCGCGGTCCGCCAGATGGCGACGTTCGTCGCCCCGAACCATTCCCAGTTCCAGGCCGGATCGTCATCGTTCACGCGGGCAGCCAACTTCTCCGCCTCAGACAGCCAGTGCGTGGCCACCGAGCCTTTCTGTGCGGCCATCGCAGCCAGAGCGCACCGGAGCGTGAGCATTCCGAGCACCTGAAACCCGCGCTCATTATGCGCGTGCGGCTCCAGCGCATTGGCGGCCCGCTCGGCCATAACCAGGGTGTAGTCCCAGGCACGCGGGGCTGTTCCAATCCGCTCGAACTGTGCCATCCCCAGCCGAACCGGATCCGAGATCAGCCTCGCGGCATCCACCGCCGCCCGGCTGGCGATCTGGGCCAGGTCCGGGTAGCGCAAGTTATGGCACAGCGACGCCGACCAGCCAAGCGCATCCACTAGCGCACGGGCCGCGCGGACTTGATCATCCTCGCCGTGCGGCTTGCTGACATGCCAATACAGCTCGTCAAGGATGCCTGGCAACGGCGGCCCAAGTAGCAAGTAGTCACCCGATGCGTGCGCGGGCCGCAATGACTCAAGCTCAGCCGTGACCTGCGGCAGTGGCCGGGCACGATCAACTACAGCCTCACCTAATGCATTAACGGCCAGGGCCACCCGCAGCGCCGGGACTGCGGCATGCGGCCCGGACTGCAGCGGATCGGCCCCCAGGTGCGGGCCTCCCGTCAGCTCGGTCTCGGAGACTCTGAGCGCCGCAGCGAGAGCGGAGATCAAGGACCGCCGGTCGAGCGTCCGCAGCCCACGCTCGGCCATTGACAAGTAGGCGGGAGTGACGCCAGCCAGCCCAGCAACCTCCGCGAGGGTCATATGCCGCCACAAACGCAGCTCGCGCAGCCGGCCCCCGATAGTGCCATCATCCTGCGGCATAGCCAGTACCTCCTCCCTGGGTTAGCCAGCACCCACCAGGATATTGCGCAGGACTTCACACACTGTTGCCAAGGCCCGTGCCTCGCCACCGCGAGAGAGGCGCCAACCTCAGCCACGTCCCGGCGCGGCAGGGCCCAGCGGCGGTCGATCCTCCCGCGTAATCGCTGGCGGGAGCAAAGGAGGCACGTTCAAGCGAGAAGGAATCCGGCGTGAGATTTCCGGCCTATTTGCTCGATCAGCGCGGCCAGCTCTGTGGCCGTGACCTCCAGCGCACCAACCTGCTCGTTGAAGTTCGCAAGCCGTGCATGAACCCTGCCAAACCCGCGCCGTGACAGATCGGCCGCCGCGCCATGCCCGGACATGAGCCAGCTCTCCAGTCTTCCAGGCAGCGTGGCACCAGTCAGACTCCAAACGATGACATTAAGAACCAATTTAATGGCAGATATTGACAATGCTGCTCCTCCAGCGCGTAGCGTCCAGGTACGGGGACAGACGCGACCTCTCGGAGCCCTCTGTTTCATGATCGCGGTTGATTGGTGGTCGGCGGCGACCAGTGATCCACCGCGATCACGTAAGGGGCGCAGGATTACGCGTCGCGTGCGGGCTCGCGCCCGTCAGGCGGCCGGCGCCACGCTCACATCGAAGGTGACTGCCGCTGCGTCGGGGTCGTAGTCGCGGGGATCTCCCTGGAGCGCGAACGTGATGGCTGCCAGGGACTCTTGCTCGGCATCCTCACGGGTAGCGGTACCGCCGCCGTTGATGTGCAGCGCGGGTACGCGATAGTGCCAGTTCCCGGCCTCGGTGTCGAGAAACAGTTCTACCCGCAGCGTGCTCATGGCCAGATCGTCCTACAGTTTCCGCAGTTCAGCAAGCGTGTACCCGTAGTCCCGGACCACCCTGGTCATCGCCGGCCCACCGAGATCCACGCCATCATGGTAGGCCCAGATCCGCTGCTGGTCTCCTTTGGTGAGCACGCGGTGGGAGCCCGAGCGTCTGGTCTCGATCCACCCATCCCGCTTTAAGGCCGCGAGGACACGTGCAGCCTTGGCCATGCCATAGCACCGTAGAGAGCACCGGCTCGTCAAATGCGGCGCGCACGAGTCGCGAGGCCCCGTGATCACCGTGCGGGGTGGATGTAGGAACCCTGGCCCTTGACTCATCAGCCAGACACACGAACACGTTAACTGGCCGCCGGGCAGGTCCATAATCTGACTACTGTGGACTATACTCTTGACTATGACGATCGCTTCTACGCCCGTGCCGCTGTCCGAGGCGAAAGCACGCCTGTCGGAGCTGGCCAGGCGGGTGCGCCAGCAGCACGAGCGGATTACCTTGACCCGCAACGGCGAGGCTGAGGCCGTCCTGCTGTCGGTGGACGACCTGGAAGGCCTGGAGATGACCCTGGAGATCCTCGGCGACACCGATTCCGCCGCCCGCATCTCCGAAAGCCTGGCCGCGCTCGGCCGCGGCGAGCCAGGTGCCGACCTGGCCACCGTCCGCCAGGACCTGGCCAGGCGCCGCGCCACCGGCGCGTGACGCCCGAACCCGCCGGGCGCTACGACGTCCGCTTCCAGCCTGCCGCCCGACGGGCGATCTCCTACCGGCTGCCAGAGACTGTCGCCGCAGCCGTGCTCGAATTCTGCGACGCCACGCTCGCTGTCAGCCCACACCGTGTCGGCAAGCCGTTGTTCGGCCCCCTCGCCGGCTGCCACGGCGCCCGGCGCGGAACCTACCGGATCGTCTACCGCATCGACAAATACACCCGCACCGTGCACGTCCTCGACATCGACCACCGCGCCGACATCTACCACCGCCCCTAGGCGCGAGATCCTTCCCATCTGATCATGCAGCTAACTTGATGGCACATATTGACAGTGCCGTACCACTAGCACAATAACGTCCGTAAACCCGGTCGGCGCGACTCCCCGGGGGCGGCGCTTCCCGTGGGTCTCGATGTGCCATCGTGCCCGTAACAGAGGACTCAATGGCCCATCGACTGGCGCCAGAGCGCGGCCGAGGGACACGCCGGACGTGCGTCCCGGGGCGGCAGCCATCAGCAAGCCACACAGCACCCCCGTGCCAGGGCCTGCGGCCCCGACCGCAGCGGAAACGTGGCCGCTGGCATTGGACAATCGCCCGGAAACCGTCAAAAAGCGGAACCATTATGGATGACGGACCATGCTTCGTCTGTTGGGGGCCGGGACGTGTTGCGAATGAACTTGGCGCATTCGTGACCGTGGCAGGGTTAGGGGACCCAACTGTGGTCAGAGGACCAACTGGGGCCCAAATCCACGTTACCCTGCAAGATCAGAAGTGGTCAGGTTCGGGCAGGACAGTCTGTCCCGACCCCGGTATCCAGATTACCTGCGCCGACGCAGACGCAGGGACTGTGGCTGGTGTCCGGGACCGGGCGGCGCGCACCGGGCACCAGGCAGCCACACCAGCCATAGCCTGCCACCAGGCACGACAGCCACCAGAAAAGATCATGAACGAATTTAATGGTACATATTGACAGTGCTGCTCCGCCGACACATAGCGCCCACGAACTCGGTTGTAACCCTCGCGGGGACCCCGTGTCCCATGATCATCGGGGTTTGCTGCGAGCCTCGGATCATGGACGGCCTCCCGGACGGGCAGACAGTCACAGCAGCCTTTGCAGTTCCTCCACGGTCATACCAGTGTCAGCGAGAATGCCCCGCAGCGTGCCCTCGGCTACGTCGCGGCCAGCATGGACCGGCACAGTGGTACCGCGGCCGTCGGGATGCCGCATGATGTGGTGGCTGCCGGCGACCCGGGCGACTTTGAACCCGGCCTTTTCTAACGCCCGGACAACGCGCTCACCGCGCACCGCGGGAACCGGTGGCATCAGGCAACTTCCACCATGAGGGTCAGCTCATCGGGGGCGCCGAACTCAGCGATCAGGCCGGCGAGGGCCTCACGCAAGTCCGCGACCGCACGCTCAGGGCTGTCACCCTCGCCGTTGGCCCCAACGCCCGGGCGGAGTTGAGCATGAGCACACCAC
>DASWFT010000333.1:0-4976 GCA_036394075.1 Streptosporangiaceae bacterium
GCACTCAATCCGCGTGCTCATTCACTCGAGTTTCGCAGGTTTTGGGTGTCAACGGCCTGCTGGCAACCTGCAGGGCTCGATTACTCGATCTGGCCTGGCCTGGGCAGTCTTGTGGGCTGGGATCATCGCTGAGTGATCCTCTCCGTCATCTGCCTGCTCGCACGCTGTCTGCTCGGCTGCCTGATCGTGCTGGCCCGGCGTGAGGTGTCCAAGGACGCCGAGCTCCTGGTGCTCCGGCACGAGAACGCGGTGCTGCGCCGCTAGCAGGTCGCGGGCGATCATGAGCCCGATGCCGCGGGTTCCGCCGGTGACGACCGCCGTCTTCCCGGACAGATCGAACAAATTCATGACCGCCAAGGCTACCGTCCTGGTGATCACCTCATGAGGTGAAGAACTCCACCAGGACCGGGGCGAGCACGCCCGGGTTCACCTCATGCGTCTGACCCTCCAGCATCCGCAGCTGGCCCTGCGGGATCACCTGGCTCAGCACCCGCGCCGCGTCGGGCATGAACGGAAGGCTCGCGTCGCCCGCCATCACGAGGGCGGGCACCGAGACACGCGCGGCCAGTTCGGCCGGCACCGACCAGGGCTCGCCCAGGATGGCGGCGTGGTCGTAGGCCAGCGTCGGCGCGACGGCTTCCATGCCCGGCCAGAACGGCGCGCGGCGCATGCCGTCGATCTGCTCGGCGGGCGTGCCGACAAACCGCATGAACAGGGCCACCGCGTCGCCCCGGCGGCCTTCGGCCAGGGCTTCTCTCAGCTGCCTGAGGTACTGACTCCAGGACTCCTGCGCGCCAGGGTCGTTGTTGTAGGGGGGCTCGTACATGGCGATCTTGCTGACCTTGCTGCCGAGCCTTATGGCCGCCCGCATGGCCAGGGGCCCGCCGGACGAGTGGCCGTAGAGGAACGCCGAGCCGCCGGCGCGGTCGATCAGCGCCTCGATGTCGTCGATCTCCCGGTCGACCGCGTAGGGCAGCGTGTCCCCGCTCTCGCCGCGGCCGCGGCGATCAAAGCCGTAGACCGTGAAGTGCGGCGCGAGCAGCTTGGCCAGCTCCGACCCGGAGCCGGACGAATGGACGGTCAGCGCGCCGTCGACCAGGATCAGGGCCGGTCCCTCGCCCTGCTTGCCGTAAGCGATCGTCGTGCCGTCGTGTGAGCTCAGTGTGTTCATGGTTGTCTCCTCCGGCTTAACCACGCAGGAATGGCTCGTCGCCGCGTTTGGTCGCCGCCACCGCCTGATCTTTGAGCTCGATCAGCTGGTTGCGGACATCAGCGGCAGTGTGTGCATCGAGAGCCATGCCATCAGTGTGGGCGCGCCGGGGTGCGCCAACCTGCGCCTGCCGCTCCTGGTAGCGCCACTACCTGGCAATTAGCTGGCTGGGTGTGGGATCCTGGGCTCGTCATGGGTTCTGCGCCCGGCGGTCAGCAGGCCGGCCCTGCCCGCGGTGCGGTGCTGGACCGGCGCCGCGAGCTGGGCGCGTTCCTGCGCTCCCGCCGCGCCCGGCTGCGCCCGGCCGAGGTGGGGCTTGCCGATTGGGGGGTGCGGCGGGTCCCGGGTCTGCGCCGGGAAGAGGTCGCCCAGCTCGCCAACGTCGGCTTGACCTGGTACACGTGGCTGGAGCAGGGCCGCCAGGCCCGGCCCTCGGCCAGTGTGCTGACCGCGATTGCGGATGCGCTCCGGCTGGATGCCCACGAGCGCGAGCACCTGTTCGCACTCGCCCGCGACCCCGAAGACCAAGCCCGTGGCTGGGAGGACCACACCGGTGCACCCGCGTCGGCCGGTCTCGGGCTGGACGCGCTCGTGCAGGATTTCGAACCAGCCCCGGTGTACGCCATCTCGGCCCGGTTCGACGTCCTGGCCCACAACCGGCCCGCCCGGCTGCTGTTCGGCAACCTCGGCCCGGGGCCTTGCGGACCCGCGAACATGCTGCACCTTGGCTTCACCGACCCCCACTGGCGCACCCTGATCGCCGACTGGGAACAGGAGGCCGCCAGGCACGTCGCCATGTACCGGGCCGCGATGACCGTCCACCTCGACGACCCGGCCTGGACCGCCCTGCCCGCACGGCTGGCCCAGCTATCCCCCGACTTTGCCCGGTTCTGGGCCAGCAGCGACGTGGCCGGCCCCGAGCGCAGGCTCAAGCGGTTCCGCCACCCCAGCGCCGGGCCGCTGACCCTCCACAGCACCTCCCTGCTCATGGCCGACGACCCGATGATCCGCATCGTGATCCTCTACCCCGCCACCGCGTCGGATGGCGCCAAGCTGGCACGCCTCGCCCGGTAACCAGCCCCCGCACCAGCCAGCCACGGCGCCACCCAGCCGTGCGCCAGGACCGGGCCACTCAGCCCGAGGACTTTTCAGGGCGAAGTACCTAGTCCAGTGCCAGGCAGCTGGCGACTTCACGGACTTCTCCGTAGAGAAGCAGTCCCGCTGATATTCCAGGTACTACCTCTGCTAACTGAACATCCTCAATTCGGCACGGTTGCCGCAGGTCAGATGCCCGCGCAGCGGCAAATGAGGTCGAGTCGAAGTGCTCGCCGGAAGGGGACGTGATCGGATTGGCACCGCGACGCTGGCACCATTGCCAGCGTGTGCGGCCGCTCGGGATTCCGGTCATTTTGGATCGGTGTCATCAGGCACGGGTCCGGAATGCGCTGGAGCCGGGCAAGCTGGTCCGGGCCGGGCCGCTCGCCGAGCTCACCGCGGGTCAGGGCGGCCTGGAGCGGGTCTTCCTCTCCCTCACGGCAACGGCCGGCGACTCGCCGCGCTCCGGGGGCGAGCGGTCATGACCCGGCTGATCGCGGCCGAGTTCCGCAAGCTGCTCACCATCCGCTGGGTCATCTGCGCCTCCGATCGGCTGACGGGCTGACTTTCACGCTACTCTTGCCTGCGGTCGATCCTTGTGGCGGCAGTACCAAGGGTTGCTCATGCCGGTGCCCCTGCGGATAACTGTCCATAACCGGCTTCCAGGCACGCGCACATGCCGCGCCTGGTGCATGCTCCCGCGACCTTCGGGGCGGCGGAGAGCAGTCGCAGTGTCAGATCATGATGAACTTCACCGAGCCGTCGCCGGCGATACATCGACAGCATGTGCAAGCCGAACGCCACGAATAGCGCGCCCACGCACGATCGAGCCCTTGCGGTCCTAGGCCGGCGCCTTAGCCTGCCAGCAGGTCGGCATCCTCCTCGCCAAGATTCGGACTGCCACCATGGCAACTGGCTGCGGACGGGTGACCTGACGGCGCTGCCGGCCGCGGGCAGGGCCCATGGCGCTAGCCTCCGCTATTCAGCGCTGATGGGCAGGTGAGCGGGCTGGTGGCTTGCCTGTTGGTGTGAGCTGGGGTTTCGCATCGCGGCGGGCTGGGTTCCGGGTGCACCTTATGGGTGCGGGACGATCCGCAGGACGCGGGAATGGAAAGGGACGGCCGCGGAGCGGCCGTCCCTTTCTGGTTTAAGAGCGAAGAGCGCCCTGGTCCTGGGAGATTACGGGTTACTACACGCCTTAATCCCCTGAACTGGAGCGCTCCTCGCCATGCAGCATAACGGGTGGGACCATGCCCTGAAGGTCACCGCGGGCGGGACGGGCCTGGTCGGCCACGCCGGCGCGGTCCTGCTGCGGAAGGCCGCCGACCAGGCGGGACTGACCGCCTGGCTGGGCGGGGCGCTGCGGAAGGCGGGCAGCTCGCCCGTCTTCGACCGGGGCGCTGTGCTGGTCTCGCTGGCGGCGGCGATCGCGCTCGGGGCCACCAGCATGAGCGACATCGCCCTGCTCGCGCACCTGGCCCCCGTGCTGGGGGACGCGCCGAGCGGGCCGACGGTGCGCCGCGCCCTGGACCTGGCCGGGACCCCGGCCATGCTGGACCGGATCGCGCGCGCCCGCGCGAGAGCCCGCGCGCACGCGTGGAAGCTGATCGAGGACACTCCCGCCGGGTTCCCGTGGCTGGCCGTCGCGGGCAAGACCCTGACCGGGTGGCTGGTCATCGACATGGACGCCACCCTGGTCACCGCCAGCTCGGACAAGGAGGGAGCCGCCCCCACCTGGAAGAGGGGCTATGGCTTCCACCCGCTGGGCGCCTGGCTCGCCAATACCCGCGAGTGCCTGGCCATGCTGCTCCGCCCCGGCAACGCCGGGTCAAACACGTTCACCGACCACAGGGAAGTGCTGGCCGCCGCGATCCGGCAGGTCCCCGCCCGGTTCCGGCGGACGATCCTCGTCCGCGTCGACGGGGCCGGCGCCAGCCACGAGCTCGTGGAGCACCTGCTGTCCCTGTCCTCGCCGCGCCGGATCGTGCTGTTCACCTGCGGGTGGATGATCACCGCCGCCGACGAGGCCGCCATCCGCCAGGTCCCCGCCGGCGCGTGGAAGCCCGGCACCGGCCAGGACGGCGCCGCCGAGGACGACAAGGACGTCGCGGAGGTCACCGGCCTGATGAGCCGCGCCGGGAACTGGCCAGACGGCCTGCGGTGGATCGCCCGCCGGGTCAAGCCGTCCCGCCGCCACCTGAAAAACCTGACGGACTACGAGAAGAAGACCGGCTGGAAGTACTCCATCACCTGCACGAACATCCCCGGCACCGGGATCGCCGGCGTCCCCGGCAGCCACCACCCGCAGTACATCGACGTGGTCCACCGCCAGCACGCCGTCGTCGAGACGAGCGGCGTCCGCACCGCCAAGGCCATGGGCCTGCGGAACCTCCCCTCGAAGACCTGGCAGGTCAACCGCGGCTGGGTCATCGCGGCGAACATCGCCGCCGACCTCGCCGCCTGGACCCGCCTCCTCGGTCACTGCGACGACGCGGACCTGCGGGAAGCCGACCCGGACACGCTCCGCTACCTTCTCTGAACTAAGAACGATCATGGTTCGAGGTGGGGTGGGCGCTGGCCTGAGGCGTGCATGAAGGCGCTGATCGCAAGCGTGAGATTTCGGTCGTCGAGGCCGGTGAAGATGTCGCGGAGATCGGCCGGCAGTCCGGCG
>DASWFT010000334.1:0-27387 GCA_036394075.1 Streptosporangiaceae bacterium
CCCCCGCTGGGACCGCTAGCCAGCCAAGGCAAATGTGGGCACCCAGCGCTTAACCTGTGGGCAGCCCTCCAGCCAGACCCCGTTTCCCCAGGCCAGCCCTAAACGTGAAGACCTCACCCGTCCGGAGGGTGTGGATCAGCCCAGCTCACCTGCGATACGGCAGGAAGAGAGGGATTTTCGAAAGTGTTCGCACCGGATCAGTGCCCCGATTTCGTCATGGGCAAAAGCCGCAATTCGGGCGGTCTTGCAGAACGGGATCCGGGGAACGAGAGTAAAACTATCGCCGCCATCGAGCAGGTGCAGTGTGGAGTGTCACCGAGCGCTCGCTGGAACTGGGATGCGATGTCGTGCTCGACTGGGGCTTTGGTCACGGCAGGGACAAGATCAACTAAGGACAGGGGCTCGGGCGCTCGGAGCGCGGGTGGTGCTGAGCCTCCTTGATCCATCCCGCGACGAGCTACGGGACCGCCTGTCCCGGCGCAACGCGAAGCGCCCGCAGGATCTTTCCGCATCACTGAGGACGCCACTCGATCGGGGCAATCGGGCTCTTTGAGCACCCGACAGCAGGTGAATTCGCTCTCTTCGATCCGCCGTAGCCAGATCCTGTGATGACGTCGTCCTCGCCTACGGCTGGCGCGCGTCGCCGGGCCAGGAAGGGCCAGGATCTCGTCAGGCGCTGAAGAGGTCGAGTGCGTTGGTGCGGTCGTTGACGAAGAGCAGGCCCTGGCCATCAGCCGGGGTTGTCACGCCGAAGAGATCTCCGGCTCCGCCGGGAACGAGGGTCACGGCGGCCACCTGGCGGCCGCCGGGGGTGATTTCCACGGCCATGCCGTTGTTGCCGTTGACAGCGATGAGGTCACCGTCGGGGGCGAGAGTCAGGCCGAGGGGGCCGTTGAGCGCCCGGCCTGTGGCCAGGATTCGCGTGCCCGGCGAGGCGGGTGATGTCCTGGTGATTGCGTCCGGGATCGCCGAGATGCTGCTGCCGGTCGTGGAGGCGACGTAGAGCGTCCCGCCTTTCCCCAGGGCGAGGCCGGTGGGGCCCTGGACGAGCGCCGCCTTGTTCTGCTGCCAGGGGAATCCGCTGCCGACGACCATCACGCTGGTCAGCCGGGGCCGGGCGCCCCGGGCCAGGGCGACGTCAAGGCGCACTACGGTGCACAGCCCCGCTGGGGGCGGTACCGGGTTGCGGCTGGCCGGCCGGCTGAGCGCGTTCGAGACGAACAGCGATGCATGACCGGCCTGCGCCCGCATGGTCATATCCCATGGCCCGTTGATGTCCCGGTTCACCCAGGTTTCCACCGGCGTTCCGTGGCTGTCGAGCACGATGAGGCAGCCGGTCGGGTTGACGGCGGGAAGGGCGCCGCCGCCGGCCGTGGGCAGGCTGGCTGCGA
This sequence comes from Streptosporangiaceae bacterium, assembly GCA_036394075.1. Taxonomy (GTDB): domain Bacteria; phylum Actinomycetota; class Actinomycetes; order Streptosporangiales; family Streptosporangiaceae; genus JAWWPY01. The sequence goes on from DASWFT010000334.1 coordinate 1,392, forward strand.
CCACCCAGCCGCCCGGCAGCACTTCCAGCCCTGTGCTCAGGCCTACCCCGCCGGGGCACGGATCCTGTGGTGGCAGCGTGTCAAGCCGGGCGAACAGCCGCGCTGCGCCGTCCGGGGAGATCTCGACGATGGTGGTGCCTGTGCCCTGCACGTTGGCCTTGCTGTTGAAGTTGCTCACCAGGACGTCGCCCCGGACGAGCCTGCCGGCCGTCTGCGGGACGACCGTGACGCCGTAGGGGTTGACGTCGCCGTTCGCTGGCACGGTGCTGGAAATCTGGCTGACGGCATGGAATCGCAGCAGGTACGGCTGCTGTGCGGCCCGTGATGCCGGCGCGGGACCGGCGGCGGGATGCGCCGCTGTTGAGCATGCCGCCGCTCCGAGCATGAGAGCGGCTGTCCCGAGCAAGAACCGGCGGTGCCGTCCGGTACCCAGCAGCATGATGACCTCCAATAGCCGTGTACGTAGTGTAGCTAGTTTGATACATGGAGTAACGGATGGCGACGGGGTGTGGTTCACCGGTATCCGGCTGCCCGCTGCCCTGCAGCAGATCCCGGCGGTGGAGGATAATCGCCGGGATGGGCGAGGAGATGAGGGAGTCGGCTCTCACGGTGCGTGCGCGGGGGCTCGTCCAGCGCGGCGCTGAAGACCGCGAAGATCGGCGGCGCCACCGTTCTGACCAGCGTCAGTGGCCGCACGCTGTACTGGTTCGCCCCGGACACGGCGGCCACGTCGAAGTGCACCGGGTCGTGCGCTGCCTACTGGCCGCCGGTGACAGGGCCGGTGATCGCCGGGCCCGGGGTGACCGGCCGGCTCGGCACGATCAAGCGGTCTGATGGCTCGATCCAGGCGACCTACGACGGCCATCCGCTGTACACCTACATCGGCGACACGGCCCCGGGCCAGGCGCACGGCAACGCGGTCAACCTGAACGGCGGGTTGTGGCACGAGGTGACCGCGTCCGGCTGAGCCGCCGCTGCCGCAACGCCCTCACCCCGCCGTGCCTGAACAGGCGGCCAGCACTGCCTTGATCGCACGTCTCGTGACCCAGTGACCATTTGCGACGCCAGCCTGTCCGGCTCAGGCCGCCGTCGAGCCGTCGTGAGTTCAGCTGCTCGCGGGCGGGGGCAGGCCCAAGGCCCGGCGGATGACTCTTACCTGGGCCTCCACGGCGGCGTCGGCCGCGCGGTGCCGGCCGGTGAAGGACTGCAGCGCGGTGATCGAGGCCGAGCGCGCCTGCCGGCCGGTTAGCCCGGCCCGGCTCTGGTTGGCCCGGATCAGGGCGCGGGCCGTGCCGGCGATCCCGGGCGGGAACGGGATCTTGGCCAGGCGCTGGTCAAACCAGCGTTCCGTCGCCGCTTCCGCCCGCAGGTCCCGCTCGGCCACGGCCAGGTCGTTGCGTTCGTGGCGGGTGAAACCGTCCACCTCGGAATCCAGGCGGTGGTTGGCGGGAACCGCGATCGCCAGATACCTGCTGGCCAGCGCTTTCACATTCCGGCCGGGCCCGGCCGGTGCGGCAGGCCGGCCGCTAGGCGGTGAAGGCGCCGCACCGGATGGTCCCGGCGTCCGGCCCGCGGCGCAGCCGCCAGCAAGGATCATCAAGAACGTCACCGCGAGAACGCTGCCGGTCCTGGCTAGCCGCGGCCGGCTAGTTCCCGTGAACGTCATGCTGGTCAGCACCCGCCTCCGGCCGGCCCGAGCTGGCCGGCGCCTCAGATGTCAGATGTCGGGCCGACGGCCCGGTATCCCCTTGGGGCACGTCTCCCCGGGCGGGCCGGTTCAATAGGCGCCGGATCTCGGCAACGTCCGGTTGAACCATCCCGCTACTCCGGACGTGCCCTTACCGGGGGGTTCTGCCGAGGGAGCCCTCTGTGGGGAGCGCTGGGGCATGCTGGCCCGCCAGGGCTGGGTGCGGGCGCCCGCCGTTGCGGCACCGGCCTTGAGCTAGGACACGGCGGGCGGGAGGGGCGGACGGGCGGCGCTGGCTAGTCCTTAGGCTTCGGACACCAGGAGAGCGGAATGACGTCCCTCACCCGGATGCGTTATGCCGTGCAGAGAGCAATCAGGGGGCTGGCCTGGCCGGCGGCGACCGGCGCGTTAGCTGCGGTTGCCGCCGGCGGCCTGGTCCCGACGGCGGCCGCCCAGGCGGCCACGCCGGCGTACACGATCACAGACCTCGGCCATCTTGGGTACCCTTCCAGTTCGCCTGCTGGCGTAAACACCGCCGGGCAGGTGGCTGGGGATTCGTATCTGCAGGCCACCATCCCTGGGCCATGCCCGCCCAAGCATCCGTGCAAAGAGCACCTTGAGCGGGCGTTCAGTTACAGCGGCGGCATTATGACCAGCCTCGGAACGCTGGGCGGCAACTTCAGCTACGGCCAGGCCATCAACACCGCCGGGCAGGTGGCCGGTTACTCGACCCTGCCGGGGCTGGCAACAACCCACGCGTTCCTCGGCAGCGGCGGCGCGATGACCGACCTCGGCACCATCGCCGGGACCGGCAGCAGCGAAGCCTTCGCCGTCAACGACTCCGGCCAGGTAGCGGGCTGGTCGACCACCGCGGCCGACGCTCAGCACGCGTTCCTGTTCAGCAACGGGAAGATGACCGACCTCGGCGCCTACAACATCGACACCGTCGCCGAGGCGATCAACATTTCCGGGGTGATCGTCGGCACCACGTACGGGGCCGACAGCGCGGGAAACACCTTCAATCACGCGTTCATCTACACCGGCGGCCAGTTCCGGGACCTCAACACCCTCATTCCGGCCGGATCCAGCTTCGAGCTCACCGCCGCGACCGGCATCAACAGTGCCGGGCAGATCATCGCCAGCGGCTACAACACCACCAACGGCCAGCTTCACGCGTTCTTGCTGAGCCCTCCTAGCCGCCGACCTGGCGCTGCTGCAGACACTGGCGGCAGGACCAGGCCGACACCAGTGCAGCCCTCCGGGGACATCACCCCGGCGGGCCTGCCCTGACATCTGTGATCCGTGATGCCCGCACGTCAGCACCGGAGCCCGCCGCGCTCCAGTACTAACGGGCAGGCCTGGTCCGCGCCGGTCACCGTCGGCCAGGGCGGCACCGGGGCCGCCGTGGCGCTCGCCGCGAACGGCCGGGCCGTCGTCGTGTGGGTCGGGGGCACGGCCACCGCGCCGGTGATCCAGGCCAGCGCCCAGGCACCCGGCGGGGCCTGGAGCGCCCCCGTCACGGTCGGCGGCGACGCCCGCGCGCCGGTGATCGGCATCGACGGGTCCGGCAACGCGATCATCGCCTGGGAGGGATCCACCGGCACGGGGGCCACCGGCCCCGTCTATACCGCCAGCCTCCCGGCCGGCGGAACCTGGACGGCGGTCAAGACCCTGACCCCGGTTGGCGGCCCGGTGCACATGGCGGTCAACTCCGCCGGATCGGTGATCATCGCCTGGGGCGAGGAAGCCAGCGCCGCCGTGGCGGACTCCGGTACGGTCCTGGGCGGCTTCGCCGCGCCGGTCACCGTCGGCCCCAGCACCTACGGGCACAAGCTGGGCAAGCCCCAGGTCGCGCTGAACACCGCGGGCCAGGCGGTGCTGGCCTGGGCCACCGGGGGGAATAACGCCATAGCGGCCACCCGCTCAGCGAACGGAACGTGGAGCATCCCGGCCCCGCTGTCTTGCGGCTATGCCTTCGCCACCGCGATCGACGGCGCAGGTGACGCCATCGTCCTCTGCGAGGAGGGCACCATCAATGCGCAAGGCCAGCCAGTCGTCTCGTATTACGCGACGCGGCTTCCAGCCGGCGGCACCCGGGCCACTCCGGTGCTGCTGACCAGCGACTTTCTCACCGGCACCATATACGCGGTCGCCGATGCCGCAGGGACCTTCGTCGTCGCCTACGCCGACGTCACCACCGACACGGTGACCGTGCTCACCAGCCCGCCCGGCGGCGGCTTCGGGCCCGCCGCCACGTTCCCCGACAGCATCTTCGAGATCGACAACCTCAACATCGCCCCAGGACGCGCAACCCTCGTCTGGGACACCTCCTCCGGCGCGTTCGAATCCACCGAGCCAGTGAGCTGACCGTGCGCGGACACATGGGTGATCCTCATTTACCGCCCGATGCATCCAACTCCGGATATATATGGATTTCCCCGTTGCTCGGCCTCCTGCCGACCTTCAGCCTCTGGCTAGAAGGGAGAGGCGGCGGCGCTGGCTGGTTCCCCGCGCTTCGGGCTCAGGGACAGCGGGATGAAGCCTCGTGACACACATGCGTAATGCCGCGCGCTGGAATGCCGCGCGCTGGCCGGCTACCGCACGGATGGACTTTGGCCGCGCCTTGTCCGTGACCTCGTCAAGGCCACTAGTACTCCCGTTCGAAAGGAAATTTCATGAAGCTACGTCTGTCCCACATCGTCCCGCTGGCCGCACTGGCCCTGGCAGTCGGCATTGCGGCTGCCCCCGCGTCGGCAGCTGCCTCGGGCACGTTCACCACCACCGCCAGCATGAGCACGGCGCGGACGAACGACACGGCTACGCTGCTGCCAAACGGTGAAGTGCTCGTGGCCGGGGGTGCCTTCGGGGGGACGCCCACCCTGACCAGCGCCGAGCTGTACAACCCGGCCACCGGCACCTGGACGCCCACCGGCAGCATGACCACCTAACGCGTCTTCCAGACGGCCACGCTGCTGAACAACGGGCAGGTCCTCGTCGCGGGCGGCGGGACCAACACCGCCGAGCTGTACAACCCGGCCACCGGCACCTGGGCGCTCACCGGCAGCATGACCACCGGCCGCAAACAGGCCACCGCGACCCTGCTCAATAACGGGCAGGTGCTGGTCGCCGGCGGCCAGACCTCCACCGCCGAGCTATACAACCCGGCGACAGGAAAGTGGACCCAGACTGGCAGCATGGACGTCAGCCGGATGGACGGGAACGCCACCCTGCTCCCGGACGGTGACGTGCTCGAGACCAGCGGCATCTCGGCGGGCGGCCCGTTCGCCGAGCTCTACCATCCGGCGACCGGTCAATGGTCGGACGCCACCGGCGGGCTGACTACCTGCACCGCCGTGCGCGATTGCCGCTTCTACAGCAGCGAGACGCTGCTCCCCACCGGCAACGTCCTGGTCGCCGGCGGGATGGTGGGCCTGGCTTCCAACCCGGCCACCACCGCAAGCGCCATGCTCTACAACCCGGCCAGCAACGCCTGGACCGCGACCGGCTCCATGAACGGAGGCCGTGGCCAGCAGACGGCGACCCTGCTGCCTGATGGGCAGGTGCTGGTCGCCGGCGGGATTAGCTTCGGCGGCCACCGGGCCAACCCTCTGGCCACCGCCGAGTTGTACACGCCCTAACGGCTAATGCCACGCCGGTCACCGGCAAAGTGCTGAAGGCCCCCGCCGGCGCGGACAATGCCCGAGCAGGCGCGTATCCCAACTACAAGCCGCTCGTCGGGACAGCGGCCGGACAAGCCCGGCAGCCTGGCCGGCCCGATCCGTGGCAGCTCAGGTAATCGCGAGTCCCAGTCAGGTCTTCCCGGCCCGGGGCTTCGTATTTTCCACCATCGCCCTCGGGTCGTGAAGTGAGCCGGGTGCTCCGCCCACTCGGGCAGTCGAGCATGACTTTCCCTTCGTGCCGGGGCGGCTGCTGAGGACATCGGGCCGGTGCGGCCGCCGGGGTGCCGTCCTGGGTCGCGCGGGTGGCGGCCGATGACCGCCGCCACCCGCCGGAGGGCTGGCGGGCTGGCGCCGCGCGATCGGGACGGCGGGCACTCGCCGCGGATGCCAGCTGACCGCCCTCGCTGCTGACCGGCACTCTGCGGGCGACGGCTGGCCAGGGCGGCCCCGGCGGCGGCCTCGGGCCTCAGCTCACCGCTTTCTTCACCAGGGCGGCGATCCTTGCCTCGCCGTCGGCGGTCAACTCCGTCAGGGCGTAGGTGGTCGGCCACATGGTGCCTTCGTCGAGGTTCGCCTTGTCGCTGAAGCCGAGCGTCGCGTACCTGGTCTTGAACTTCTGCGCGCTTTGGAAGAAGCAGACGACGTTGCCGTCCTTGGCATAGGCGGGCATCCCGTACCAAGTTCGTGGCGCGAGGGCTGGCGCGCTGGCTGTGATGATGGCATGGAGCCGCCCGGCCATGACGCGATCCGGTTCCGGCATCTCGGCGATCTTCGCGAGCACGGCGCTTTCCCCGTCCGCCTTGCCCGCGCGCGGGCCGCGGCGCGCGGTCGCCTTCAGCTCCTGGGCGCGCTCCTTCATCGCGGCTCGTTCCTCGTCGGTGAATCCCTTGGACGCCCTGCCGGTGGTGCTGCTGGCGGGCTTCTGCGTGTCGTTCATTGAACGTTTCCTTCCTGGCGAGTCGTCGATTGCATGGCCCGCATGGTTCGGCGCGGTGGTGAACTGCGGCGATCCCATGTGATGGCGGTGATGCAGTTGTGTTGCGCCGCCCTGCTCAGAGCGGTGCGGCCTCCCACGCGAACCCGTCCGGGTCGGTGAAGGGCCCGGCATGGCTGCCAATGACGATCCGGTGCGAGCCGGTGCCGTCCGGGGAGACGCCGGCGTCTTTGGCAGCGGCACGGCGGCTGTAGAGCGCCAGCCTGACGGGCGACGACGGGGTGTCGAACTCGACGTACTTGCTGCCGAAGCTCTTCGCCACGGCCAGGCCGCGGTCGAGGTAGAACTGCCTGGTCGATTTGACGTCCTCGACCCCGAGCAGCAGCACGAAGTCGTCGACCTCCCGGGTGGCCGGGCCGGTGTCCTTCTTCGACGACGACGCGACCTTCCAGATCGCTCCGCCCGGGTCCTGGACGACGCCGCCGTAGCCCCAGAACCCCTTCGCGGCTGGCTTGAGTATCGTCGCGCCGCCGGCGAGGGCGGTGCCGATGAGGCTGTCGACGGTGCTCGGCTGGGACACCACGAGCGAGAGCGTGAACCCACGGTAGCCGGTCGTGGGTGCCTGCGAAGCGCGGAGGCGCACCTTGCCGCCCAGACCGAACGCGGCGGCATAGAAGGCCTCGGCGGCTGCGGGGTCGGGGACTTCGAGGGTGACGGATTCGATGGAGGTCATGGCAGGTCCTTTCAGTGAGGTGGGTTTGTCGTCTTAGTGAGGTGGGTTTGTCGTCCTGGTCGCGCCACCGCGCCGCGGATATGACAGAGGTGCAGCGGGCGGCTGTCTACCTGAGCGGCGGTGCCGGCCGGGCATGGGTGTGCGCGGCCGCTAATCGCAATGGTTCTGGAGGAACCCGAGGACGTTGCCGTCGGTGTCCTCAACGATGGCGGCCAGTCCTCCTCCGCCGACGTCCTTGACGTTCTGCCGGGTTCGCCACCCGGCGTCCACGGCTTGGTTCAGGCTTGCCGCGGCGTCGTCGACATGGCAGTAGCCGACGGGAGCGGTCATGCCATGGTTGTGGCCGTTCGGGTCGAGGCCGATCTCCTGGTCACCGACCCGGAAGCCGACGTAGTAGGGCTCGTCGGCGTACGGCTCCACGCCAAGGACGGTCCGGTAGAGCGTCTTCGCTGCGGCCAGGTCCCGGACGGGGATGATGATGGTCTTGACGCCGTGGGTCATGACTGCCTCCTCGTTGGAGTGGATCAATCGGTGACAGCGTCTCCCCGGACTGGCTGGACCCGCATCCGTGCCGAGCACTGAACGCGCCACGGGTCCCATCACCTAGCCGCGGCGCTGCCAGCGACGCGACCGGTGCGGGAGAATGGAGCGTATGTCGAGGCAGACGACCACGGCGGGCGTCTCGGCTCGAGAGGCCGAGATCCTGACCCTGGTCGGGGAGCACCGCAGCAACGCCGAGATCGGTGGGCAGCTGTTCATCTCGGTGCGCACGGTCGAGACCCACGTGTCCTCGTTGCTACGCAAGCTTGGGGTCCGAGATCGTCGGGTGCTCGCCGACCTCGCCACCGAGCTCGCCCGGGCCGAGCAGGCCAGCCAGGCGCTGGCCGGCCTCCCATCGCCGTTGAACCCGTTCATCGGCCGAGCCCAGGAGCGCGCCGAACTGCGCGACGCCGTCGGGGCGCACCGTCAGGTCACCGCCGTCGGACCCGGCGGTGTGGGCAAGACCCGGCTGGCGCTGGCCGTCGCCGCGGACCTGGCTGGCGACTTCGCGGACGGGGTGTGGTTCGTCGACCTCGTGCGGGTCACTGATCCGGCGATGGTCGGATCGGCAGTAGCGGCCGCGCTCGGCCTGGGGGAGCAGCAGGGCCGTAGTATCGACGACTCGGTGCTCGCCGCCCTGGCCGATCGCCGCGCCCTGCTGGTGCTGGACAACTGTGAGCACCTCTCGGACGGGGTGACACCGTTCGTCGAGCGTCTGCTGGCGCGCTGCCCGTACGTGAGCGTGCTGACCACCAGCCGGGCCCGGCTCTTGGTGCCCTTCGAGTGGGTCTACTCGGTTCCGCCGCTGTCACTCGAAGGACACGACGGCGACAGTGACGTCGGTTCGTCGGATGCGGTTTTGCTGTTTCTCGACCGGGCCGCGGCCGTGGGCTGGACGGTTGAGCCAGGGCACCCGGCCCAGGTCGCCGAGGTCTGCCGGAAGCTCGACGGGGTGGCGTTGGCGATCGAGCTCGCAGCGGCCCGCCTGCCCGCGCTCGGTCTCGACGGGCTCGTCGCAGGCCTGTCCGATCATCTGCGGCTCTTGGTCGGCGGATACCGTGCCGAGGAGCGGCACCGCTCGGTGCGGGCCATGCTTGACTGGAGCCAGGCCCTGCTCAGCGGCGCCGACTCGACCCTGCTGCGGCGGGTCTCGGTGTTCGTGTCGCCGTTCACCAGCCCGGCCGCCGCTGAGGTGGCCGGGTTCCCGCCGCTGGAACCGGGCGAGGTCATCGACGGGCTGGCCCGGCTCGCGGATCAGAGCCTGCTGATCGTCGCCGCGTCGGCGGGCGGCACCCGGTACCGGGTACTGGAGACGATCCGCCAGTACGGTACCGAGCAGCTCACCGCGACCGGTGAGCTCGCCGCGACACGGGCTCACCATTTGCGCTGGTGCCTGGCCACCGCCACCGGGCTGGCCCAGGACCCCTCGCCCGCCACCGGTGGCTGGCGGGCCAGTTTCGACGTGGTGGCCGATGACTTCCGGGCTGCGCTGGGGTGGGCAGCCGGGCAACCCGAACACCATACGGAGGCGCGCGACCTGGCCCTGTCGCTGGCCGGCCTGGCCTTCTCGCGCAACCTGGCCGGTGAGGCCCAGCGGCGCTACGAGCAGGCCGCCGCCCTCACCGACGACCCGGCTGCCGCGGCCACGGCTCTCCGGTGCGCCGCCGGCGTGGCCGCGTGCCGGATGCGCGGCGACGACACCTACCGCCTCTGGCAGGCCGCCGCAGACGCCGCCCAGCGCGCCGGAGACACCGCGGCCGCGGCCCGCGACCTGGCCACGGCAACCGCGACCTATTTCCGGATGTCCGGAGTCTTCGCTCAGCTGCCCCGGCCAGAAGAGGCGACCGCGCTGCTCACCCGAGCGCGCGAGCTGGCCGGTGACGATCCGGCAGGCCAGGCGGCAGTGGTCCTCGCCGACTGCGGCGCTCTGGGCCACGCGTTCTTCGCCGAACAAGCCGAGCCCAAGATGGCCGCGTCGGAGACGACCGTGCTCGCAGAGCACGCCGTGGAACTGGCCCGTCGGCTCGACGACCCGCTGGCGGAGTGCGCCGCCCTCTACGCGCTGACCGGGGCCCAGCGCCGGGCGGGCGACACCTTCGCCGCCGCCGCCACCGCACGTCGCCGCGTCGATCTGCTCCACTCGGTGCCCGCGAGCCCAGCCACCGCGTTCGAGCTCATCGACGCACTCCTGATAGCCACCGCAACCAGCATCGGCGTCGGCGACCTGTCGGCCACACGGCAGTGGGGCCGGCAGCTGCGCGACCTGCCACTGCTGGCCGAGGTCGGGCACGTCGCCACGTCGCGGCTCCTCGTGGCCGACGCCCTCGCCGGCCGCGCCACCGACGTGATCGCCGACAGCGGCCGGTTCCTCGACGCCTGGACGCAGGTCGGCCGCCCACGCGCACCCAGCTTCGGCCCGGCCGCCGCCGCGGTCGCGATGATCCACGGCCTACGCGGCGACCACGCCGGCCGAGCGGAATGGCTCGCCATCATCGACCAGCTGGGCGTTGTCCCCGAACGCCGATCCGGCTACAGCCCCACCTTCGACGCCATTACCCTGCTCCACCGCGGACAGGCCCCTCTCGCCCTGGAACGGCTCGGCACCCAAACCGACGAGCCGAACAAGTGGCTCGGGATATGGCTGCACTGGCACCTCGCCCTGCGCGCCGAAGCCGCCGTGCTAGCCGGCCACTCCGACGCCAGCCACCATCTCGCTGCGGCCCGGCCAATCGTCGCCGGGAACCCCATCGCCATCGCCATCCTCGACCGTGCCGCCGCGCTGCTCGACGACGATCACGAGCGCCTGCCCACCATCGCAGCCGCGTTCGAGACCGCCGACTGCCCCTACCAACGAGCCCGGACGCTCATCCTGGCCGGCGGCGACACCGCATCGACCGGCAATGCCGCCCTCGTCGACCTCGGTCTCGCCCCCGCAGCCGCTACCGGTTGACCAGCCAGTCGAGGGGTCCGTGGCAGATGCAGGCGCTCGACGGTGCGGCCGAAATGCAGCTCTCCGGCGAGCGTGTCTTGTCGAGCTCAAGGACGAACGGGAAGCCCGGCGGCCACACCGACAGCGGTCTCCGGCTGAACCAGCCAGCCACAGCCGGTCGCCCGGCTGGTAGCGGACCCGGCCGGGGCTGGCGGCGAAGCACCGCGTTCTCGTGCCGGAGCACTAGGAGCTGGCCATCCTTGGAGGCTTCCCGCCGGACCAGCACCATCAGACTGCCGAGCAGACAACGTACGACGAGGTACAAGACCGAAAGATCACCCAGGGATGATCCCAGCCCACAACACTGGCCACGACCCGGCCAGGCGAGATCGAGTTATCGAGCCCCACAGGCGCATCACCGCAGCTCCCAGGCGAAGCGGACTTTGGCATCCCGCAGGTGCATCAGGGCTGGAGCCGGTAGCTGAGGTCGGCGGTGAGATCGGCGACGTCCATCTGGGCCTTCTGCAGGCGGCCAGAGTAGTCCCAGTTCATCGCCTGCCAACGGGTGAACTGGTCGAGCACCCATATGCCGGACTGGCGGCTGCCGTTGCCTGACTGGCCGTTCCCGCCGAACGGCAAGTGGGCTTCGGCCCCCGATGTGGAGTTATTGACGCTCACCATGCCGGCGCTGATCCCTCGCCGGAACTCGAAGGCCTCACGCGGGTCGTTGGTATAGATGGCGGACGAAAGACCGTAACCTGGCGCGTTTGCCAATGCGATCGCGTCCTGCATGTCCGTGTAGGTTGTGACGCCCACCACTGGGCCGAAAGTTTCCTGGCGGAACAAGGCGTCGCGGGGCTGCACACCGTCAACAATCGTGGGGTGGTAGAAGAGCCCTGCCTCCGGATCCCCGATGAAGCCAGCCCGCGGATTGGTGGGACCGATCTTGCCTACCCCGCTCGAGCCGAGAACTTTGTGGTGGACCTGGATCCATCCCAGGTATTCCTCGAACCGGGTGGCGAACCTCTGGTCGAGCATCGGCCCGTAGAGCACATCCTGGGCCGGGTCACCGACCGGGGCAGCCGAGGTCGCCGCTGCGAACCGGGCGAGGAACTCGTCATGGATCGATTCGTGGACGATGATCGTGCCCAGTGACGTGCACCGCTGCCCCGCGGTGCCGAAGCCAGAGAACAATGCCCCTTCCACGGCCAGCTCGATGTCCGTGCTGGGCGTGACTACCATCGGGTTCTTGCCCCCGAGCTCCAGGCACGGCACCTGGAGGTGACGGCCCGCGAGCTCGCCGATGCGTGCGCCCACCGCGGTCGACCCGGTGAACCCGATCTTGTCGATCGTGCCGCCCCGCAGCCCCTGCTCCAGGCCTCCGAAAGTCGTCGCCCCATCTGCGAACACGATGTTCAGCACGCCGTCGGGCAGCCCGGCGGCCTGGATCAGTTCGAACAGCGCCATGGCCGAGGCAGCCGCGTATTCAGCTGGCTTCCATACCACGGTGTTGCCGGTTACCAGCGCCGGGACGAGGTACCAGGACGGCACCGCGACCGGGAAGTTACCAGCCGTCACAACCGCCACCGCCCCGACCGGGACCCGGAAGGTGAACAGCTGCTTGTCAGGCATTTCGCTCGGAACGGTCTGGCCGTACAGGCGCCGCCCCTCGCCCAGGAAGAAATCGCAAGTGTCAATGATCTCCTGGACCTCGCCCAGCGCTTCCCGGTAAGGCTTGCCCAGCTCACGGGTGACCAGGCGGGCCAGGGACTCCTTGTTGGCCTCGACGATGCGGCCAATCGCGGCGACCACCCGGCCGCGGACGGGCGCTGGGATCCCGGCCCACAACTGCTGCGCCCGTTTCGCCGCCGCGCACGCGGCGGCGAAAGTGCTGGCGTCGGCGAGCTCGACCTCGGCGACCAGATCGGTGAGGCGGGACGGGTTGGGTGAACTGACCGTACCGGCCGGCGAACCCTCGGCTGGGCGGCCGTCGATGATCGAAACAAGAGTGCTAGCCATGCTCACCCTCTCCCTGGCGGTGGCTCATAGTTCTGGCCGAGACGACGGGGAGCCGGGCGAGGCACCGATCCAGTGCCTTGAGCCCTCTGGCCAGGTCGTCTTCTGCAATGGTCAGCGCAGGGCGGAAGCGGATGGACGTTGAACCGCACGGCAGCAAAAGGACCTTCTCCTCGTCACGCAGGGCGGTAACCAACGCGTCCCGCTCTTCGGCGCCCGGCAGGTCCAGAGCGCACATCAGCCCACGGCCCCGGACGTTCGACACTAGATCCGGATAGCGGCTGGCGAGCGCCTGCAGCTCCGCGAGGAACCAAGACCCAACAGAGGCCACCCGGTCCACCAGCCGGTCACGCTCGATAACTTCCAGCAGCCGGCGGCAGCGGACCATATCGGCAAGCCCGCCACCCCACGTCGAGTTGATGCGCCCGCTGACCGTGAACACGTTGCCGGGAACCTCGTCCACCCTGCGCCCGGCCATGATCCCGCCGAGCTGCACCTTCTTGCCGAAGGCCACGATGTCCGGCGCCAGGCCAAGCTGCTGGTAGGCCCACGGCGTGCCAGTCAGCCCAACTCCAGTCTGTACCTCGTCGAGGACGAACAGTGCCTCGTTGTCCTGGCACAGCCGCTGCATCGCCTGGAGGAATTCCGGGCGCATGTGATTGTCCCCGCCCTCACCCTGAATCGGCTCGGCGATGAAGCAGGCGATGTCGTCCGGGTGGTCGCCGAATGCCGCCTCGGCCTGGCGCAGCGCGCGCTGTTCACCCGCCACCACCTCCTGGAGATGCTCACCGAGTGGGAAGGTGATCGCTGGCACCTCGATGCGAGGCCAGTCGAACTTGGGAAAACGGTCGGTCTTCACCGGGTCGGTGTTGGTGAGCGAGAGCGTGTACCCGCTGCGCCCATGGAACGCGCGGGTCAGATGGAGCACCTTGGTTCCCAGCTGCGGTGACCGGCCCTGCATCTCGTTGTGCCGGCTCTTCCAGTCGAACGCGCACTTGAGCGCGTTCTCCACAGCGAGCGCGCCGCCCTCGATAAAGAACAGGTGGGGCAGCGCCGGATCGCCGAGCACCCGGGCGAAGGTGTCCGCGAAATCTGCGTAGTGCGCCGTATAGATGTCAGGATTCGTCGGCTTGTTCGCAGCGGCCTCGGCGAGCATGCCCAAGAAGGCTTGATCGCCAGTGACATCTGGCGGGTTGATGCCCAGCGGAGCGGACGCAAAGAAGGAGTACAGGTCAAGGTAACGCTCACCGCCACCAGCGTCGGCGATCCAGGAGCCACGGCTGCGGGGCAGGTCCAGGATGAGATGGAACCCGTCGGTTAGCACATGGCGCGCCAAGCGCTCCCGGACATCGTCGTGCGCCATGAGTGCTTCCCATCAGATCAGCAACAACTCCTGCAATCTGCAGGCTATGGCGCAGAATCTTCTTCTTCAAACCCTGAGCGGAAGGAACTTTCCAGCCGGGCCGGTGCAGGCCTGCGCGAGGTCGATGCCAGGTACATTGCAGCTACATCGCCAGTCGATGACGGTCAGTAGGTCGGTCCGCTCGGGTCGCCGCCGATCGGCATGAGGTGATCGAACAGCCACGCATGCTCGATCTCCGGGATTGTGTCCGCCTCGCGCCAGACCCGCAGGACGTCGTGGTAGTCGACCTGTGATGGGGCGGTCATGATCCCGAAACGAGGCCGGAGTGTTTGCGGCATGGGTCCGTTCGTCCTTTCAACACGGGGGTGGGATACGCGTCGATTCAGAAGCGGAGAGATTCTCCACTTACTCGATCAAGATCATCCACCACGAGAGCCTTTGAAGGCCTGGCCTTGCGGCGCGTCAGGCGGCGGGGGGTGCGCAAGCTACTGCCCGCCTGCTGCCTGGTGACAGACGTGACGAGCGATCAGCGACGTCGCTGCGCCGCGTCAAGCAGGGCGGGCGGCGTGTCGTTCTTCTCGTGTGCGGCGAGGTCGACGCCGGGAGCGACGATCGCGTCGATCGCGTCGAGCACGTCGGCGGAGAGCACGGTGTCTGCGGCGGCGAGCTGAGAGTGCAAGTGGTCCACAGGCGGGGGCCGATGATCGCGCTGGTACGGCGGGGTGCGCGGTGACGAATCCGAGCGCGAGCTGGATCATGGTCAGGTCGGCCTCGTCGGCGACTTTGGCCAGCTGCTCGACGGCATCGAGCCTGGCCCGGTTGGAGGGGATGGCGGTGTCGAAGCGTTGCGGCATGAATGTCGAGCGGCTGGTGGTGATTTCCTCCCGACGCGAGCCGATCTCATCGTCGCCGTCTACCGACACCAGGTCGAGGCATGCGCTGAGGCCGGTCCGATACTGCTGGCGAACAGCAGCACACCGCACGCCGCCCTGGCGCGTTGGATCAACCTTTTCGTCGACTTCCTGGTCACCAAGCACGGCCTCGCCGAGGCGTTGCAGTCCGACGATGCCGCCTTCGAGACTCTGCACGCCTATTTCCTCGACCGCCTCGTCCCCGTGTGCGCCCAGCTGCTCGACGCTGCTGCCACGGCGGGCGAGATTCTCCCCGACATGGATGCCTACGAACTGCTGCGTGGCGTCGGCAATCTCTGTATCGGCGCGGACAACAACCCCCGCTACGACGCGCGTCGCATGGTCGAACTCGTCATCGCAGGACTGCGCCTGCCTGAATGAGTAATTCCAAGGGATAGACACCGGTTGGTGACCGCGGGCCACGGCATCCTGCGCACCACTGGACTCATTGCCGTCAGCGCCCAAGACCCCGACGAACTGGAACGCGCTGTCGCCGGCATTGAGCAAGCAGCCATCCAGGCATCGTGTGAGACGCGTCGGCTCTGGGGCCAGCAGGCCCAGGTGTTCTCCGCCGCCGCCCTCCCACGTTGTCGATGCGTCTGACAAGAGTCAGCCACTCTCGTCGGGCGTCGGGCCGTAGCTTCCATTTGAGTGGACGAATCGAATCTGCCCTGCGGACTTGACCTTGACGCTGCGTCAACCCTCCATGCTGGCGGTCATGAGCATCCCTCCAACAACCAATCAGGTCCAGGGGCCTGCGCTCCACCTGCAGGGCCTGGAGAAGTCGTACAAGGAGCTGCGTGTGCTGCGCGGTGTGGACTTCGAGGTGGCGCGGGGCAGCATCTTCGCCCTGCTCGGCTCGAACGGGGCGGGCAAGACCACGGTGGTGAAGATCCTGTCCACGCTGCTCAGGGCCGACACAGGGACTGCCCGAGTCAGCGGCTTCGATGTCGCGACGCAGGCCGCCGACGTACGCGAGTCCATCAGTCTCACCGGGCAGTTCGCGGCGGTCGACGAGATCCTCAGCGGGCGGGAGAACCTCGTCCTGGTCGCCAGGCTGAGGCACCTCAAGGACCCGGGCGCGATCGCGGATGACCTACTGAGGCGCTTCTCGCTGACCGAGGCGGGCACCCGGAGGGTAGCGACGTACTCCGGTGGCATGCGCCGCCGTCTGGACATCGCGATGAGTCTCATCGGGAATCCGCCGGTCATCTTCCTCGACGAGCCGACGGCCGGGCTGGACCCGGAGGCGCGCATCGAGGTGTGGCAGGCCGTCAAGGAGCTCGCCGAGGGCGGCACGACCGTGCTGCTCACCACTCAGTACCTGGACGAGGCCGAACAGCTTGCCGACCGGATCGCGATCCTCCACCAGGGTCGGATCATCGTCAACGGCACCCTGGCCGAGCTCAAACAGCTGCTGCCGCCCGCCAAGGTCGAATACGTCGAGAAGCAGCCCTCCCTCGAAGACGTCTTCTTCGCGGTCGTCGGCGACGCCGGCGAAGACGACAAGGACAGCGACGCCGATAGGGGCAGCCAAGACCGCAAGACCAGGTCGAACAAGAAGTAAGGAACAACAATGGCCACGCATTTCTTGGGCGACACCGCCGTCCTCACAGGACGGACCATGCGCCACGTCACACGCAGCCTGGACACCATCATCACGACCGCGATCACACCGATCGCCATCATGCTGCTGTTCGTCTACGTGTTCGGCGGCGCGATCAAACACGGGACGGTCTCGTATGTGAACTACATGCTTCCCGGCATCCTGCTCATCACTATCGCGTCGGGCATCTCCTACACCGCATTGCGGCTCTTCACGGACATGCAGGGCGGGATCTTCGAGCGATTCCAGTCCATGCCGATCGCCCGATCGGGCGTGCTGTGGGCGCACGTGCTGACCTCGCTGGCCGCCAATGTGATCTCGCTCGTGGTCGTCGTCGGCGTCGCCGTCGGCATGGGCTTCCGCTCGGGCGCTGGAGTGCTGGCCTGGCTCGCGGTCGCCGGCATCCTCATCCTGTTCACCCTGGCATTGACATGGATCGCTGTCATCCCCGGCCTCACCGCGAAGAGCGTGGACGGCGTGGGCGCGTTCTCCTACCCGCTCATCTTCCTGCCGTTCATCAGCTCGGCCTTCGTGCTCACCGACACCATGCCCGGCCCGGTGCGCGCCTTCGCCGAACACCAGCCGGTGACCTCCATCGTCAACACGATCCGCGACCTGCTCACACAGCAACCGGCCGGCACCGCCATCTGGACCGCCCTCGCCTGGTGCGTCGGCATCCTCATCGTTGCCTACATCTTCGCCAACATCTCCTACCGCCGCAGGATCTCCTGAGCCGGCGTCGACCGGGTCTGGGCGAGTTGAGGGCAGGATCAGAGCATGCTGACGATCGGTCAACTGGCGGCGTATGCCGGCGTCACGGTGCGGGCGGTGCGGCACTATCACCAGATCGGACTACTGCCCGAGCCGGAGCGGGATGCTTCGGGTTACCGGCGGTATGGCGCAACGGCAGTCGTGTCCCTCATCAAGATCCGCACCCTCGCCAACGCTGGCGTGCCGCTGTCCCAGATCGGTCAGATGCTCGAAGCCGACGCATCGACCTTTGCCGAAGCGGTCCAAAGGATCGACAGCCACCTGCGCGACGAGATCGAACGGCTTGAGACCAGCCGCAAGCAGATCGCGCAGCTCACTGCCGGGGACAGTCTGGCGCTCCCGCCGGAGGTGATCTCCTATCTCGATCGGCTTCGGGAGATCGGGGCGTCGGAGCGGATGGTGGAGGGTGAGCGGGACGGGTGGATCCTGGTTGCGGCTCGCTGGCCCGATCGCATCCGCGAGTTTATTGCCGGGGGACTCGCGCAGCTCGATGACCCGCAACTCGTTCGGCTCTATCGGGTCCTGTCGGAGATCTTCGAAAGCGACGCAGGCGACGACGACCCGCGTCTGGAGGAAGCCGCCGACATCATGGCCGGCCTGGCCGAGCAGGCATACACCTCCGGCGAGATCAACCTCGGCGAGGTGGCGCACGACGATCTACCGTTTGATCTTCTGGACGCATTTGCCGTCGAGTCCGACCCGCGGGCGGAGCGGCTGCTGGACCTGATGCGCGAGCGTGGCTGGGCCAGTTGGACCCGACTGGAGCGGCTGGCTGAGCCGCCCGACTAACCTCCGGGCGTCGTTTCATACCTGCATGTCGACTACTCATGTCGGCAGGAGGCTCAAGTGCCCACGTTCCAGGACCCCGTAGCAGACGCCGCGGAGGCACAGCAAGCATTGCGCGGGCTGGCGCACGCCACCCGCACCATCAACGATCCGCGGGAGATCTACGCGGTCCTAACCCACGCGGCGACAGGAATTCTGCTGCACTCAGACCAGCATCTGTCCACGGAGCGTGACCGACGGCATGGCTTCCGTGCGCGAGTAGCCACCGATCTGCGCGGGCCGATGGCTGATGTTGATCGACGATTCGCTGATGTAGATCAGGTCTGTCTGCGCGTGCGGCTCACGATGGGGGCCTGGGTGGCTACGCGTTCTCTCGATCATGGCGATCAGCTCGTCGCGGTCGCGAGCCTCGATCGACGCCGGCCGGGCAGCTCGTGGATCAGGGCTGGAGGACGATCCTGCCGGGGATGCCGCCGGCGGCTTTCGCGCTGTATGCCTTGGCTGCTTGCGCGAGCGGGTATACCGCGCCGACCTGGGGGCGGAGGTGCCCCTCGTCGACCAGGCGGGCGAGTTCGGTCAGCTGAGCGCGGCTGGACTCCTGGACGAAGACGACCTTCCTGATGTCGTCCCGGCTGGCGGGTGGCTGCGCGGCGGCCTTGATCGTGACCAGCGTTCCTCCGGGCCGCAGGAGGGCGGGTGAGCGGGCGAGCACCTCGCCGCCGATCGTGTCCAATACCAGGTCGGCCTGGCCGGCAGCGTCCTCGAGGCGGTCGCCGTCCAGCGCGATGAAGCGGTCGGCGCCCAGCTCGGTGGCCAGCGGCCGGGCCCGGCTACGCCCGGTCCCGATCACCTGGGCGCCGGCCCAGCGGGCAAGCTGGACAGCCGTCGACCCGACCGCGCCGCCCGCGCCGTGGATGACCACCGTCTGTCCCTTGGCCAGCTTTCCGTGGTCGAACAGGGCCTGCCATGCCGTCAGGCCGGCCCGCGGCACCGCCGCGGCGTGGACGTGGTCCGCGGTCTGCGGCTTCGGGGCCACGTTACGGGCCTCCACGGCGACGTACTCGGCAGCCGCCCCGTCACGGAACTGGTCGGTCAGCCCGAACACCTCGTCGCCGACGGCGATTCCGGCCGTCCCGTATCCCAGCACGGCGACGACCCCCGACACCTCGTGGCCGGGGATGATCGAGGTCCGCTGATGACCGGCCCGGCAGGTCCAGATAGGCCAGTCCAGCTCGTTGTGCGTGATGCCGCACGCGGCGACCTTGACCAGCACGTCGCAGAGCCCGGGCGTGGCATCGGGCACCTCTTCGTAGACAAGCCCATTGATGCCGGTTGGTTCGTGGATGCGGATGGCCTTCATCGCCTAGTCTCCTCGTGTGTTGATGCAGTTCTGGTGGCCGGGGCGGCATCTCACCTGCCCGCGGACTTCCGTGTCATGACAGAGCGAAGGCAACGTGAGATGATCGTCGTCTCTGTTTGCGCCCGGCTCGCGAGCGACTGCACGGCGCTGTCTGCGCCGTCGGCGGTGAGGAAGGGCCACGCCAGGAACAGTGCGCCAACCTCGTCGAGGTGACCGGCGAACCTGGGTGGCTCACGGATGTTGCCCGACACCAGTTTCGTGCCGTCAGGGAGGCTGGCCCCCCGCGGGTCGCAGACGAGCGCGCGCACGTGCTCGCCGCGCTCACGCAATCCCGACACGACATGACGGCCTACCTTGCCGGTCGCTTCGCTGACGAAGATCGTGCTCATGGCGGGTGAACGGGGCTTCGCTAGGCGGGAATCATGCCGAGCTGTTTCATCTGTGAGAGGACGTCGACGACCCCCCAGATCTCGGCGATTCGGCTGCTGGCGAAGCGGACGACGAAGATCTCGCTGTAGGTGACGGATTTGCCGGTTGGTGGGAGGCCCCTGTACTCGCCCTGGTGGGTCCCGGTAACCGTGTTCCTGGCGACGACCTTGTCCCCCTCCGCGATCACATCCTCGACCGCAACGTGAAGGTCGGGGAACGCGCGAAGGAGCACCGCCCACACTTGCTTGAGCGCCTGCGCCCCCGTCGCGCCAGTCGGCACTGGCGCGTGGAACAGCACGTCCGGCTCGACGACCTCGTCGATCGTCTTCGAGATGACCTTCGCATCGCCGGTGTTCACGGCGTCATGGAAGCGGCTGAACGTCGCTTTGTTAGCTGTTGACATGTGGCTTCTCCTCGGGTCGACATGAACATTCGGGTGATTATCGCTGCTCAGGGCGGGGGACTTGGCTGCCGGTGTGCGGCAGCCCGCCCGGGTCGGGTCACTTCTGGAGGACGGCCTCGATCTCGAGGCTGATCGACACCTTGTCGCCGACCGCGATTCCACCGCCGTCCATCGGAATGCTGATGTCGATGCCGAAGTCGCGCCGGTTGACCTGCGCGGTCGCGGAGAAGCCGGCCCTCTGCCCGCCCCACAGGTCCGGGCCGAACCCGTTCACCTCGCCGGTCAGCGGCACCTGCCGGGTGACGCCGTGCAACGTCAGCTCACCGTCGATGACCCAGCCGTCGTCGGTCCGGCGAATGCCGGTGGAGCAGTAGCTCATCGTCGGGTACTTCTCGACCTCGAAGTAGTCGGCGGAGCGGAGGTGGTTGTCACGCGGTTCGCTGCCGGTGTCGATGGACGCGAGGTCGATTGTCGCGGCAACCGACGAGCCCCGTGGGTCCTCGCTGGTGACGATCGTGACGTCGTAGCTGGTGAACCGGCCGCGCACCTTGCTGACCATGAGGTGCCGGACAGAGAAGGCGATCTCGGAGTGCACCGGGTCGGCCTTCCAAGTGCCGGCCAGGTAGCCCGGGATCGCGACGGTCGCGGGGGCGGAGTTCATGGCTTCCTCCATGGATGTGGTGCCGCGGCTACGCGGCGCGGGCAGTGGTGCGGACGCCGCGGCGGGCGGCGTAGGCGTACGGGTGGTCGAACACGTCGCGGGTCGCTCGCCGGGCCAGGCGCGATCGCTGGGCGGATGAGCCGGTCATCATGCCGCTGAGCTTCCTGTTCTCTGGATGGTGTGTTCTTCTCAGCAGTACGACGACACAGCCCCCCGGAATGTCAGGCGACGCGCCCGCCTCACATTCCGGTGCGGTGTCTCGTCGAACGGGTGAGGGCAGATCCGATCAAGGGAGGCGGCGGGCACCATGAGCACCCGATCTGGGCCAGGAGGCGGCCGGCCCGATCCCGGCCTGGGCGCGATCATGAGCGAGCGGCGCCAGCTGATCAATCTCGCGTACCGGCTCCTGGGCTCCCTCGCCGAGGCTGAAGATGCCGTCCAGGAGACCTACGCCCGCTGGTACGCCATGTCCCGGCAGCAGCAGGACGCCATCGGATCCCCCGGCGGCTGGCTGACCACGGTCGCCAGCCGCATCTGCCTCGACCTGCTCGGCTCGGCCCGGGCCCGGCGGGAGCGTTACGTGGGCGAATGGATCCCCGAGCCGCTGCCCGAACCCGCGGAGTGGACCACCGGGCGGCCGGGCGGCAGCACCGTGGATCCGGCCGACCAGGTCACCCTCGATGAGTCGGTCGGCATGGCCTTCCTGGTCGTGCTCGAATCGATGACCCCGGCCCAGCGCGTCGCGTTCATCCTGCACGATGTCTTCCGCTACTCCTTCGCGGAGGTAGCCGAGATCGTCGGCCGTACCCCGGCGGCATGCCGCCAGCTGGCCTCCTCAGCCCGCCGCCGCATCCGCGCCTCCCAGGCTCCCGTGACCCCGGCCGCCCGGCAGGCCGGCCTCGTCCGGGACTTCAAAAAAGCCTGGGAAGCGGGGGACATCGACGCCCTCGTCGGCCTCCTGGACCCCGGCGCCACGGTGACCGCCGACGGCGGCGGTCTCGCCCCCGCCGCGCTCCGCCCCATCGAAGGCGGCGAGCAGATCGCCCGCTACCTGGCCGAACTCGCCGGCCGGGCGCCCGGCAACGTGACGTTCCTGGAGCGCACGGTCAACGGCCAGCCCGGCCTGGTGGCCCAGCAAGACGGCGTCACCGTGACGGTGTTCGCGTTCCACCTCGCAGGCGACCGGATCACCCACATCTGGGCCGTACGCAACCCCGGCAAGCTCCGGCCCTGGACGACCGGCTGACACGCGGCTCCATACCAACGGGTCGCTGAGAGTCGCCGCCACCCAGCCTCCCCTGCCCTCCTAGGCGGCCGGGCCACCACCGCCCCGCCAGAGAAAGGGGGGCCAGCCCGCGATGAGTAACGTCATGGGTGATTGCCGACGGCGGGTGGCAGCTTCATGGAGGCGCGGAGCTGGGCGATGGGGGTGTCTGGCACTTGGATCAGTCCACGGGTCGGGCGATCCAGGTCGAAGGTGACGTACAGCAGCATCGAGACCAGCGCCGCGGCCAGGAGCACGGCGACCATGCCGCGGCCAAGGACGCCGACATGAAGCCCGAGAAGTGCCAGCGCGATGGCGGCGCCGATGATCTCGAGCAGCAGCACCTCGGTCGGGACCCGGTTGCTGAGCCCGGCCACGCGCACGGTCTGTTCGTCGATCATGTCGTTGAGGCTCTCCTCGTAGAGCCGTGGCGCGGTCGCGACGGGTTGTTGCTGCACCGCTTGCGCGGCGAGGCTCCACAGTTGGCGTTGCAGCGCGGATCCTTCGGCGACCGTTTGGTTGGCGGCGCCGCTGCCGGGCACGGCATGAGACAGATGAAGCTCGACGTCGGTGTAACGCATGATCAGCGACAGTGACCGACTGCGCATTGGTTCGGGCAGGGTCTGCGCGCGCAAGTACGCGGTCCCGATGGCGTTGGCGTCGTTGACCACTTCCGCTCGGCGGGTATCGTACCGGCCGACTGCCAGGGAAAGGGCGAAGGCCAGGATCAGAGCCATGAAGCCGAGTAGTGCGGCTTGAAGAACGCCGAAGGACTCGCTGACGCTCTCCCGGCTCTCACGCAGCGAACGGCCCACCAGCAGACCGCCGCCGGCTGCACCGACGATCACCGTCAGCAGCACCACGGCCAGCAGCACGCTGGAAAGCGCGAAGAAGAACAAGCCAGCCTCCCAACACGTGACATCAGCGGTCGCCCGACAACCCCCGAGCTGCGCGCCTATGACGCCGCGGAATCCTGATCATGTACACGAGGCACGTTCACGATCTCTACGCCGGATGCCTCAAGCCTGGCGAGTAGCCCGGACAATGCCGCCTGATCCTGGAACGGGGCCATGCACGATAGTTTCGGCCGACTGCACGGCGACGGTGGGCGACTCGAAGTCAAAATAACGCCTCGGGCGGGAGGATCCGAGCCACGCGGACCTCGTAGTAGATCGGTGTCACCGCAGGCTCCCAGCAGGTCGATTCTGCAGACCTGTCTCGACGATGCCCCTACGCAGCTTTCCGCGGGCCACCCGTAGCGGGTGACCTTCATCGCCGCGAACAGCAATGCCCTCATTCCCAAGCTGATAGTCCCCAGCGGTCCCGCACGTTGACACTTAAGCGTCAAGGTTGCGAAGGTGCACCACGACTGTGCAGCAACCGGGCCGACATCCGATGGCTGCGACCGCCATCGACCAAGCTGCCGTTAGTTCGCATCGAGAGGCAGATTCAACGCGTTGCCGTGGCCTGTTCCCTGCGGAAGAAGGTGAGCAGGTTGCCGTCCAGGTCGACGGCGGCGAACTCGCGGGTACCGAAGTCCGTCACGCACGGTCCGCTTTGTGAGACATCGTGGAGCACACCCCGGGTCTGCAACTCACGGAACAACGCATCAACGTCCGCAGTCTCTATGCGGCAGCTGGCCGTTCCGGCCAGGAACGACTCAGCGCCCGAGCAGATCGGTCGCGCTGTCAGGTCCTCTCGCGAGCGCCACTCCTCGTCGGTCGCGCCCCACAGGTGAAGCACCACGTCGTCGCGAGTGAGGATCGCGAAGTCATCAGCCACGTGTGGTGCTTCGAACCCGAACCTGTCGCGGTAGTGCGTCACCGCAGCGCCCACGTCGCGGACCGGGAGGGCAGGGATCGTCTTGTACATGCCAGCCGCCGCACGGCTAGTTAGGGACGGCACAGGCCCAGTCTCGGGGACGCCAAGGGCGCACGCAAGAGGCCGCTGGGTGCCTGCGGTTCGGCACACGATTGGCTCCGAGGCGTCGCGCCCCGGATTTGGCGAATGGGAAGGGCCGGCTCCCCGCCACCTGGCCGGGAGCCGGCCCTGCAAAATGCCCTAGTTCCGTTAGTCCCTGGGGCGGAACAGCGGCGTCATCGGCTTCACGCCGTGCACGGCGTCGCACGCGCCCGCCAGGCACGGCAGCCGGAAAGCATCCTCGAAGCTGAGCAGCAGCGAGTAGTGGTTGTACGGGGTGCTGTCCTGGATCGGGTGCTCGGTCTTGTTCGTGATCACGATGGTGGCCACGTGACCGCCGCCCACGGTAGAGCCGCAGCAGCCGGTCCCCGGCTGGCCCGCGTCGGAGAAGTCGTCCTCGTCCCAGGTAACCACGATGGCGTTGCGGCCCTCGCGCCACATCTTCGAGGCCATGATCTCGTTCACGACGTTGCCCACGTAGGTGTCACCCGCCGAGATCAGCCCGTTGGTGTCCGGGCACGAGCCGGTGCCGTGCATGTCGTGGCACTGGTCGGGCACAACGAGGCTGAAGTTCGGCAGCTTGCCGTGGGCCAAGTCCGTGGCCAGCTGCGTGTCCGGAACCATGTTGGACAGCGCGCCCTGCGTTCCCGTGAAGTTTACGAACGGGTTGTGCTTGGAGGCGTACAGGGCGTTGCTGTTGCTCGGGTACTTGAACGTGTACGGCCCGTTCGCGTTCGGGCCGCTCGTGATCAGACCCGTGGACGGAACCGGCGGAAGGCTCTGGAAGTAGCCCTTCCACGTCTTGTCGGCGGCGGTGAGCTGGTCCGCCAGGGTCAGCGCCGACACGGTGTGGTTGACCGTGGTCCCACCGCAGTACGGGTCGGTGCTGGCGAGGGCCGGCGTGCAGTAGAACTGGTTGTCATCCTGGACACCGAAGTAGCTTCCGGCAATGTTCGCCATGTAGTTCGGCTCGCTCGGGTGGGTTACGCCGTAGTAGCTCGTGGCCAGGCCGTACTTGCCTGCCAGCGTGTTGATGTTCGGGGCGAGAGTGTTGCCGATGATCGTCGAGTAACTGCTGTTCTCCATCATGATCTCGACGATGTGCCGGTAGCCCGGAACGGCGGAGTGCCCGGTGTGCTCGGCGGCCGCCGAGCTGGCGATCGGCGCGAGCATCCATGCGGCCCCCGCGAGCGCCATCGCGCCCACGGCAATCCGGTTAAGCCTCATAAGGTTCGTCCTTCGTTCGTTCCGAACGGCGTCCGCAAGCAGGGGACTTGCCCGGAAACCACGTGCTGACGGAGTGACCGTATTGGCCCGCGTTGGCCAGCGGGTGCAACGCAGATGACCTTTCGCTGAACCGCACATTACAGGACGGTGACGTACGAGTCACCCGCCATCGGTCTCGGGCGAAGAGGCCAGGCAGGCTGGCGGCTTAGACACGTTGAATGGCCAATGTCATGGCCGAGAGTCGCCCAGGAAATATCTAAATTCGATCAACAGATGGTGCCCTCAGCGGTAGATCCGGACGTTTCTCAGGAGTGGTCATCGTGGAGTGGCGGTTCCCGCTGGAGGGACTGGGAGGGGTCTGCAGCGTGGATCTCGCGGAGCTGGCTGGCGATCGCCTGGGTTTGCGCTGACGCGTAGGGGTCAGGGTGGTGGATCCACCAGCCTGGCCTCCAGCGGAGCACCTTTCCGTACCGGGTGAGGATCAGCCCGGCCTCGAATTCGCTGGCCGAAGCCCGGACACAGCGGATCAGGGGGTCGGTGTCGGTGGCCGTCTCGTAGGCGCCACGTTCAGGTTGGTAGACCCTAGTGCGCTCGGCCCAGCAGTCAAGGAACACCCATCCGGCGGAAGGGTCCCCGGCGGCGTAACACAAAACCCTGCTGTTCACGACCAGGCTGGCAGGCCCGAGGAAGGCCTCCGCCTCGCTGCGCCGTACATCGCGGCCTTCGAACCGGCTCCGCAGCCCCGCCGTCAGCTCCCGCCATGGTGCGGGGCCGAT
>DASWFT010000335.1:0-10149 GCA_036394075.1 Streptosporangiaceae bacterium
TGGAAACCGATTAACAAGAAGGTAGTCGCGTGGGGCGCAGTTGTGATCATTGTGTCCCCCGCGCTGGCGGCCGCTTTTCTCACCTATTATGGCGGATTCATCGTGCTGTTCTTGTTCGCCTTTATCGGGCTGACGGTGACAGCCGAACACTGATCGCTGAGGCATGGGAGCATCCGCACTGTCACGAGCGTTTGCATACCGCGGCGCCGGACGGCGCTGCGCTCAAGTGTTGACGCACTCGATGACCTGGAGCGCCCGTTCACCGATTATGACCGTAGCCGCTGGGGCGAAATGAGCCGGGAACGTCACGTCACTATGTAACCGGGTCGGAACGGCCTCTAGGCTTCTTCGAGCTCGTAGATCATGCTGCGAATGCCCGGACTCCATTGAGCGAGATTGGCTACGTCACGCGCTGTCGCCTTACCCTGTGGCGAGGCGAATGCTTGCTTGAGAAGATCCATTTCGTCCCAGTCCAGCTCGGCAACCAAGTAGAACGGCTCTCCGCCTTGGATGGGTGTCATATGCCGGCTAAGTGTGTAACGGCGAAGATCGGGAAGCTCCTTGGCCAGCGGAATATGCACCTCCCGATAATGCTGCTCGAACTCCTCCATATTCGAAGGCTTGTTGTACAAGACAAGAAACCTAACCATATAAGCGCCCCTTAGGTGATAGGCCGGGCCTCAGCCCTTGCCATTGACGAAGGCTACGATCTCCTTGAGCCCAGGTCTATAGCCGTCCGTGGTGTCGATCTCGATCCAGGGAGCCTCCACCGAAACCCGGTCGAACGCGTTGTGACCCAGGGTGTGCTCCGCCGCGTCGTTCGGTCCAGGGTCCGCGTGCGCCAGGCGCAACGGATTTTTCTCTCTGCGTCGCAGGCTCCGCTCAAACGCCACATCAGTGTCTACCATGCAGTGCACGATGCGGAGCTGGGCAAGATTCCGGAGCGGTTCAAGCCCAGGGCGCCATAGCCGGTCCTGGAATGCCGCCTCTGCCACGGTCGTCACCCCGGCTCTCAGCAGCAACTCCAGCACACCGAAGAAGACCGGCAACGTCCGCATGGTCAACTCATCGCCCGGCCCTGGCACGAATCCCGGGGTGGCATGCACCATCCCTTCCTTGATCTCGTCCCGGCAGATCGCCGGGCACCCCACCGCATGCGCGATGTTGTGGGCCAGCGTCGTCTTGCCTGACCCCATCGGACCGCTGACGACAACGAGTGTCGGAAGAGAAGTCACTCTGGCAGTTATAGCCAACGACGCGCTTGGCAGAGTTGATCAGACGGCAGCTCACCGGGAATGGGTCGTGGCGGGCAGGCCCGATGCGGTCTCAGGGCGTCCTGGTCCGGTGCTGTGGGCGCGGGACCGGGTTTTGCCTGGCACCGTGGTCCTCGCGGCGGTCCAGGAGCGCGTGCTCAGATCGAGCGGATGGCACCGCCATCAACCGGGATCATCGCGCCCGTGGTGAAGGACGCGGCGGGGGAGAGCAGGAATGCGGCAGCTCGCCCGAACTCGACGGGCTCGCCGTACCTGCGCAGCGGGATGTGCTCAGACTGGCGGGCGCGTTCCTCATCGGGATCGCCCTTGCGGGCATCGAACTCACGGACCCTGTCGGTGGCGATCCTGACCGGCAGCATCCCGTTCACCCGGATCCCGGCCGGCCCGAGTTCGTCGGCCAGCATCTTCACCACGCCGGCGAGGGCTGGGAACAACCCATTGGAGATGGCGAGTTCGGCGAGCGGCACACGCACCGAGGAGGCCAGCACGAAGACGATGGAGCCCTCGGTCCCGGTGAGGGAACCGGCGGGACCGCCGTCGCTTTTACCGCTCAGATCTGCCGCCAGAACCCGGGCCAGCCGGACGGCACCGAGGAAGACGCTCTCGAACGCGGACCGCCAGGCTTCGTCCGTTGTGGTCGCGACGGTCCCTGCTAGTGATCCGCCCACGCTGATCAGCGCGCCGTCCAGGCGGCCGAAGCGATTCCGGGCGGCGGCGATCAGCCGGCCTAGGGTAGCGGGATCGGCGTTATCCGCAGCGACCCAGGCGGCGGCGCCGGCCGCGGCGTCCTGCGCAAGGCGTGCCGCAGCCGCTGAGGCCGTACTCTCACGCGGAGCGCTGATCATGACGCGGGCCCGTCTGCGATGAGTGCCTGGGCCGCGGCGAACCCAAGGCCTCGACTGCCGCCAGTCACGAGATAAACCCTGTCGCCCAACCCAAGATCCATGCGGCCATTCTGCCCTGGCGGGCGGAAGCGAGGGCGCTGCTGCGGCAGTGTCCGCCGCCGCTCAGTCGTTGGCCGGGGCTGCCGGTGCAGGTTCGGAGCCGTGCACTGCCACCGCGTAGCCATCGGGGTCCTGGAAGACGAAGGTGCGGCCGAACGGCGTGTCGAAGGGATCGATGAGGATCGGCACGCCGTGCCCTTTGAGGCGGTCGTGCAGTGCCTGCGCGTCGTCGGCGCGCAGAGACAGTGACACCCCGAGCCCGACGGGCCCGGCAGCGAGATCGGTGCCAGGCAGCGGTTCGCGGACAGCGAAGGGGATGGTCGAGGTCTGGAAGGCCACCACGCCAGGAGGTGCGCCTGGAGAACGTTCAAGGCCGAGTTCCCGCTGGTAGAAGGCCGCTGCGCGGTCAAGGTCGCGAACCTGGAGGGCAAGGAAGTCAGGGCCAGAGACATGGGTCATGGCGGAATCTCCTCATAAGGATCCACGGTGGCGCCGCGTGCAGGCGGGCGCCATCTGTCGGCCGGGATCGTGCTCGCGCTCATTAGACCCGCCGAAGCTCGCGGACTCATCGCTCCATCATCGCGATCCCACCGACCCGGTGTTCAGGCAGCCGGGGCAGGCGCAGGCTTCGGGTTCATCCCTAATGAACCCTTCAGCCCGCCCGCGGACCGGCGCAGGAACCGGTACAAGATCTTCGGCGCTGCCCCGCACTGCCCAGCCCTGCACCGCCCGGTGCCTTGACCGGCGTGGCGGTCAAGGCACCGGCGTGCGAGCCACCTTGCGCAGGACCTGCCAGGACTGTGTCGCTCACTCGTGGCTTCCGGTCTCAGCCCGTGATGTCAGTATTGCGGCTCAAAGGTGAGCTTCACGATTTTCGAGAAGCTTTTTGTCGAGACGAGCTTCATGTTCGCGGTCTGACCGTCGCGGAAGAGTGTCTTGCCGGAGCCTATGAAGACGGGATGGATCGACACGTCGAGTACGTCAAGCAGGTGCTGCTTGACGAGGGTCTCCGCAAGCATGCCGTGGCCGTACACGAGAAGGTCTCCGCCGTCCTGTTCTTTGAGCTTGGCTACTTCGGCCGCGACATCGCCTCGCAAGATGGTCGAATTGTTCCACTCGGCTCGTTCCAACGTGGACGAGAAGACATACTTCTTGATGGCATTGAGCCTGTCGGCCCACGGGTGGATCCTCCCGGGCCAGATCGTGGCGAAGCTCTCGTACGTCGTCCGGCCCATCAACATCGCCTCGCACGCCATCAGCTGGCCTAGGCCGTCCCGCATATAGGCGTCGTCCCGGTAGTCCATGAATCCCAGGACTTGTGGTCCTGTGAAAACCCCGTCGACGGAGACCAGTGTGTATTCAATAACTTTCCGCATGAGTCCGTTCCTTCCGTTAGGCCGACGTTGCGCCGGCATTGCCCCCTCATAAGAGGTAGACCCCAGCCGAACCCAAATCTGGGCGGCCGCCGCCGAACTGCTCAGCGGCCAGTGAGGACCGAGGGTTAGTTCAAGACGAGCAAACCGGCCTTGGTCGGCGTGAAGCCGCAGGCGCCGTAGTAGAACGCGCTTAGGTGATCTTCGAAGTCCACGTGCAGGTACTCGCAGCCCGCCGCTTTGGCGCCGCGGCAGGCGCGATCGACCAGCTCATCGCCGGTGGCCCTGCGT
This sequence comes from Streptosporangiaceae bacterium, assembly GCA_036394075.1. Taxonomy (GTDB): domain Bacteria; phylum Actinomycetota; class Actinomycetes; order Streptosporangiales; family Streptosporangiaceae; genus JAWWPY01. The sequence continues at coordinate 3,883 of DASWFT010000335.1, forward strand.
CGTGTGTCAACGGCAACCATGACGTCTTGCAGCCAGGCATGGACCCGGCCATCCCAGAGCACGTTGACGAAACCGACCAGATCAGTGCCGTCGCGGGCTACCACCCAGCCCAGGCTGTGCCGGTGGACAAGCTCGACCCAGTTCCACCCCGGCTCGTCATGAACCGTGCTATCGAAGGCCTCGGCGTGCAGCATAGTGACCTCGTGATTGATGAAAGCACCCCGCCACTCGTAGATCACTACCATCAGGCCAACCTAAGCTCAGCCGCCAGCTCAGCGGTCATCTGGCGGGTGGGCCGGCCCGGGAGTCGAGCGCCTGGTCGTCGGCCGTGGCGATCGGCCGCTGGCCGTTCTGCCAGGGCTGGGTGCGGACCAGCCAGTAACCGCCGCCCGCAAGCGCCACGGCGCAAAGCGTCCAGCCCAGCGCGGTGGTGCCAACCCCGACGTACTTCAGCCCGGACGCGAAGATCACGAAGGTGATGATCGGCCTGATGTAACGGTCTGGCGCCCTCGACGACAGGAACGAGCCGATGAGCACCGCCGGCACGCTGCCCAGCACGAGAGAGGCGGTTACCCCGAACTGGACATGGCCGAAGATCAGCGCTCCCAGGGCCGCCGCCGCGGTGAGCGGCACCGCCTGGGTCAGGTCGGTCCCGACCAGCTGGCCGGCGCTGATCAGCGGGTACAGGAACAACAGCAGCACGATCATTAGCGAGCCAGAGCCGACCGAGGTCATACCGACGATCAGGCCGCCGATCATGCCGATCAGGACCGTTGGCAGCGGTCGGACCGTTACGCGTGCGATGGCGCCGATCCTCTGCTGGCCCGACCGCCGGTCCAGGACGTAGCGCAGAATCATGGCGGCGGCACCGGTCAGCAGCGCCGCGCCGAGCGCGGTCTGGACGTTCTGCTCCGCAGCGGAACCGTTGCCGAACTGGCGCAGCAGGTACGCGCCGAGGAACGCCATCGGCACCGAGCCGAGCACCATCCAGCCGACCAGATGCAGGTTGACCGTGCCCTTGCGCAGGTGCACCGCCGCGCCGACGGGCCGCATCACGACGGCGGCGACCAGGTCGCTGGAGATGGCGGCCGACGGCTTCACGCCGAACAGCAAGATCAGCATGGGGGTCATCAGCGCGCCCCCGCCCGCTCCAGTGAGCCCAACAAGCAGTCCCACGACCGCGCTGCCGAGGACGATATAGGGATTCAGGTCCATCGCCGGGCCTCCTTTCTCGCTGCGGGCGGCCACTGCTGCCCACCCATCATTCCCTAGTGTTCCGACAGGTAAAATACTGTAGCCACGGCCTTCATGCTGCGACTTCACGCTTCGGCTTCCATGACCGGGCTTCCATGACGGGGCTTCCGGGCTGGGCTTCCGGGCAAGTGGTCCCAGGCCAGCCTCACGCTGCCCGGCTTCCTGAACGAACAGTCGCGGCACCTGCCGGAGTAGAGCGTTATGAGCGTTCCGGAAATGTCGATCATGCGCCGATCGGCTGCGCGGGGTAGGTTGGCGTTGTGCCTGATGGGCCGGTCGCCGACGTCATCAGCCGGGGACGTGATCCCGATGGCGGCAGGTCGGTGCCCTGGCGGTGGTTCGCCGGCGTGACCGTTGCGGTGCTCATCGCCGGCGTTGTCGCGGGCCACCTGATCCAGGGGGGTTCCAGCCGCCCGCCGCACCATAAGGCGCAGGGATCCGTGTCGTCCGCGGCTCTGGCCGCGCCGTCGATGCTTCACGGGACGCCCTGGCGGCCGGGGGTCGCGCCCAGCACCTTCCTGTTCCTCGGCGGCGGCGGACTGCGGCTGCTGCATCTCGAAGATCCGGCGCGGGCATCCCTGACCGGCGTATCGCCAGGTGCGGAGCGGGCAGGCAATCCGCTCGGCCCTGGCGCGGCGGTGCAACAGATCACCTCGGCGGCGGGCGGCGTCGTCGCGCTTATTTCCAGCCACGGACCAGCAGGTCTCCGGGATATCGGAGATGTCCTGTTCATCCCGGTCGGCGCCGCAGGCGCCGGCGCCGCGCGCATCATCGCCAGGGCGAACTACATTGCTCTGGCGCCGGATCATCGCAGCATCTGGGTCGAGCAGGCGGGCCCGCCCTGGGGCAACGGGCCCACCGGCAGCCCAGCCTGGCTGGTCGACGAGGCCGGCCACCGCCTGTCCGGTCCCCGCAGCCTGCACAGCCGGGTACTCGTGGCCGCGACAGTCCGCGGCCTGCTCGTTCAGGGTCCCTTCGCGAAGGTAACGCTCATCAATCCAGTGACCGGCCGCACCGAACCGGCCGGCATCCCGGAGAACGCGATCATCGCCGGGGCCGACGCGGACCATGTGGCCTGGCAGGCCGCGTCCTGTACGCTCCGCTGCCCACTGCACGTCACCGATGTGCGGGGCGGTCCGGGCACGCAGATCACCTTGCCGCCGCATACCGCCCTCGATTCCGCCGATACGGCGGACTTCGATCCGGCCGGCCAGCGCTTCGCCCTGGCCCTGGACACCATCGATCATCAGGGCGCGGCCACCGGCACATACGTCTACGTCGCGGACATCAGCGCCCGCACGCTGATCCGGGTTCCGGGCGGGCCGATACCGCTCGCCGGGCTTCCCGCCGTGCCCGGAGCCTTCCCGGCCGGCTCCAGCGACGTCGTCTCCGCCCGCTGGGCCGCCGATGGCTCGGGACTGTGGCTCGTGGCCACCGATGGGCTTTTTCTCCAGGTGGCCTACTGGACGGGCACCGGCCCGCTCCATGTGCTCCGGCCGCAGGCCGGGCTGGCGTACAAATTCGACGTCCCGGGGACCCGCGCACCTGGTCAGTGACGGTGGTGGCGGCACCGACCGCGATGCGGACCGTTATGGGGGAGGGATAACGTTTAGCGTTTGAGGTATTGGTCCGCGAGGTTCGGCGGCGCGCATGCCAACCAGCCGTCGGTAATCGCGTCCCGCAGCGCCTTCACGGAAACTCGCTGCAACTGTATGAGTACGGCGGAATATCCGTCGAAGTGGGGAATCGTAAAGAAAATTTCCGGATGCGCGGCGAGCACAGCCTCTTTCTCGCCGAGATCCTCGACGCGAACAGCCAGGATAGGTCCATCTGGCGGGGTCTCGTCGCCGAACCGCTTGAGATCCGCCTTGCTGAACGGCCGTTCCCACGCGAATGACTTACGAGCGACGAACCACGTTCGGTTGCCGTGACGTTCATCTTCTGTAACCTCGGGCAGTTCCGAGGCCATCAGGGCCGCGTCGTCGATAGTCGCCACACTCGTACCGTACTGCTTTCAGTTGGGTCGAAGGGAAGCCCGCTCGTGGCCGCGGCGTCACGTGGGTGACCGTGTCGAACATGCCGCTCGCCCAGATCGAGGCGTACAAGGCGCGGATGGGCTGGACGGTGCCGTTCGTGTCGTCGCGCGGCACGTCATTCGCGGACGACTGCGGCGCCGGTCGCGGCTTCATGCTGAGCGTGTTCCTGCGCGACGGCGAGGACGTCTACCGGACGTACAACACCACCTCCCGTGGCGTGGACCGGCTCGTCTTCGCCAACAGCATCCTCGACCTGACCCCGTACGGCCGGCAGGAGGACTGGGAGGACTCCCCGCCCGGCTGGCCACAGCGCCCCACGTACGGATAGTGGCGGTCGGCGGCGGCCTGCCATGTCACGCCACGGCGACGTGGTGCAGGCTTGCGTCGTGAGCATTCCGTTCCCTGAACCCACCACGCCCGTCTCGTCGCGCGCCCAGGTCTTCCTCGGCTACCTCGACTATTTCCGCTCCCAGCTGGTGAGCAAGCTTGAGGGCATGCCCAGCAGCGAGGTACGCGGCAGTCGGCTGCCCTCAGGCTGGGAACCGATCGAGTTGCTCGAACATCTCACCTACGTCGAGATGCGCTGGCTGGAGTGGGGTTTCGAAGGCCGCGATGTCCCTGACCCGTGGGGCGATAGGCGGGACGGCCGCTGGTACGTCGCGCCGGACGAGAGCCTCACCGGGCTGATAGCGGCGCTGTCGGAGCAGGCCGCCCGCACCAGGGCCATTGTGGAGTCCCACGATCTGGCTGACATCGGCCAGCCTGGGGAGCGGTGGGAGGGCGCCGATCCTCCGGCGCTGGAGCGGATCTTGTTCCACCTGCTCCAGGAGTATGCGCGCCACGTCGGTCATCTCGACATCGTCAGCGAACTCGCCGGCGGCCCGACCGGAGAGTGATGGCGAGCCATAGGACCCAAGGACATCCCTCCAATCCTTCCCGGCTGAGCCGGGGGCTATGACGAAGCGCCTCGCGGCTCGGTCCCCACATCCCGCAGGAGCTGCGGCTTCTCGGGCAGCTTGCGGCTTTCTTTGAGGATCTGGCTGGCCGGCGCGCGCGACGTAGGCTGTGGGCCTGTGACACCCGATGAACGATGGCTCGCCGCGGTGTGGCCTTTCGTCCGCGCCCAGCTGCCGGCTCCGCCGGCCAGGGTGGTGGAGATCGGGTGCGGACCGCTGGGCGGCTTCGTCCCGCTGCTCCACGCTGGCGGGTACAGCGCTACTGGCATCGATCCTGAAGCACCGGAGAGGCCCGGCTACTGCCAGATCGAGTTCGAGCGCTATGACATGCCGGAGCCTGCCGACGCGCTCGTGGCGTGCACCTCCCTGCACCACGTCGCCGACCTCGGCCAGGTGCTGGACCTGGCGGGCGCGGCACTGGTACCCGGAGGTGTCCTGGTGGTCGTGGAATGGGCCCGGGAACGGTTCGACGAGCCAACCGCCCGCTGGTGCTTCGGCCGGCTTCCCCAGCAGAACGAGGAGTCCGGCTGGCTGCACGATCGCCGTGCCGGGTGGCAAGCCTCCGGCCAGGCCTGGGACGCCTACTGCCGGTCCTGGGCGGACGGCGAAGGCCTGCATTCAGGCCAGGACATCCTGCGCGAGCTGCGGGCCCGGTTCGAGACCGGGCAACTCGAATACGGACCCTATTTCTTCCCCGACCTCGCCGGAACCAGCGAAGCCGACGAGCGCGCGGCGATCGACGCCGGGCAGATCCAAGCCAACCGCATTCAGTACCGCGGCAGGCAGCGAGAAAGCCGCCCCACGGCCTGACGTCGGCTCATGCTTGCCGCTCCGCGGCCGGTTCGGTGCGCCGGCGGCTGTCAGCCAAAGTTGGCGCTGTCGGCGTCCGCTATCGTGGCGGAACCAGCGCTTCCGGGAGTTGGCCGATGCTTGACGACCTTTCGTACGACGACAGCGAGCCGCCGACGATCGGCCTCGTGCCAGCGGGCGTCTCCTGGGACGAGGTGCGGGATCACATCAAGATCGCCCACAGTCCGCTGCTGGTCGGCCCGGACCCCAGCGGCCAGTTCGTGGGAGCCTACTGGGCCGGCACGGAACTGGTGGTTGCCAACGATCTTGGATCCGACCAGGAGCAGGCCCTCCTCGAATTCCGGGACTTCTTGCACGAGCGCGGTGAGGTCTAGCCGCCCGGGGGCCGCGCCGGTCTAGGACAGGCTGGAGATGAACTCGCCGACCTCGGTGTCCTCTTGCTGAGCGTCGTAGTCACGAGCCCGCCACCTGGATGGCACGAACGCCGGGATGATCATCGCCAGCCCGGCCGCCCCGAGGATCCCGCCGAAGAGCATGGCCTCGAAGCCCGCTCCGTAGGCGTGTGACCTCAGTGGGATCAGATCGGCCGCGTGCCGGACGCTGACCACGTACAGCGCCGTCCAGCCGAGCAGGAGCAGTCCGGGCAGGCCGGCGGCGAGCGGTGAAATCCGGGGCGCGGCGATCAGGATCCCGGCCAGCATGCCAGTGCCCGCTACAGCGATGAGCGCGGCAAGCACGCTGTGATCGGAGATCAGGGAGCCGCCGCCAGCCGGCAACCGGGACAGCTGGGCGGCCGGGGAAGACAGCCGCAGCAGCCGCATGTATCCCCAGCCCCCAGCGAAGAACAGCACCCCGGCCATGACAATGGCCAGGACGATCCCGATCAGATGTCGCATGTCGTCACCCTTCGCCAGCCGCTCCGACAGTAAAACCGACACCCTCCGCCGCAGCGTTACATGAGTCCCTTATTCAGCATGGCGAAGCTGACGGACGCGCCGCCGATGGCCGAGACAACGGCGAACCCGGCCAGGCCGGCCAGGAAGGTGGTCTTGCGGCCGAGCAGGTCGGTTAGCCTGCCGCCGAGCAGCAGCAGGCTGCCGAACGTCAGGGTGTAGGCGGTGACCACCCACTGCCGGTCCACCGTGGTGAAGCGCAGCGCATGCTGCGCGGACGGCAGCGCGATATTCATCACCGTGACGTCCAAGACAATC
>DASWFT010000336.1:0-4416 GCA_036394075.1 Streptosporangiaceae bacterium
AGATCTCCGGTGCGGCTTCGCGCATCGTGACCAGGGCACCCGGCAGAGGCGCCAAAACCCGGATCTGGATAGCCGGTGTCTTGATCGGCATCAAGCCGCCTGACCCGGTCGTGGCCCAACGCCGCGCTCGCCGCCGCCACCGCAGATTTCGGCAAGCCTTCAAGATGGCCACCGGATTCGAAGGCACCCGAGGACACCACCAGCCACGCCAGATGTACCTGATCTGCGCACCCAGCACGATGCTTACCAACCAGCCAGGCAGGCTCCGCCTGATACCGCCGAGGTTGCTGGTTCCGCAGGCGGTTCCGTGCAGGTGAGCGCATCCTCCGTTCGTAGGCCACGTCCTGGAGGTTGCCATGGCGTCCCGGCTCAAGCGAGCGGTGCCGGTCACGGTGAACGACGTGCTCGACGGGCACGCGGCGCTGGACTTGGAGTGCCTGGACCGTCTCTACCTGCACGGCTACCTGGGGCAGCTGCAGGTCGGCGGGCAGGTGATCCAGTTCCTGAATCACCGCGGCTACCCGGTGCCATCCCCGGCGTGCCTGCAGCAGATCGGGGACGCCTTCCGCCGCCGGGTCGCCTCGTTCGCTGAGGCCAATCACATCCCGCTGGTGCCGTTGAAGGCCGCCGACCGCAACATCGAGGTGATGCGCCCCTACCTGGAGAAGGCCGCGGCCACCGGCCGTTCGCAGGTCGCGGCGATCGGGGTGGCCCAGGAAACCCAGCGGGTGTTCATCGCCCGCAAGCGTGACACCGACCCGGCCAGGTGCCCGCAGTTCTCCTTCGATAAGAAGGACCGCCGGGTCACGGTGTATTACTTCTACCTCTGGGACGCCGGGTTCGGGCCGGCGTTCATCAAGGTCTGCACCTATTGCCCCTGGCCGGTGAAAATCTGGGTCAACGGGCATGAGTGGGCCAAGCAGCAGGCACGCAAGCTGGGCCTGCCCTTCACCGAGCTGTCCAACGGCTTTGCCTCCTGCGACGATCCTGCCCTGCTCCAGAGGATCTGCGACGCGCTGCAGCCCGGCACGATCAACGTGTTCTTCCAGCGGTGGCTGCACCGGCTGCCGCTACCGCTCGGCCCCGCCGACCAGCAGGCCGGTTACTGGTGGGAGTGCTCGATGGCCCAGGTCGAGGTCTCCCGCACGATCGTGTTCACCCAGCCGCGCTACGCCCGGGCCTTCTTCGACGCCCTGGTCACCGACAACCTCGACCTCGGCCGCCCGGACACCCTGGAGATCATCTTCGACCGGCAGGTCCGGTCCAGCACCGAAGGCGAATTCAAGACCAAGGTCATCACCAGGGGCGCAGACGTGACCGTCAACGCCTTCTACAAGCGCTCCCGCATCAAGCAATACCTCAAAGACGGCCGCGCCCTGCGGGTGGAAACCGTCATCAACGCGCCGGGTGACCTGGGCTGCCAGCGGCGCCTGCATAACCTCGATGAGCTTCAGGCCCGGGCGCGTGCGGTCAACGCCCGGCTGCTGCACACTGAACGTGCCGGCCAGGCCTGCGTCCTTGCGAATCCAGTCTTCGAGCGGATCGCGCACCCCACCGTTGACTCGGAGGGGCGGAGAGCTACAGCCATGCGTTTCGGCGACTCTCGGGTCCAGGCCCTGGCCGGCGCCCTGTGCGTCACCTTGTGCGCCGTCACCGGCATCACCAACAGGAGCCTGCGTGCCCTGATGACCGGACTGCTCAGCGCCCCCTACTCAATGGCCCAGGCCTCCTACGACCTGGCCCGGCTGCGCCGCAACGGCCTGATCACCCGCCGCCCGCACGCCAACACCTACGACCTCACCCCCGACGGCCTGGCCTTCGCGATCTTCTACACCAAGGTCCACGACCGGGTCCTGGCCCCGCTGTTCACCGCCGGGCAGCCCCAGTCCCCGCCCCAGCTCCGCGCCGCACTCCGCACCATCGAACACCACATCGATGACCGCCTGGCCCACTCAAGGCTGCCCGCGGCAGCCTGACAAACTCAGCTCAACTGTCGAAGTCACCGACCCAAAGGGTCGCTACGCTCCGTCCGGGACTTCGCCCGGAAGGAGTGGCCCTTCGGGCAGTCCGGCTGAGGTGAGCAGTCTGGCTGACGTGAGGCGCCGCTGATCCGTAGCGTCGGCGGATGGCCGATGACTTCTCCCAGCGGTACGGCGATCTTCTCAGCGGCAGCTACGACTGCGTGGACCGGGTTGTCCTGAAGGCGTACTTTCCGCTCGGCTGCCGGCCGAGCGGGTTCCGGTGCTGGTGGCGGCGGCTGCACGACGGCGGCGATGACCAGCTCGATGACACGCACCTCATGCGGATGGCTGGCCGGTTCGCCCGCCGGGTCAAGGCGTGGGGCGCCGCCAACGGGGTTCCGGTCATCTACTGCAAGGCCGGGCAGCGCAAGCACCGGATCGCCGAGGAGTACCTGGCCACCCATGACGTCACCCGGCCGGGGGTGTTCCTGGTCCTGGCGGCCAAGGCGCCGGCGCCGGTGTGGAAGGTGAAGCGGTCACCGGCCGGGGTGATCACCAGCCTGGAAAAGCGGGCCGAGTACGTCAACCACTACTCCTTCCACATCATCGACCCGGACTGGGGGCATGTGACGATCAAGATGTCCGGGCATCCGCCGTTCGGCGCGCAGATCATGCTCAACGGCCACGAGTACGTGGCCTGCCAGGCGCGCAAGGCGGGCATACCCTTCGCCAAGGACGGCAACTGCTTCACCGCGGTCGCCGACCCGGCGGGCCTGGCTCAGTGCGCAGATGCCTTGTCGCAGCATGCGGCTATAGGGCGGCTGAGCCGGGTCTGCCAGCGGTGGATCTACAGCGCCTGCTTGTACTTCGCGCTGGACCTTGCTGAACAGCAGCGGTCCGGGTTCGGCTACGAGTTCTCGGTCTACCAGGTCGAATACAGCCGGAACCTGATCTTCCGCAGCGGGCCGCAGATGCAGAAGGTCTTCGACCTGGTGGTGGACCGGACCCGCTCCCGCCTGGACGTGCCGGCGCTGCGGACCATCTTCGGCGCCTATGCGCGTCCCCACCGTGGCCGGAAAGCCTCCTCGCACATGGAAGCCGCGATCGAGACACCTGTGTATGACCTGACCATCTTCAAGGTGCACTTCGGGCGCCTGACGGCCAAGGCCTATACCAAAGGCGAGCGCGTGCTCCGGTTCGAGGCCATCGCGCACAACACCGCCGAGCTGCGATGCGGCCGGGTCCTGGAGCGCTTCCCCGAGATCGTCACCCGGCTGGCGGGCATGGCCGGGCGGTTCTGCACCGCGCTGGACTGCGTGGATGCCGGGTTCATCACCGGCGGCATCCTGGACGAGCTGCCCGCCCCTGCCCGGCTCGGCGCCACCCGCGTCGGCGGCATCGACCTGAACAAGCCCCGGATCCGCGCCGCCCTGGCGGCGGCGCTGGCCCTGACCGCCGCGCCGCGCGGGTTCACCGTCGCCGACTTCACCGCCAAGGTCCAGGCCATGACCGGCCAGGCCGGCTACACCACCCGGCAGGCCGCTTATGATCTCCGCAAGCTCCGCGGCAAAGGCCTGGCCGGCAAACCCGGCCGGTCCCGCCGCTACCACATCCCGCCCGGCGCCGCCCGCACCATCACCGCCCTGCTGACCCTCCGCGACCAGGTCATCGCGCCGATCCTGGCCGGGGTGCGCAGCCCGCGCATGGGACGCAAGCCCAGCATCTGGACCCCCGTCGACCGTGACTACGAGCAAATCCGCATCCACATGCAGACCCTCTTCGGCGATCTCGGCCTCAGCACCATGGCCACCGCGTCATAGACAACAAATTGTCGATGAGGAGCGTCAAGAGGCTAGACGTGGCGCATATCGGCGGCGATGCGCGCTTTAGTTCGGCCCGGAGAAGATCACACGGCGTGAGCCAGAGCGCGAGCCAGCAGGCCCGGTGGATCACACAGCCGGGCTGCGGTGGCCGGGCCGCCGCCGAGAATCCGGCGGTGCCGTCACCGGCATGGTGTAGATGCCTCCGGCCGTCTTCGCTGGGGCTGTGCAGAGCGCGGAACCGGCGGATGGGAACTCGCACAGCTCGGTCACGGGGCCGGTACTCCGCCGAGCTTGAGGGGCACCTCCGTGTAAGGGTCGAGCGCGTAGGCGAGGGACAGCCGGTGGTAACCGTCCGCGATATCTGCCTCTGCCACGAGAATCGGGGACAGCTCCTCCCCGCCCAGCACCTTCTTCAGGTCTTTCAGGACACCCGGGTCGGACAGCGGCAGCGGGTCGCGCCGAGTGGCCCGCAGGATGTCGTTGGCGCGGCGCGTGATGACTGGAAGCTTGCGCAGTTCCTCTACCACCTGCTTCGTCCGGTTCTCCCCGAAGCGGATGCTGAGATAGCTGGCGGCAGCGGCGTAGTCGTGCTGTGCCACGTCCTTCTTCCACTGCAGGCGGTCCACCTGGTG
>DASWFT010000337.1:0-3999 GCA_036394075.1 Streptosporangiaceae bacterium
TCTGCGCGTCGGTGATCGTGCGCGGCACCCCGGGCCGGGGCTCGTCCCTCAGCCCGGCGAACCGGGCCTTGATGAACCGGTTCCGCCACTTGCCGACCGTCACCCGGGTGATCCCCAACTCGGCGGCCACCGCGACGTTGCTCTTCCCGTCCGCGCACATCAGCACGACGCGCGCCCGCTGGGCCAGGCCCTGCGCGGTCTTGCGCCGGCTCGCCCACCCTTGCAATGTCTGCCGCTCGGCATCCGTGAGCACGAGCGGGAGTCTCGGTTTGCCTGCCATACCTCCATTAGAGCACAGAACTCAGGACCGGGACACTAGGCGCTTGCATTCATCCCATCGACAGAATGTTGTCTATGCGGCCGCCGTGAGCGTGTCGATGCCTACGTGCTGGAACAGGGTCTGCATGCCGATACGGAGGTTCTCGTAGTCGCGGTCGACGGTGGTCCAGATGCTGGGTTTGCGGCCCATGCGGGGGCTGCGGACCCCGGCGAGGATCGGGGCGATGACATGGTCGCGGAGGGTGAGCAAGGCGCTGATGGTGCGGGCGGCGGGTGGCGGGACGTGGTAGCGGCGGGTCCTGCCGGGTTTGTCCACGAGTTGCTTGCCGCGGAGCTTGCGCAGGTCATAAGCCGCCTGCCGGATGGTATAGCCGTCGTGGCCGGTGATCTGCCGGACCCGGGCGGCATGGCCGGCGACGGTGAACCCGCCGGGGGCTGGGGCCAGGGCGAGCGCGGCGGCCAGGGCCGCCCGGATCCGCGGTTTGTTCAGGTCGATCCCGGCGATCCGGCGGGCCCCGGCCTGGGCGGGCAGCGGCAGCTCATCCAGCACCCCGTCGGGCAAGAAGCCGATATCGGCGCAGTCCAGGGCGGCGGCGAACCGGTCCGCCATCTGGGCCAGCCGGTCGATGATCTGGTCGAAGTTGTCCAGGCTGCGGCGGCAGCGCAGCTCCTTGGCGTTGTGCACGGTGGCCTCCAAGCGCAGGACGTGCTCGCCCTTGGTGTAGGCCTTCAGCTGCAAGCGCCCGAAGCTGATCCGGAACCAGCTCAGCCCGTACCGTGGTTTCTCGATCACGATCTCCTGCGCCGGCGGCCCGTCCTTGCGGGTGCGGTGCGGCCGCGTCTTGAGGCCGAAGATGGTCCGGATGGCCGGGATGTCCAGCCGGGACCGGGTCCGGTCCAGGATCCGGTCGAATAGGTCCTCCATCTGCGCGCCGGACTTAAACAGCAGGTTCCGGGAGTATTCGGCCTGGTAGACCGAGTAGCCGTAGCGGAATCCGCTGCGCTCCTGCTCCTCGAGGTCCAGCCCGAAGCACAGGCAGGCGGTATAGATCCACCGGTCGCAGACCTGGCCCAGGCGCCCTATAGCCGCATCACGCGGCCAGGCATCTGCGACCCGGGCCAGGCCCTGCGGATCCGCGATTCCAGTAAAACAGTTCCCCTCCTTGGTGAAGCCGATGCCCTCGGCCTGCGCGGCGCACGCGACGTACTCGTGGCCGTTGAGGATCACCTGCGCGCCGAACGGCGGGTGCCCGGACATCTTGATCACCAGGTGCCCGAACGCCGGGTCCATGATGTGAAAGCTGTAGTGGTAGACGTGCTCCCGTTTCTTCTCCAGCCGGGTGATGACACCGCGCGCCGAGCGGTGCACCTTCCACACCGTGGCCGGCGCCTTGGCGGCCAGGACCAGGAACACCCCGGGCGCCACCGAGTTCTCCTCCAGGTACTGCTCCGCGATCAGGTGCTTACGCTCCCCGGCCGTGCAGAAGATCACCGGGACCCCGTTCGCGGCCGCCCACGCTTTGACCCGGCGGGCGAACCGGCCCGCCATCCGCATCAGGTGCGCGTCATCCAGCTCGTCGTCGCTGCCGCCGTGCAGCCGCCGCCACCAGGACCGGAACCCGCCCGGGTTATGACCTATCGAGAAGAAGGCGTTCAGCACCACCCGGTCCACGCAGTCATAGCTGCCATCGATCAGGTCCCCGTACCGTTCGGTAAAGTCATCGGCCACATGCCGACCGTAGAACCGGCCCGCAGCTCACATCAGGACATTAGCCATACTGCCCCCGAAGGGGGCCACTCCTTCCGGGCGAAGTCCCGGACGGAGCGTAGGGCACCTTCGGTGCCACGTCTTTGACGTCAGTCCTGAGTGTGACACGGAGTAACGGTGCGGGGCGCTTGGCGGGCAGGCTAGAGTCCGGCCTGGCCGTGGGTTGCGGGCCGTGAGGGAGTCAGGCTGCGATGGGCAGCCGGGCTGTGGCGATGTGGCCGGCGGCGAGCTTGTCGAGGGTGTCGAGCGCCGCGGCGAGCTGGGGGGGCGCGTTGGGCCGGTCCGGTGCCATCAGCGGGCGCAGGACGTGGTCGTAGACCTTGGTGTAAAAGTGCGCGAACAGCAGCCCGTCGCGAGTCAGGGTGTAGCGGTTGCGGCCGGGGACGCGGGTGATCAGGCCGTTGCGGGCCAGCCGGGCCAGGTCGTAGCTGGCCTGGTTCATGCTGTAGGGGCGGTGCAGCAGGCCGGTCATCAGGGCGCGCAGGCTCCTGTTAGTGATGCCGGTGACCGTGAACAGCATGGCGGCGGCGGCGCCGGCCAGGGCCTGGACTCGAAGGTCGCCGAACCGGAGCGCGGGCGCCTTCCTCCCATCGCCGGTGACGGCGGGCCTGGTGATCCGCTCAATGACTGGACTCACAAGTACCATTCCCTGGCCGGCAGTTTCAGTGTGCAGCAGCCGGTCGTTGATCGCACGCGCCTTGGCCTGCAGCTCGGGCAGGTTGGACAGCATCCGGCGGCAGCCCAGGTCATCGGGTGAGTTGACGACGGTTTCGATGCGCAGCGCGACGCCGTCTTTCAAATACTGTTTCACCCGGGAGTTCTTGCAGGACACGTTCAGGGTGACCATGTGGCAGTACCGGTCGATGGCGGTCCGGAACCCGCCGCCGGCCGGCGGGGCGGCCGGGCCTCCGCGCCGCTGCCCGCGGCGGAACAGCAACTCGACGTTCTCCGGCCGGCCCAGGTCCATGTTCTCGCACAAAAGCGCCTCGAAGAACGCCCGGGCGTGGACGTCTTCGTCGAAGACCAGGGTGCGGGAGGTCTCCACCTGCCGCATCGACAGCTCCCGCCAGTACCCGGCGTCCCGGTCGGCGTCATCAAGCGGGAGCGGGATCCGGGCCATCCACCGCTGGAACCACACCTGCACCGTGCCGGGGCCGAACCGGTCGCAGATCTGCTGCAACCCGGCCGGGTCGTCGCAGGAGGCGAACCCGTTGGACAGCGCGGTGAAGCCGAGCCCGGCGGCGGCCGCCTGCCGCTTGGCCCACTCGTGGCCGTTGACCCACGCCTTGACCGGGTACGGGAAGTAGGTGCAGATCTTGATGAACCCGCCGCCCATCTGCTCATCGAAGATGTAGACGTAGAACACCGAGACGCGGCGCTGTTCCTTGGTGAAGGAGAACTGCGGGCAGCCGCCCGGGTCGGTGTCCCGCTTGCGTGCCGTCCACACCAGCTGGAACTCCTGCGCGCAGCCGATGGCCGCCACCTGCGAGCGTCCGGACGCGGCGGCAGCTCCCAGGTAGGGGGCCATCACGTCGGCCTTGCGCTCCCCGGCCTTGAACCGGATCACCGGGATGCCGTTGGCCTGCGCCCAGTCCTTGATGTCCTTGCGGAACTTGTCCCCGATCGGCTCGAACAGCGCCGGGGACACGATCGGCTTGCCCCGGTGATGGTGGAAGAAGTAGATGACCCCGCCGGGGGTCTGCAGCCTGGCGACGTAGCCGTTGAGATACAGGCGGTCCAGGCAGGAGATGTCCAGCGTGACATGCCCGGCCACCATGTCCGCAGCCGTCACCACCGCCGGCCCGGCCGCAAGAGGCTCATGACGTTCCACTTGTGATCACCCTCAGCACGCGCTTCTACGGTCTGAGGATGAACCCCCGGTCAGCTCCGCGCGGCCGGAACCACGAAACTCGCCGGTCCGAGGCGCAGCCTCTCTGGATCGTTGACCGGGG
>DASWFT010000338.1:0-1954 GCA_036394075.1 Streptosporangiaceae bacterium
ACAACGGCCGCCGATTACCTCACCCGCGTCCAGCTCCATCCGCTACCAGGTGGTTGGCGCGAGTTGACCGACCGCCTTCGTGACGCTCCTAACATTTCTATTGCGCGGGCCCTTGCCAGGGGTGCATCTTTGTGACCGTCGTGAAATTGCACTGATACACGGATGAACAGGTCTGAACCTGGAGTTTCTGTAAATAGCGGGATCTTACGGTCGTTACTATGGGTGATCTGCTCTGGTCAGGTGGTGTGGGCGCGGGTTGCCGGGGTGGTTTCCGGGCGGGTGCCCGGTTGCGGGTTCCGCGGGTTTGCGGGCCGGTTCCGGGACGCTGGGGGGAAACGACCCTCGGCAGGCGGCGGAGGCCCGGCGATGACGGTGAAGATCACGGTGACGGAGATCGGCGATGACGGGACCGAGGTCCCGCTGGACGCGGAGCTGGCAGCGGCGCTGGCCGGCCCGGTGCGGCAGTTCGCCGGGATGCTTGCCTGGACGGCGCGGGAGGCCGCGCCGCTTGATCACGGGGAACGGGAGACGGCGATCGCCGGGTCCGGACGGGAGCTGCAGCGGCAGGTGCTGGAGGCGACGTTCGCCGTCGATTCCGCCCGTGAGGAACGATCCGCGCCGCTGGTCAGCGCGGCGGGGATCCGGCACGGCACGGTGGAGAAAGGGTGCTGGCGGGGTGTGGTGAGCATCTTCGGGCCGGTCCGCGCCGAGCGGATGGCGTACCGCAACGTGCGGGAGGCGAACCTGTACCCGGCGGACGCGCGGTGGGTCCTGCCTGAGGACCCCTACTCGCTGGGGATGCGCGCACTGGTCGCGTATCACCTGGCCGAAGGCGGTTACGGGCAAGCCCAGGAGGTCATCGAGGCCAGGACCGGGGTGACGGTGGGGCGGGCTCAGCTGGCCGGGCTGGCCGGGGACCTGGCCTGCTGGGTGGATGAGTTCTACGATCAGCGGGCCTTCGGCGCGGACACGGACCTGCCGGACACTGATGTGATCATGATGCAGGCCGACGGCAAGGGCATCGCGATGCGCCCCGGGCACCGCAAGGGCGGCGGCAAGGACTCCGATGCCGCGCATCCGGGGATCAAGAAGATGGCCGAGATCGTCACGGTCGCCGACTTCACCCCCGCCGTCCGCGAACCAGAAGACATCGCCGCCCCGCCGGCCCGCCGCAAGGAACGCCCAGGCCCCGCCGCACGCGACAAGTGGGTCGCGGCGTCGATCACCGAGAGCATCGAGGACATGATCGGGGTCGCGTTCAACGAGGCTGACCGCAGGGACCCGGAGCGGGTCCGGCAGCGGGTGTTCCTGGTGGACGGGAACAAGCAGCAGCTCACCGCCATCGCCGCCCACGCGCGCGAACGCGGCCTGAAAGTGCCGGTGTTCATCGATTTCATCCACGTCAGCGGCTACCTGGGCAAGGCCGCAGCCGCGCTGCACCCCGGCGACCCGTGGGCCGCCGGCGAGTGGGCCGACGGGCAGAAACTGCGCGTGCTGCACGGCCGCGCCAGGGCCGTCGCCGCCACCTTGGCCTCCGTCGCCGCCAAGGCCCGCGCCAGGAACAGCCGCCCCGACCTCACCGACGTCGATAAAACGGTCACCTACCTCACGAACAACCACCAGCACATGCGCTACGACAAAGCGCTCGCCGCCGGGTGGCCGATCGCCACCGGGGTGATCGAGGGCGCCTGCAGATTCGTCATCGAAGACAGATTCGGAATAACTGGAGCGAGATGGTCCCCCGACGGCGCCGACGTCATCCTCAAGCTCCGCGCCGTCGTCGTCAACGGCGACCTGGACGACTACATGACCTACTACAAGCGACGCTACCGCGACGATGTGCACCTCACCCGCTACAACCCCGCCAGCATCCCCGACCTCAGACTCACCGCATGACCGGAACAACCAGAAATGTCACACCTTGCAAGAAGACGCACCCGTCCGAACCTATTTC
>DASWFT010000339.1:0-35045 GCA_036394075.1 Streptosporangiaceae bacterium
GTCGTGGATACCGGCCGCTCGGAGCCGCCCTCGGGCAACGGCGAGATCGGCCGTGATCTGCCGGCGGGCGGTCACCGGGTCGGCGAACGCTCTGCGTTCGCGCGGGTCACCGCCTTCGAACAGGCCAGTCCAATCGACGGAGTAAGTGGCGGCATCGGATCGCGGGTTGCGTTCCATCGCCTGGGCCACGAACAGCGAGCGCTGCGCCGGAACAAGCAGACCCAACTTCTCGATGGCTGTTTTCAGCTGGGCGGGAGTAAGCGTCTGCCGCGGTGCCTTGATCCAGTTGCGCACTTGCTGGATGCCTGCCGCGACCCCGGAGTCATCGGCGCGGACCCGGGCTCCCGCCGCGGCGTCCTGAACCTTCTCGCGCCATTCGTTCTCGGACAACGAATGCCGGATCTCCAAGCTCTCGAGGAACTCAAGGAGCCTGGCCTCGTCAACGGCAAGGTGGGCCGCCCAACGTTTGCGCGCCTCAGCGAGGGCGCCGCTGCCGTGCCGCAGGGTCTCGACGATGCGTGCGTCCGTTGTCGCGCGTGACCCGAGCACGAGATCGGAGTGGTCGATCGCCTTCGTCGTGGCCAGGACTACCGTCGGCGGTTGCCCGTACTGGGAGCGCAGTTTCAGCCAGCTCGCGTGAAGCCGCTGGAGGAGACTTGGCCTGCCCTTCGGGCGATCGAATAGCCAAGCTTCGGTGAGTGGGCTGGTCGCATCGACAGATGCCTTGATCTGCCAGTATTCGCCGGGGTCTGCGGCGTGGCGCAGAGTCAGGTCATCGACATTGCCCGCGTCATCAGCCTAGACGGCGAGCTCGGTCACCGTTGAGTCGGCTCGCTGCGTGCGGAGTACGTGATACCAGGCAATCAGGTGCTGCACGTCGTCACCGAGGAGCCGTGCCCCGCTTGGCGCCCGGGCAACCGTGTCGCTGATCATCGTCCCATCAGCTCGAAAGGCCGCGTTGGCAGCGTTCGTGCGGTCACTTCGAGCGCGATCGCCATGTCGACGGCCACGCCCCGGCGGTATGCGGTAAGCGCGATCTCCGGGACGAGCCGCTGACGCAGGTCGGAATACGTATAGCCGAAATTCCGGTCAGCCGTACTGCCGGTCGCCACCGCGAGCTCCTCTATGTCGCCGGGCTGCAGCTTCGTCCCAGCAAGCAAGCGTGTCAGCAGCGCAGTGCGCTGCGCCTGACCCGGGCGCTCGAACATCTCGACGGCTGCAGCCCGGCGCCGCACCGCAGGGTCGATCGCGTCAAGCCGGTTGGTGCACAGGATGGTCAGGACGGGAAGCCGGTCCGTTCTCATCCCGTCGATGCCGCGGAGCAGCGCGTTCACGCCGGCCCGATCTTCGTGATGCATCTGGGCAAGTTCGCGCGACTGCGCCAGCGCATCGGCCTCATCGACAAGGAGCACCCCCATGGCGGCGGCCGTGCCGTCGGTGCGGCGGGCGTTGGCAAAGTCCTTGCTGACGCTTTCGAATGCCCGGGTCAGCAGGGTGGTCATCTCCCCGACGGCACCGCGACCGCGGGCTGTGAGGCTCAGGGGGTAGAGCGTCACATCTGCATCTGCTTCGCGGGAGATCGCCTGACCGAGGACTTCAGCGAGTTCGGTTTTCCCGACCCCGACATCACCTGCGAATATGAACAACGGCGTTCGGTCCAGCAACGCGCCGACGGCAGGGATCACCTCGCCATGGACCCTTGTGCTCCATTCGTTGATGAAGGTCGGGTCCAGAAGGACCACGGCGTCGGCGACGAGCCGGTCCCTCGTCTCATCAAGCCCGACGAGGGCGGCCAGGCGAGCCCGGGCAGCTGGGTTCGGGAACTCCTCGGTGCGAGCGAACAGGCCCTCGATACCCTCGGTCATGCCGCCAGGCTCCGGAAAACAGACCTCTCCAGCGCGACACCGCCGGCTGCATACGTCCGGTCGCTCGTCCAGTAGCCACCCACCTCACTGGGCAGCGTTCCATCAGTGCGAATAAACGGCAACTTCTGCTCTACGGCCTTCCTCTCAAGAGGACTAAGCCGAAACCAGCTGTCAGAGAAGGTAAGGAAATTGAAGAAGGTCGCCCCCGTGATATTTTCGCCCACCGGAACACCTCCAGCGGTGCCGGTTGCCGTCAGCGATCCGTCTGGTCCGACCACGTAGCGCAGGGACCATGCCGCTTTTTCGTTACGTTTAAAGCCGAACTGGTAACGATCGACGTATCCACCGGTAAGTAGCTCCTCAAGCTCTACGCGGTACTCCTCAAGACGGCTATCGGCCGGGCTCCCGTAGAGGATGTGGCTCTGCCGAAGGTCGGTGGTCACGCGGCCAGCAAGACGCCGGGCATGCGTGCGGCTAAATGTTTCCGAGTACGAGTAGCTGCTCACGCTGCCGCCCTAAAGCTAGTGCCGAGCACGTCCTGCCACAACTCGACAGCCTGGCCCTTAGCGGGCTCGTAGTAGGCGGTGGAGATCGCGTCCAGCGCCTCCTGGGCCGCAGCAACAAGCAGATCGCGGTGCGGTGCCTCATAGTGCTCGGCCACGTTGTTGTCGAAATTGACCGGATCGAGGATCTGGATCGGCTTGCTCCCGCGGGGAGGCAGTTCCGACGCGGGGTGGAAGTCGGTGAAAGCGATCTGGCCGTGAAGGCCGCCGTTGACAATGAAGGCGAAGAACTGCTCGAGCGCCTTCGCATAGTCGTCGAGAGCCAGTCCGCCATCGGCCAGATGGACCCACAGCAGTTCAAGCATGAAGCTCTTGCACTTGAAATCACCATCGCGCCTTCGCTGCCGTGCCCACCACTTCGTGAACCGGATGAGCTGCGCGAGGTGCGTTGGATACTCCTTCTTGCGGCCACGGATAAAGTCCAGGTGCCGCCGCACGCTGGTCCTCAGCCGAGTACCGTCATCCTTGCTGACGAGGTAGCCCACATCGTCCGGCTCGCCCTCATAGAGCACCGGGACAACATCAACCTCAACCCCGCTGCCCGCGAACCTGACATTGACGCAGTTGGTGCTGGCGACGATCTGGTCTTCGTGCAGAAGCGGATACGCCTCGACCACGCGGTCGCGCAACCAGTGCACGAGTGCAGGCGTCTCGTCAGGCGCCTGCTCAGCCTTCACATAGACGGCAAGATCATGATCGTTGACGGTCCGGAGCGCAGTGCCCTTAGCGATGGAGCCGGCGTTAAGTGCCTTGACAAGGCCGTAGCCCGGCGAAGCGGCGATCTTGTCCTCAATCCTCTCACGAAGCCGCTTGACCTGAGCGCGCTGATCATCGAGTTCGGTCCTCTTCAAGTTGACCTTCTCGTCAGCGAACAAGACAAGATCGCGATGTGTGATCTGTGGGGGCAACTGAGTTACACCTTCCATTCTGTTGTAACAAATACAACATTGTTGTCTCCAGTTCGCCTGACGGGGGCTAACTGGATCAGGCCGCAGGAGGTGACGAGGCGATAAGCCTCGCCACCTCTCTTGACCTGCGGTTATTTGATTACTCGCACGCGCTGAGATGTTGCATCTGCCGCAACTTTGCTCATTCTTAGCTGCAGCCGCTGGTGGAGCCGCAGCCTTCGCACACGTAGCAGCTGCCCGCCGGACGCATTTTCGTGCCACAGGTGAGGCAGAGCGGCGCGTCGGCCGTCCGACCCTGCTGCGACTCGATCAGCTCGGTGGAGCTGTGCGGCTGCGCGGCCGACTCGGCACGAGGACTCCGCTCGGGATGCGCCGGCTCCTCATGGCGTGGGTGAGCCCGTTCTACCGGAGCGGACTGCGCCATCTCCGCGGGATCCTGGTCCTCGGCCAGCGTGGCCGGTTCCTCCCCGGCCAGCTGGGCCGAGCGCTCGGCAGCGGACAGGATGCCCAGCTCGGCACGCGTGTCGTAGGGCAGGTGATCCAGGGCCAGCCGGCGGAACACATAGTCCATCACCGAGCTTGCGATCCGGATGTCCGGGTCGTCGGTAATCCCAGCCGGCTCGAAGCGCATGTTGGTGAACTTCTCCACCCACTTCTCGAGCGGCACCCCGTACTGGAGGCTGATGGAGATCGCCATCGAGAAGGCATCCATCACGCCAGCCAGGGTGGAACCCTGCTTGCCGAGCTTCAGGAAGACCTCACCCACGCCGTCGCCCGGGTAGCTGGACGCGGTCATGTAGCCTTCCGCGCCGGCCACGGAGAACCGGGTCACCATGGCCGACCGCTGCTTCGGCAGGCGCCTACGCACCGGGCGGACGTCGTGCGGCGACTGCGCGGGCTCGGCCTCGGCTGCGGCCGGCTTCTTCCTGGCATCGGACAGCGGCTGGCCGACCTTGCAGTTGTCCCGGTAGACCGCCAGCGCCTTGAGACCCAGTTTCCAGCCCTGCAAGTAGATGTGCTCAACGTCCTGTACGGTCGCGGACTCGGGCATGTTGACAGTCTTGGAAATCGATCCACTAAGGAAGGGCTGAACGGCGGCCATCATCCGGACATGGCCCATAGGGGCAATCGACCGCTCGCCCATGGCACAGTCGAAAACAGGGTAGTGCTCCAGCCTGAGGCCGGGCGCGTCCACGACATGGCCGTGCTCGCTGATGTACTCGGCGATCGCTTCAACCTGTTCCTCCTGGTAGCCCAGGGTCCGTAGCGCCCGCTGCACGGTCTGGTTGACGAACTGCATGGAGGCACCGCCGACCAGCTTCTTGAATGTCACAAGGCCCAGGGCTGGCTCGATCCCGGTGGTGTCGACATCCATCGCGAGCCCCGACGTGCCGGTGGGCGCGAGCAGCGTGGCCTGGGCGTTGCGCCAGCCGTTGCGCTCCCCGATCCGCAGGCACTTATCCCAGGCGAGGGTGGCGGCCGCCCACACCGGCCGGTCACGGTGATCGAAGCCAGCCACCGCCCGTGACGCCACCTGGTGCTTGCTCATGATCCGCTTGTGGCCCTCGGCATTGCGGGCGTAGCCGTCGTAAGGGCCGACCACTCCGGCAAGCTCAGCCGAGCGCCGGTAGGCGGTCGCGGTCATGAGACTGGTAATCGCGCCCGCCAGCGCACGACCGCCGTCAGAGTCATACGGAAGACCCGCGGCCATCAGCAGCGCACCGAGGTTGGCGTACCCCATGCCCAGTTGCCGGTAGGCCCGGGTCACCTCACCAATCTTGGCCGTCGGGAAATCGGCGAAGCAGATCGAGATGTCCATCGCGGTGATGACCAGTTCGCAGACCTTGGCGAACTTCTGGACATCGAAGGTCTTGTTGTCCTCACCGAGGAATTTCAGCAAGTTGATCGAGGCCAGGTTGCACGAGGAGTTGTCCAGGTGGAGGTACTCCGCGCATGGATTGGACGTCGTGATCCGGCCGGATTCGGGGCAGGTGTGCCAGTCGTTGATCGTGTCGTCGTACTGGATGCCCGGGTCGGCGCACGCCCACGCTGCCTGGCACATTTTCGCCCACAGGTCACGGGCGCTGACCGTCTCAATCACATCGCCGGTAAGCCGCGCCGTCAGGCCGAACTCGCCGTCAGCCTCGACTTGGCGCATGAACTCATCGCTCACCCGCACCGAGTTGTTGGCGTTCTGGTACTGCACCGAGTAGATGTCGTCACCGCCGAGGTCCATGTCGAACCCGGCATTACGCAGGACCCGGATCTTCTCCTCTTCCCGGACCTTGGTCTCGATGAACTCTTCGATGTCGGGGTGGTTGATGTCGAGGATCACCATTTTCGCCGCCCGCCGGGTGGCGCCACCGGACTTGATGGTGCCGGCGCTGGCGTCGGCGCCGCGCATGAAGCTGACGGGACCCGACGCGTTGCCACCGGAGGACAGCAGCTCTTTGCTCGACCGGATCCGCGACAAGTTGACCCCTGAGCCGGACCCGCCTTTGAAAATCAGTCCTTCCTCCTTGTACCAGTCCAGGATCGAGTTCATCGAGTCGTCGACAGCGAGCAGGAAGCATGCCGACACCTGGTGGGGCGAGGCCGTGCCGACGTTGAACCACACTGGCGAATTGAAGCTGAAAATCTGGTGCAGCAGTGTGTAGGTCATCTCGTGCTCGAAGATCTGGGCATCTTCGGGCCCGGCGAAGTAGCCGTTCTCCTGGCCGGCCCGGACATAGGTGAGCACAACCCGGTCGATGAGCTGCCGCAGGCTCCACTCCCGCTGCTGAGTCCCCAGGGCTCCCCGGAAGTACTTGCTGGCTACGATTTGGATCGCGTTCGGCTGCCAGAAGTCCGGGAATTCCACTCCGCGCTGCTCGAAGTTGATCGAGCCATCACGCCAGTTAGTCAGCACCACGTCGCGGCGCTCCCACGTCACCTCGTCGTAGGGATGCACGCCGGGCGTGGTGTAAATCCGCTCAACACGCAGCCCCTTCGCCGCCTTTGCCCGCGGCCCGCGCGACTGACCGCTGCTCATGTCCGCCATTAGCTTCCTTCTCCCCTCGGATGTCCTGCTAGAACTCATTGATCACCGGTGCTGCCGTCGACCTGGTGAAGTGCGGTCCTGCGATGCTCATGGGCCCGTGCACGATACGTCCGCCCGTCAGGTCTGCATGGTGCCGGCGAGCGCCGGAGATAGCCATTCGGGTTCGTGTCCCCCGCGCAGGCGGGCGATCTCCCGCTCAAAGTCCTCCAGGGAAGTGAACCCGCGGTAGACGCTCGCGAACCTCAAGTAGGCGACCTCATCCAGGTCCCGTAGCGGCTGCAGTGTCGCCAGCCCCACATCGTGGCTTGGCAAGATCGCCCGCCCTGTCGCTCGCACCGCCTCCTCCACGCGCTGCCCCAGAAGAGCGAGCGCGTCATCGGTTACCGGCCGTCCCTGGCACGCCTTGCGCACGCCAGCGATGACCTTCTCCCGGCTGAACGGCTCGGTGGCGCCGCTGCGCTTGCTCACCAACAACGCTGCGGTCTCCACCGTCGTGAACCGGCGGCCGCACCGAGGACAGCAACGGCGGCGGCGGATCACTGTGCCGTCCTCGGCAGGCCGGCTGTCGAGGACCCGGCTATCGTCATGCCGACAGAACGGGCAATGCACGCGGACCAACCCCTTCTATGCATGCCCCCAGCCAGGTCACCACCGGCGGCGTAATCGCAGCACGGCGGTCAATCGACCGGGACGCACTAACTGTGGTAGTTACACAGTTGTAGTTTACCTAGATGTGGTGAAGCTAGCTGCTCTACACCGATCAACGCAACACGACACGCAAAGCATCTCGAGTAAATCTGGCGCCAGTGCGTCACCGAGCTCATTCGGCGCCATCAGGGCCACGGTGAGGGGTCGGCGATTAGCCGGCTCCCTCGCAGGCCGCATGTTCCTCTGCCCGGTGGGCCGCCAGTACATCCCCGCCGAAGTCACGCTGTCGGCGGCGCAGCACAGTGTGCGCGTGGTTCGCGCCGTTCGACGTGTTGTCGTACTCAATGAGCAGGTCGCCGCCTTGGACGCGGTAGTAGTGGCCACATCCCGGCTGCAGCGGCCCTTCCCAGGCGAAATGCAGCTCAGTGCCGCGCAACACGGCAGCTTCCCGCGCAGCCAGCTCATCTGGCAGCCGGCCGAGATAGACCGCGGCAAGTTGCACAAGCAGCGCCCTGCTCACCGGATCGAGCTGGGCCGCGCCGACTCCTAGCGGGGCGATCCGGTCGGCCACGAGGGGCCTGGTCGAACTGCGGATGTCAGGCGGCGCCGTATCGGCGACGACCGCCAGGCTACGGGCGACTGGCCCCATCGCGTCCATCAGCGCCCGGGCCAGGTCCTCCTCCATGCCTAGTGGCCGGATCACGGGCCGCCCGGCGACGGAAACAGTGGCCGGGTGCGCGCCCAGGAACAGCGGCGTGGGGAAAACTTCCTGGCCGTCGATGGTGAGCGAGATCGACAGATGGTGGCCCTCCCACCGCCACGCCCAGCGCTCGTCGCGAGCGGGATCGCCGAACACCACGACCCAGAAATCGCTGCTGTGCCTACCGCGACGCCAACCCTCACGCCGGTCCAGGATCTCCTCCAGCGCCATGACCGTGACCGCCTGGGCGTAGGCCGATGGGCTCAGGGCGGTGGCGAGCAGCCGGTGCGCGGCCTTGCGCCCGGCCCGATCGAGGTCGGCCAGGCACACACCCGGCCGGGGCCGGGGCAGGTATGTGAACCGATGCCTGGTCGTGGTGTCAGCGAAGGGCAGGCAGACGACCGCGCGCTGCTGCTCGTCGAGCCCGGCGACCAGCGCCAGAGCGGCTGCGCGCATGGCCGCCGGGGCCGACCCCTGGTCAGTCACCTGTGCCTCCTGAAACCGGCGGGGGGACTACCGCCCGGATGAGCGCGGCAAACAGGGCGGGATGACGGTACACGAGCCGGATCGACAGATACCGCCCGGTGAGCAGCTCGCGTAGGCACTGTCCTTCATCGCTGGGCGGCAATTGTCCCGCACGGGACAGGAAGCGCACCTGCAGCAGGGCCGGAAGCTGCTGCTCGAACAGCGATTGGCCGGGTAGCGGGCCGCCAAGCCAGCGGCGGGCCTGCGTGATAGTCATCACTTCCCAGACCACGGTGTCGGACAAGCTCCGGGTACTGTCGCGCACGGTCACAAGGTGAGGTAGACGTACCAGGCTCGGCGTGGACACCAGCTCAGGTGCGATGGCCGATGTGACGCACGGCCTGACCGGCTGCGTGTCACGACGGCGGCGGTTATCGAGGTGGATGGCGAATGCCAGCGGCAGTTTCGCGGGATCGGCATTGCCGCCCTGGTGTAAGACGACGCCGAGAGTGCGGCCACGGCGGGCTACGGCGAGCCCGGCAGCTGCGAGCGACCCGTGCGGCATGGGTACGTGAACCAATTGCTGTTGGTCGCTGGCCGCGATGACCTGCCCACTGCGGCCGCCAGACCGGGTAGGGGGCATAGCGCGCCCCGTCCGCTGGACGAGCAGGCCGCGGGGCAGCACGCCGAGAGGATCGCCTAGTTCCGCCAGGTCGAACAGGCGGTCGGCGGCGGCATTCGCCGTGCCAGTCACGGCTGGGGCGGGAATGTCCACGGCACAACCTCAAACAGCGGGGCGCTGTTTCCGGGCGTTAGCAGCTCCCGTCGTGCCGACGGCTCCCCGTACCAGTCGTAGTACGTTTCCAGAGCCGACGAGACATTGAGGATCGCGTTGGTCAGCTCTAGATTGTGGCCTGGGACGAACCCGCCGGAATCCGCCTGGGCGAGAGTGACCCCGCCCAGCAACAACGAAGAAATTATCAAATCGATGTAGCGGTTCGGCAGAGACTCGGCATGGTAGAAGTTCACCGGCATGCCGTGGCCGATCACGCACAACTCAACGCCGTCGTTGAGCAGGTAGCCGTGCCCAAGCCGACCGTAGTCATGCACAGCGTGGGCGAGCGCCGCGAACTCATCGAGAAAGAACTCGTAAGTCCGCGAAGTGATGCTGGCCAGGTAGCAACTTTTGCGGAACGCCACCAGGTGCTTGCCCCGCAGGCTGCCGCGCCCGCCCGCACCGACCAGCAACAGCGGCTGGTGGGACTCGATCAACCCGGTCAGCGAGCGGCTGGTGGCAAACCCTTCCTCGTGAGCTGCAACCAGCGCCACGGTTTCGCTGTCGTAGACCGCCACCCGCATGCGCCGCGCGCGCAAGACATCGGCGACTTGGCGCCCGATCCGGCCGTAGCCGACAACGAGTGCCGGGCGCCCCTCGAACTTCTCGTGTGGCAGCCTGTCGAGGATGCTGCGCACCGCGGCGGCAGCCACGCCATAGGACTCCATGGTCGCCTTCAACTGGCTCTCTGCCACGGAGAAAACCGGGACTGGCAACGGGACGCCTTCAAGCTTCCAGATGCCGGACATGGTCTGTTCGACAATGCCGACGAACTCGCTCATTGCCTCGGGGTAGTACTCGGCTACCACCGGCCATGTGTGACCGCCGTCGTCGAAGATCATGGTTTTGAGGCCGCTGGCCCTGGCCCGCTCGATGTGCGCGCCTATGCTGTCGATCCGGTCGGGGTAGAGATCGACGTGAATGCGGAGGGTATCGCGCAGCCAGCCATCAACGCGATCTCGCTGGGTGTATGGATAGCCCTTGTCAAGGATGGTCATGTGCTGGGGATCAGCGCCCATTGCCGTCAAGGCGTCCATCATGGCCACGAAGTCTGTCATGTGGTGGATCGCGAGGAAGTATGCGTGACCGGCCAGCGCCGTCGGCCCGCAGGATGCCGCGAACTGCTGCGTGAGCGGGAACTGCCTGCGCACATCGGTGAGTTCTAAGCTCGTCAGCGGCAGCAGGTCCAGCTGGCGGAACAGCGTCCGGGCGGCCTCGGCGTCAGCGCCGGGCGCAGCGTCGGTGACTGTGAGGGCTGCAACGTAGGAGTGCGCGTCGGCGTAGGCGGCATTGGCCGGTGCGGACACCGACAGCACGATCTTGCCCACGGCAGGCGACTCGAAATGAGCCTGGGCCGCGAACGCCGTGTCGTCTTCGGGGGCGGTGACCAGCGAGACAAGGTCAGCCGACCGGTGCTGGAGCTTGGCTAAGTAGTGCCCCAGCGCCTGCCTGGCGTCGGCGCGTGTCCCCCGGAACGTCATCTGGTGAGTCAGAGGCGGCAGACCCGCCTGAGCATGCCAGGCCGGCTCGGGTCGCGTGGTGATTCTCTGACTCATGAACCAAACACCTCATTGCGAACGAAACAGCCCCGTTAACATTATTGAGCCTCGGTTGAGGTTGCTAGTCACGGCTACGGCCCGATCCACCGCATAAATAGTGGCCCCGCGAGGCGTGTTGATCAGGAAGATGCCCTCTGACCAGGGAGAATAGAAGTTACTGAGGCTTCCGTCATACGGTTCAAGAAGACGCATGTCAACCGCGATTATCGCACAGTCTGGTACGAGAGCTAAACAAACTTGGCCGACCGGGACGTTGCAGCCGACGTCGTTCCCAAATACGCGATCGGGATGGAAGCCGCGCCTTAGCTTCCGGGCACCCACAGGCGCTCGCCTGGCACGACCACGTCGCTGCTCATCGCGTTGAACTCCATGATCCGGCTGATGACGACCCGCGGATCAGCGGCCGGGTCGGCCCGGAGGGCGATCGACCACAGCGTCTGACCCGGCTGGACAACTACCGGCCGCATGTTCTTGTAGACCGTGCCCGGCGCCACCCCGTGGTTGGCGGCCTGCGCCCCGGTCGCGGCCGCCACCCAGAACGCGGTGACCACGGCCAGGATGATGGCGGCCGCGAAGCCGGTGACCGCGCGGCGGCCACGGCGGGTGAGGCGCACCCCGTGCCCGCGCCGTCCCGGGGCGAGACCGTGGGTCCGCGCACGGCCCTCCAGCCCACCTTCCCCCAGTTCACGGCGGGCCGATCTACGAGCCCGCAGCTCACGAGTGAGAGTTTGGTGGGCACGCAACTCGCGGGCCAGCGGTCCGCGGCTGCGCAGTTCGCGTTCCAGCCGGCTCCGGGGGCAGGGCTCGCGATCCGGCCGATCGCGACCGCCGGTCCGCCGCCCGGCGAGCTCTCGACCACCCAGATCACGCATCTCATCCTTGTGTTCGGTCGCTTCAGGCCGCTGGCCAACGCTCATCACGCTCATGCCGACCTCCTCCGTCGAATGACCGTTCTATCGCACAGTTTTTCGATCGAATACGTGTGCGATCGAATGACTGTACGATACCGTTCTACCCCAGGGGTACGACACTTTTACGGTTCATCGAACAGATGTTTGAGATCCGGCAGCGGAAGCGCTACCGTCGGCTCTGAACTCAGCCATGCGGATTCGGAGGTCATCGATGGACAACAGCGCGGAAGACGGCGGGGCGCACGGGGCGCCGCCGGAGAACCGCACGGGCATCAGCGCCGGTGCCAAGCCGAAGGGCCGACCGGGGAGAAAGCCGAAGGGGAGCGTCCCCACGGTTGTCACGGAGATGCCGGACCGGCCCGATCCGGGTCATGTGCTCACCTGGCGGCAGCGCAAAGTGCTCCAGGTCATCCGGGAGTCAGTGCAGCGTCGTGGCTATCCACCGTCGATGCGCGAGATCGGCGAGGCGGTGGGGCTGACGAGCACGTCTAGCGTGTCGTACCAGCTGTCGACCCTGCAGAGCAAGGGCTACCTGCGCCGTGACGCTGGCCGGCCGCGCACCGTCGAGGTCCGCCTGCCGGGCCATCCCGCGGTGCGGCCCGAGGCCGAGCAGGAAGATGAGACTGCGATGGATATCCCGTCGCAGGAGGCCGCCTATGTGCCACTGGTCGGCCGGATCGCCGCAGGTGGTCCGATCCTGGCCGAGGAGGCAATCGAGGACATCTTCCCGCTGCCCAAGCAGATCGTCGGCGACGGAACGCTGTTCCTGCTCAAGGTGGTCGGTGACTCCATGATCAATGCTGCTATCGCGGACGGTGACTGGGTCGTGATACGCCAGCAGCCGGTCGCGGAGAACGGCGACATCGTTGCGGCGATGATCGACGGTGAGGCCACGGTCAAGACCTTCAAGCACTCGGGCGGTCACGTCTGGCTCATGCCGCACAACCCGGCCTACGCCCCCATCCCGGGCGACGACGCCGCGATCCTGGGCCGCGTGGTCGCCGTACTTCGGCGCATCTGAGGAGGCAGCGGGCGGCCCGTCAGCCGGGTACGACGTTGACCAGCCGGGGAGCCCGGACGATCACGGTCCGCACCTCCCGGCCGGCCAGTGCCCTGGTGACGCCGGGGGCCGCCAGCGCCAGCTCGCGCAGCTCGTCCTCGCCGATCCCGGGCGGGACCTCCAGCCGGTCGCGCACCTTGCCGGCCACCTGGACGACACAGGTCACCAGATCCTCGATCAGCAGGGCCGGGTCGGCGGACGGCCAGCCGGCCTTCGCTACCGACGGCTCGTGCCCCAGCAAGGCCCAGCACTCCTCGGCCGTGTACGGCGCGAAGATCGACAGCAGCACCGTCAGCGTCTCCGCCGCCTCACGCACCGCGGGATCATCAGCTCCGGGCCCGGAGTCGATCGCCCGCCGGGCCGCGCTGGCCAGCTCCATCAGCCGCGCCACTGCCACGTTCAGCCGCGACGATTCGACCAGCCTGGTGACCTCGTCGATGGTCCGGTGGGTGACCTTCCGCAGCTCCAGATCCCCGGCACCCGGCCCGGGAGTCGTCGCGCCGGCGTCAGCCGCCACCCGCCAAACCCGACCCAGAAACTTCACGCTGGCTTCCGGGTTCATGTCGGCCCAGTCGATATCGTCCTCGGGCGGGCTCGCAAAGATCATCGTCAGGCGGATCGCGTCGACGCCGTGCGCGGCCAACTGCTCGCCCAGGTCCACCCCGTTACCCAGCGACTTGGACATCGCGCGGCCGTGGTTGATCACCTGGCCCTGGTTCAGCAGCCGGGTGAACGGCTCGGTGAAGTCGACCATGCCCATGTCGTGCAGCACCTTGATGAAGAACCTGCTGTACATCAGGTGCAGGATGGCGTGCTCCACGCCGCCCACGTACAGGTCGACGGGGGCCCACCGGCGCACCGCAGCCACGTCGAACGGGCCGTGCTCGTAGGCCGGCGAGCAGTACCGCAGGAAGTACCACGAGGAGTCGACGAACGTGTCCATGGTGTCGGTGTCGCGCAGGGCGGGGCCGCCGCACTTGGGGCACTGCGTGTTCACCCAGTCCGTGGCGGCCGCCAATGGTGAGACACCCTTGGGGACCAGATCCTGCCCGCGCAGATCGGGCAGTACCACCGGCAGTTGGTCGTCGGGCACGGCGACCTCACCGCACTCGGGGCAGTAGACGATCGGGATCGGCGTTCCCCAGAACCGTTGCCGAGACAGCAGCCAGTCACGCAGCCGGAAGTTCACCGCGGCGCGTCCCTGGCCGTCCGATTCCAGCATCTGCGTGATGCGAGCGATGGCATCGGCCTTGCTCAGCCCGTTCAGCGGTCCGGAATTGATCAGGGTTCCGTCGCCGTGTGTGGCCACGCCGGTGACCGCGGGATCAGGCTCCCCGGTGTCCACCACGACACGCACGTCCAGCCCGTAAGTCCGGGCAAAGTCCAGGTCGCGCTGGTCGTGCGCGGGAACGGCCATGATCGCCCCGGTGCCGTAGTCCGGTAGCACGTAGTCAGCTGCCCACACCGGCAGCCGCTCGCCGTTCACCGGGTTGACCGCGTAGCGGCCCAGGAAGACCCCTGTCTTTTCCCGGTCCGCGGACTGGCGCTCGATGTCGGTCAGCTTGCGCACCTGAGCTACGTACGCACGCAGCGCTTCCTGCTGCTCCGGCGCGCAGATCTCCTCCGCCAGCGGTGAGTCGGCGGCGACCACGAAGAAGGTGGCACCGTACAGCGTGTCAGGTCGCGTGGTGAACACGGTGACCGGTTCGTCGCGCCCCTCGATGACGAACCGGACCTCCGCACCCTCCGAGCGGCCGATCCAGTTGCGCTGCATCAGCAACACCCGGTCCGGCCAGTTGCCCTCCAGGCTGGCCATGTCCGCCAGCAGCCGGTCGGCGTACTCGGTGATCTTGAAATACCACTGGGTCAGCACCCGGCGGATGACCTCGGTCCCGCAGCGCTCACACCTACCGCCGATGACCTGCTCGTTGGCCAGCACGGTCTGATCGTGCGGGCACCAGTTGACGTAGCCGTCCTTGCGGTAGGCCAGGCCCCGCTCGTAGAAGCGCAGGAACAGCCACTGGTTCCAGCGGTAGTAGCCCGGGTCGCAGGTGTGCAGCCGCCGGGACCAGTCGAACGACACCGCATATCTGCGGAACGAGGCGGCCTGGGTCTCGATGTTGGCGTAGGTCCAGTCGGCCGGGTGGGTGTTGTTCCTGATCGCCGCGTTCTCCGCGGGCAGGCCGAAGGCGTCCCAACCGATCGGGTGCAGCACGTTGTGCCCGCGCTGGAAGTAATACCGGGCCACCGCGTCCGCGATCGCGTACGCCTCGGCATGACCCATGTGCAGATCACCGGACGGGTACGGGAACATGTCCAGCAGGTAGGTGCGGGGACGGTCGTCCGCAGGATCATCATTGGCCCGGAACAGGTCCAGGCCAGCCCACCGGGCCTGCCATTTTTCCTGGATGTCGCGCGGATCGTAGTGTTGTGCCCGCTCAGCGCTCTCGGCGGCTGTCATGATCTTTCCTCACCATGTGGTCGGTCCGGCTCCGGCAAATAGAAAAGCCCCCCGGTCCACGAGGGGCAGCCGCGCCAACGACGGTCAGTCGGCGCGGCTAGGTAAGGAGCAGCCGTGCGGAACGCATGCATTCAGGGTAGCGCACCCGGTGACCGTGCGCATATTCCATACAACAGGCCGACGCGGCCGGCAGGCGACGCGGCCGCCTGCCTGGTGAGATCCTGCGCCAGGGCGGCTTGCGGCCGAGCCTGGCCGCAAGCCACCCTGGCGGCTTGGCCAAGCGTTGGCCCGACGTTACGGATTGCCGGCGTAGCGACGTCATCTGTACACAGCCCGCTAACTCCGGCGTGTCATCACCGCAACATCGATCGCGCAGACTGGAGCGGTGAACACCAACAATGCACCTGCCACGCCCGCGCCACGGCGGAAGATCGCGCTGGTGGCGCACGACCGCAGGAAGCAGGATCTCCGTGAGTGGGCCCGGTTCAACCGGGACGAACTGGCCAGGCATGACCTGTTTGCGACCGGTACCACGGGACGTCTGCCTAGCGCCAGGTGACACGTAGCTGGTCGCGGAGGGTCGCGAGATGGCTCGCGTCTCCGCTTACGTCGAGGTCCCACGCGTCGCGGCGGTTCCAGAGCAGCAGGTAGAGGTCGGCGGCGGGACCGGTGATGTCGCAGTCGGCGGGACCGGCGCCGCGGGTGACGTCGGCCTGGCCCGGGCCCATCGCGACCAGCCAGTGAGCTGTCCCATCCGGCCCGTCGTCGGCGTGCACACCCAGGGTGCCGGGCGATGGCCGCCACGACCTGCGGCGCGCGGCGCGCGGCAGGAAGCCGGTGAGCAGCTCATCGACGCCGTCCGCGGCCAGCCGGGCGGGCACCGGCCCGAACCCCGACGCGGGAACCAGCCCAGACCCCGGCCCAGACCCTGACCCAGACCCCGACCCTGACACCGGCCCAGACCCCGACCCGGGCCCCGGCTCGGGAACCGGCCTGGGCTCGCGCTTGTCGGCCTCGGCCGCCGCCTGCTGCGTGTCCACCCGGTGGATGGCTGTCTCGTGCGACTGGCGCCGGGCCCAGAACGCCAGCGGGGAGGGAGCGGCCATGAACGTCCAGCATTTCAGGTCCGGATCGGCGGCCGCGAGGGCCCGCACGAGGCTGGCATGCCCGTCACGGAACCAGTCGAGCAGGACGTCATCCGCAGGCCCGTGGGTAAGCACTTCATCTTCCCCGGGAGTCTCGACCATGTCGGTGCTCTGCTCCGCCACGTACCCGGTCGCCCACCTGTGCACGTAACCGGTGTGCTTGAGAAGGTCGCGCACGGCCCATCCGGGGCACGCTGGAACGGGCGCCCCCAGGCCCGCCTGGCCAGCCGCCAGGGACAATAGCTCACCATCGTGGCGCAGGCACTCGATGTGGTACGCGACATCGCTGGGGCGGTAGCCGGGCATCTGCATGTCACGAGCATGCCGCCCTCGCGTGCCCTGCGCCACTCCGTTCCCGCGGTGCCATCCCGCTCGCCTGCGGGGCCCCACCCATCTCCCCATCCCTCTTCACTGCGCCGCCTTCCCTCGTCGCTCGTGCTCTGCTGCCCGCTCGCCTGCCGGCGCCCCACCCACCTCCCCATCCCTCTTCACTGCGCCGCCTTCCCTCGTCGCTCGTTCCTCGCTCCTCAGTCCAGGCGACACCGCGCCCCTCCGGCTCGCTTACGCTCCGCTGCTCAGTCCAGGCGGCGCCGCGCCCCTCCGGCTCGCTCACGCCTTCCCCGCGCGGGCGCCGCTCTGCGACCATTGGAACGGAATGCAGTGGTCTGTCAGGGGTCCTTCCCTGACAGACCACTTAGTTCGAGTCGAAGGCGGTACGGCCGTGACAATGCAGCCTCCCGGTTCCCTGGCGGCCGGCGACATCGACCTCTCGGATACCGCCTTCTGGGGCTGGCCCGCCGCGGACCGGCAGGCTGCCTTCGCCGTGCTACGCGCCCGCGAGCACCCGGCCTTCTTTGCCGAGCCAGAGGCCCCTTTTGCAGAACGAGGCCCGGGGTACTTCGCGTTAGTACGCCACGCGGACGTGACCGAGGCGAGCCGGAACCCCGAGGTGTTCTGCTCCAGAAGGGGCGCGACGAGCATTCTCGATCTGCCCGCCGAGTTCAACGAGTACTTCGGCTCGATGATCAACATGGACGACCCGCGGCACGCCCGGCTGCGCCGGATCGTGTCCCGCGCCTTCACCCCGCGGATGATCGGCAAGTTCGAGGAGGATGTGGCGCGGGTGGCCACGCGGGTCGTCGACGACCTGCTGGAGACCGGGCCCTGCGACTTTGTGGAGAACGTGGCCGCACGCCTTCCGCTGACCATCATCTGCCAGATGATGGGCGTGCCGGACAGCAGCTACGACATGGTGCTGCGGAACACCAACATCATCTTGTCCGGCGCCGATCCCGACTTCCTCAGCGCTGACATCGGCGAAGCGATCGGGCAGATCCTGGCCGCCGGGCAGGAACTGGCCGACCTGGTCACCGGCCTGGCCGCGGCGCGGACCGCCCATCCCGCCGATGACCTGGTCTCCTCGCTGGTCACGGCGAACATCGACGGTGAGCAGTTGACCGGCGCGGAACTCGCGTCGTTCTTCATCCTGCTCGTGGTAGCCGGGAACGAGACCACCCGCACCGCGATCTCGCACTCGCTGGTGCTGCTCACCGACCACCCCGCGCAGCGCGCGCTGCTGCTGGACGCCTTCGAGGACAGAATCAGCGGGGCGGTGGAGGAGATTGTCAGGTACGCCTCTCCGGTCATGTTCATGCGGCGCACGCTCACGCGCGACTACACGATGAACGGTCACACCTACCGTGAAGGCGACAAAACGGCGCTCTACTACTGGTCGGCCAACCAAGACGAGGCGGTCTTCGCCGATCCGGCCAGGTTCGACATCACCCGCTCCCCCAACCCGCACGTCGGGTTCGGTGCCGCGGGACCGCATTTCTGCCTGGGCGCGCATCTTGCCCGCCGGGAGATCACGGTCATGCTCCGCGAACTGCTGGGCCGCATCCCTGATATCAGCGCGGCCGGTCCGCCCGACCGGCTGTTGTCCAGCTTCATCAACGGCATCAAGCGGCTGCCCTGCGATTTCAGCCGCTGAGCGGCCGATAGGGGTCCAGCCCGATTGCTAGGGCCCACCGTGAAGGTGGAACGCCACGACGGGCCGGACTTGGCTTCAATTCTGATAACAAGCTGTGATCGAACGAACGCAACGTGTATAACTAGAGTCCCCTGGTTTCCAGAGGACCGCGCGGCGCCGAGGGGGGGCCTTCGTCCACTCGGCGGCGCCACCCCGGGGGCGTGGCGCCGCCAGGACGAAGGTGCCGGGTCCGGCCGGGCTCAGGTGAGCTGGCTGATCCGGCCGGCCAGAGCGAAGTCAGCCGCGGTCAGCCCGCCCGCCGAATGAGTCGACAGCGTCAGCGTCACCCGGTTCCACTGAATCAGGATGTCCGGATGGTGATTCGCATCCTCGGCCAGGTACGCCACGGCTCCCACGTACAGCATCGCCGCGCGGAAGTCGGCCAGCTTGGCGGTGCAGGTGATACTGCTGCCGGCCAATGTCCATCCGGGCACGCTGGCCAGCTCGGCCGTGATTTCCTCGTCGGTGAGCAGTTCCATGTTCGCCGCCTGACAGCCGCCCGGGTGTGCTGAGCCTGCCCGGCACGGCCGGCGGCATGCCGCCGGCCGTGCCGCAGGCTCTCCCTGGAGACTAACCCGAATTGAGGGCCGCAGCGCGGGCTGCCCTTAAAGGCGCCCTGGGCGCCTTTAAGGGCAGCCACCATTCGTGCGTTGGATCGGCCACGCAGCGCGCGACGGTAACCCGGGTTCCCGGGACCAGGCTGCTGCCGGGATCGGCCAGGCATTCGCCGCTCAGCGCGTTGCGCAGTTCCCCGGTCCCGGATGGCGTCCACTTCTGCCAGGTGAGACCGTCACACCAGCGCAGGCGGACATTGGCGTACGCGGCACGGGACGCGACCGCGACGCAGAGGTGGCCGCCGCGGATCGTGCCGGCCCGGGCGCTCCATTGTTGCTGGCGGGCGCTTGTACCGCAGCTGCCGATGACCACGGGCGCGTTCACTGCATATTGCCCGCGCGCCAGGCACGCCCCCAGGACGGCACTGGCCACGGTGCCCGACCGCAAGGCGGCCACCGCTCCCTGGGCCGCACTGACATAACCGGCAAAGTCACCGCTGGTATACACGGCCCACGGGGCGAAGTTCGTTCCGCGCCCGCTGACTGTGTAGGCGACGTTCGCGTTGCACTGGGCATTGAACGCGCATGCATCGGACGTGCCGGACTGCCCCGCGCTGTCGAGCTGCCAGAGCCCGCGATCGTAGATGCCGGGGCAGTTGACGGGCGGATAGTCACCGTCCCGGCCCGTCGGATTGCAGTAGTAGACCGCCGACTGGCCACCGGATTCGGCCACGCAGACCGCACTGGCCGTCACCAGGCTCCCGTTGTTCGCCCAGCCGGCGGCTGTGGCTCGGGCGGTACATGTCGCCGCGGCCGACGCGGCCTGCGCGGCGTTCAGCGGTCCGTGCGAGCCGTGTGGAGCGAGCGACACCTGGTTGACAGCTGATGACCGGACCGTGCCTGGTGCGGGGTGCGGGCTGGTGCCCGCGGCCGCCGCGCCGCCGACACCCACGGCGGCGAGAGCGGCCAGGAGAAGGGCCCGGGTTTTCAGCCGGACGATGAACGCGAGCATCGATACTCCCCTCGTTCAGGGCGGATGGCAATCCCGCCACACAGCCGCGTGATGTCACGCGACCCTTGAGGGGTTTCGATGGCCGGCCACAAGCCAGCCCAGGTCAACGATAACATTCGGGCTCGCCCGGCCCCGCGGTCCAAGCACGTCAGGGCCGCCGGGGGACCTCGGGGGGCTATTGGCGCCGCAGCTGGAAACCGGCCCCGGTAGGCTAGCCGGCGCAGGCCAGCCCGCCGGACCGGCCGTGGAGCGCCCGCAGGTGATCATGCCCGACGCAGAACCGCGCGGCACGCCGCCGCGCCCAAGCAAACCCTCATCCCCCGGCACGCCGCCGCGGCCAAGCCCACCGCCATCCCCCAGCACGCCGCGACCCACGCCGCTGCTCGGGGTGCATGAGCGGCTTGGCGCCACCATGACCGGCTTCGCCGGCTGGCAGATGCCGCTGCGCTACCGCAGTGAGACCGCGGAGCACCACGCGGTGCGCCGCGCGGCTGGCCTGTTCGACCTGTCGCATATGGGCGAGATCTCGGTCACCGGACCGGGGGCGGGAGGCGCGCTCGACTACGCGCTGACCGGCCAGCCGTCCGCGGTGGCGCCCGGGCGTGCCCGGTACACGATGATCTGTGCCGACGACGGCGGGGTGCTCGACGACCTGATCGTCTACCGGCTGGTCGACCAGGAGTTCCTGATTGTCGCGAATGCCGCCAACACCCAGGTCGTGCAGGACGCCCTCGCTCAGCGGGCCGACGGCTACGACGCGCAGGTCACCGATCGGACCGCCGATTACGCTCTGATCGCCATCCAGGGCCCAGCCGCGGCCAAGATTCTCGGGCCGCTCACCGACATCTCACTCGATGGCGTGAAGTATTACGCCAGTCACCGTGCCCGCGTGTCCGGCCGCGAGGCTCTGCTCGCCCGGACCGGATACACCGGGGAGGACGGCTTCGAGCTGTTCACCGCCCCCGGCGACGCTGAGCACGTGTGGACGGCGCTGGCCGACGCGGGCTCCGGCGACGGCCTGGTACCCGCGGGCCTCGCCGCGCGCGATACGCTCCGCCTCGAGGCCGGAATGCCGCTGTACGGCAACGAACTCGGCCCTGACGTGACGCCTTTCGACGCCGGGCTGGGGCGGGTGGTCAAATTCGACAAGCCAGGCGACTTCGTCGGCCGGGCGGCGCTCCAGGCGTACGCGGAGGCCGGCCCGCGCCGGGTCCTGGTCGGCCTCACCGGGGCCACCCGCCGGGTCCCCCGGCACGGCTACGCCGTCCTGTGGCACGGCCAGGCCCGGGGCACGGTGACCAGCGGCGCGCCATCGCCCACCCTCGGCGTGCCGATCGCCATGGCCTACGTCGATCCAGAGATGGCGAGGCTGGCGGCTGCGGGCGGGGCCGGCGGCGCACTCGCGGTGGACATCAGGGGCAGCGCCGAGCCAGCCACCATGGTGGACCTGCCGTTCTACCGCCGGGCGGACTGAAGCGCGCCAGGCGTCAGCCAAACTCGCAGCTGCCAGCTTCCACACGAGAGGGTTACCATGATCGTTCCGGACGAACTGCGTTACACCGCGGAACACGAGTGGGTCGCCATCGACGGCACCGTCGCGTCCGTCGGCATCACGGACTATGCCCAAAATTCCCTGGGCGACGTGGTCTACGTCTCCATCCCTGCCGCGGGGACGGCGGTGACGGCCGGCGAGCCGTGCGGCGAGGTCGAGTCCACGAAGTCCGTCAGTGACATCTACTCGCCGGTGGACGGCGAGGTGATCGAGGCGAACCCGGAGATCGAGGACGATCCAGGGCTGGTCAACTCCGACCCCTACGGAGCGGGCTGGCTGATGCGGATCAGGCTGGCCGATGACGGGCCGCAGGCAGATGACCTGCTGACCGCCGAGCAGTACGTCGAGCTGACCAAAGAGGATGAGTGACCCTGTCCGGCTCCGGCCCAGCTGACCTGCAGCGGTACAACGCGGCGACGGCGCATCTGGAACCGCCGTTCGCGGTGGTGGACCTCGCGGCGCTGCGGGCCAACGCGGCGGACATGGCCCGGCGAGCGGCCGGCAAGCCGATCAGGCTGGCCAGCAAGTCGGTGCGCTGCCGGGCCCTGATCGAGCAAGCGCTGGCCATGGACGGGTTCCGCGGGATCATGGCCTTCACCCTGCCGGAGGCGCTCTGGCTGGCGGCGCATGGCACCGGCCAGGACATCCTGGTCGCCTACCCCACCGCCGACGCCGCGGCGCTCGCCCGGCTGGCCGGCGATGCGGTCGCCCGGGCCGCGATCACGGTGATGATCGACTGCCCGGATCACCTCGACATGATCGAGAAGGCCGCCGCGACGGTCCCCGCCGCCGGCCCGATCCGGGTCTGCATCGACATCGACACGTCCTATGTCGCGCTCGGCGGTCGCATGCGCGCCGGGGCCCGCCGCTCCCCCGTCCGCACCCCCGCCGACGCGGCCGCCCTGGCCAGGAATGCCGTCGCCCGGCCCGGAATCCACCTGGCCGGCATCATGGCCTACGAGGCGCAGATCGCCGGCGTCGGCGATAACCCGGCGGGACGGCCGTACTATGCCAGGGCCGTTCGGTATATGCAGCGGAAATCCGGTGCGGAACTGGCTCAGCGGCGCGGCGCGATCGCGGCGGCGGTCCGGGCCGTGACGCCCCTCGACTTCGTCAATGGCGGCGGCACGGGCTCCATCGAGAAGACCACGGCCGAGGACGCGGTGACGGAGATCGGCGCGGGCTCCGGCCTGTACCAGCCGGTGCTGTTCGACAGTTACCTGGGTTTCTCCGGGCGGCCCGCGGCGCTGTTCGCGCTGCCCGTGGTGCGCAGGCCCGGGCCGGGCGTGGTGACGGTTCTCGGCGGCGGGTACCTGGCGTCAGGTCCGGCCCAGGCCAGCAGGCTGCCCCGGCCGTACTTGCCGGCCGGGCTGCGCCTGGACGCCCAGGAGGGCGCCGGCGAGGTGCAGACGCCACTGCTCGGGCAGGCGGCCGACGAACTGGCGGTCGGCGACCGGGTCTGGTTCCGCCACGCCAAAGCCGGGGAGTTGTGCGAGCGGTTCACCGGGTTGCACCTGATCGAGGGGCGCTCCGTCGCCGCGACCGTGCCCACCTACCGCGGCGAGGGCCAGGCCTTCGCCTGAGCTACCTGCGGCGGCGGCGGAACAGGTAGGCAGCGGCGCCGAGCACGATCACCGCGGCCGTCGCCCCCGCGCCGAGCCGCACCTCCGGGCGCGAGACCTGCTCCCGGACCCGCGCGGCCACGCGCCGCGCGGCGTTCGCGGGGCTGGCCCGCTCGGTCAGGGCGTCGATGGTGCGCGCGAGGTTCTCGCGGGTGCGCTCGATCTCCTTGACCAACGCATCCGGGTCGCTCGTCGCGACCACGCCGTCGCCATCGGCCATTAACCCATCCTTTCCTACCGAACGTTTCGTTAGCCGCCAGTCTCCCAGGCTCACCGGGGTTCTGTACGGCCGACACCCGGCTATGGGTCATGCTGAGGGCCGTAGCATTTCACGTCATGAACGAGCCGTGGCGCGCGAACGGGTGTGGCCTGCCTTGCGCTGCGCCCTCGGCGCTTTACGCGCCAGGCCGGCCACACCCGCCCGCGCTGGGGCATGCGGACCCGCGCTGGGGCATCCGCACCCCGCGCTGAGCAGACCACACCCCCTTGTAGGTGCCGGTGCCGGGGCGGCGGTTCGTGAGCCGCCCCGGCGCCGGCCCGGGCGGATCAGTTGGCGGTGGCCAGGTGCTGGGCGGCGGCGATGATGGCGCGGCAGGCGATCGTCTGGCCGACGGCGCCGTGCACCTCGGTACCGTGGAACGCCGCCGCCTCTAGTTCTCCCTTGATCTTCCCGGCGAGACCGTCCCTGACCCGCTCGAGCGCGGACAGCACCCGGTCGGTACGCAGGTAGGTCTCATCACCCGGGCTGCTGCTCTGCATCGCCGTGGTCGCGGCCTGCAGGGTGGCGGTGCCGAACTCGCCGACGCTCGAGTTGAGCTGCTTGTAGCAGGCGCCGAGCGCCGACACCCCCAGGGCGCTGAGCGCGTCATTGGGCTCGGCCAGCAGTTGGGTGACTACGCGCCCATCATGCTGGTAATCGTCCTTCAGCCCGGTCAGGTACATGAGGGTGGGCCGGATGTCAGTCTCATCGATCCAGGTTCCGGTGGTGCCGCTGCCCGGGACGGTGACCTGGCCGCTGTTGGCACCAGCGGAGTTCGGGCCCGCGTCGGCGGCGGTTCCGTCCAGACCGCGGTGGGCGACGCCGGGCCCGGCAATGCCGAGCCAGTTGGTGTTGATCTCCGCGGCGTAGTCACCGTGATTCCAGGCGAAATTCGTATTCTGGGTGACGCACGAGGTTCCGCAGGTCGTCGCGCCGCTGCTCAGGAAGTAGTCGGGCTTGGCGAACAGGGCAAACGTCGGTGTTCTCGCCGGGTCGGCGTTCACCATGTGCAGGATGCCCATCTCCACTGGGTCCGCCAGGTAGTTGGTGATCTTCTGGCTGGCCTCCCCGGTATAGGGATTGCTCGCCGTCAGCCCGGCCACGTCGTGTTCCAGGGTCCGCACCGGGGCGGCCGTCGGCCCGGGCCGGCCGGTCACATAGAACTCAGGTGCTGAGTCATTTTCCAGGCTGAACAGGGTCGTGTTTCCCTGCTGGGTGGCCAGCAGGCCGATCAGGTTGCCGGCCAGTTCGCCGAACGAGCCTGCCGGGTAGGTGCACGCGACGGCGGGTGTCACCGTGTCGCCGCTCACCGTGGCACCGTTGCAGTTCGCCGGGGTGGGCTGGATGGCCCGGCCGACGTTCGCGCCCGCCATGTGGTCGCCCTCATCGGTGGTGGCGATGAACAGCGAATTCTTCGCAGTGATGCCGTCGGCAGCCAGCCTCGCGAAAAACGTTGAGAATGCTTGGTTGTAGTACTGGGCCTGGGCCACGTAGCACGGGCTTCCGCTGCCGAGCGCGGACGGCGCGCCGTTGCACGCGGTCAGGCCGGGGATGTGCTCGTTGCCGTGAATATCCGCGATGTACCCGTTGGTCACCGGCACACCTGACTCCTGCATACCCGCGACGTAAGCCAGCGTCTGCGACGCGTTGATCGGCCCGAATCCAGGGAATCCGGGGGTGCTGAGGAAGCCGCCGTTGATCTGGTTCCCGTTCTCATCGACCAGGTTGCCCGCGGCGTTGGTCACCTGGTAGCCGTTCCTGGTCACGTTGGGCATGCCCGCCCCGAGCTGCGGCGCGACGTACCGGTGACCGAACAGGGCCTGGTAGCCGGTGTAGCCGCCGGGCTCGTCGGGCAGGCTGTCGGTCACCGCGGTCGGGCTCGGCGTGGTCTGCCCGAACTTGACACCCTGCGCCGTCGAGCAGAGCGCGCTGCCCTTGGCGCAGTGCACGCCAACACCGACGTAGTCCGCCGTCTCAGCGTCCTTGAAGCGGTCGCTATCGGCGGTGAGCTGCTGCTGCTCCGGCGAGTTGGCGCCGAACACCTTGGGGATGTCCACCGCCGTGTTCTCCAGTACCTGGTTCACCGTGGCCACCTGACCAACATCGCAGCCAGCCCGGGTGAACGGCACCCACGGGGCCGGGGTAATGGTGTTCGGCGTCGGCGCGGGGGTCGTAGTGGCCGGCGGGGTGGCCGAGTAGACCATGGACGGGTTGGTGTCGTGGCCCGGGTTCGGAGTGGCGGCGGTGTCGAAGATCGGGTCCGTCCAGTAGGCGAACGAGCCGGCCCGATCGGTGGTGCCGTCGGTGTTGTACGCCTGGTAGGAGTTGCTGATCGGCATGCCCGCCCGGTCGCCGTACAGGCCGGTGAAGGTGGTCAGCAGGTCATTGGCGGTATGCGCGATGAGCGGGGTGTGGTTGTTGGACGCCAGCGTGCCGTTGTTCTCGAAGAAGTGCAGCAGGCTCGGCATCAATTGCAGGTCAGAAGGCACATTGGGGTTATCGCGGAAGAAATGGACGTTGTCAAAGGTGATGTGGATGACGTGCTTGACCCCGTTCCCGAGATGGCAGCCATTTCCCGCCGGCTCGTGCGCGGCGGGTGCCGCGACCGGCCGCCCGGCCGCGGCGAGCCCCGGCGCGGTGGCTCCGCCGATCGCGATCACGCCCAGAAGCGAAGCGCATCCGGTGAAGGCGGCGGCCCTCGCGGTCACCCGCCGTCGTCGTTGGTGCTGTCGCATCGATCCCCTCCTCTGCCCGCTGCCCGGCTGGTCCGCCCGACAGCCCTGCCGTGGACCCTAGGGATGCTGCCCGAACTCCTGGCGACGGGAGGGAGACTTGGGGGCCAACTCTCCCATGGCCCTTCGTGGGACACCTGTCGCCTTCGAGCTACGCATGCCCCCCACCTTCCACCAAGTCCCGGCACGCGCCTAGTGGGTTGGGCCAGAATGCTCCGGGGCCGCGTAGGCCTCACCGGCCCGGGCTGAGCACGGCCGTCGTTGCCCGACGTCAGCTGGCGGGATCGGCGGGCCATTTACAATTCGGTTCGTGACGATCAGGGCGGTCATCTTCGATTGGGGCGGCACGCTCACTCCGTGGCACACCGTC
Organism: Streptosporangiaceae bacterium; assembly: GCA_036394075.1. GTDB lineage: Bacteria > Actinomycetota > Actinomycetes > Streptosporangiales > Streptosporangiaceae > JAWWPY01. The sequence continues at coordinate 26,291 of DASWFT010000339.1, forward strand.
GACCATGAGGCACTCTGGCGGGGTGTGTGCGGGCAGCATTTCCCCGAGCGGGCAGACGCGCTAGCCGCCGCCATCTGGGCCGCTGAACTGGGACTGTGGCAGGCGACCGGGGACACGCGGGCCAGCGCCACCTTGGACCAGGTATTCGACCGGGCCGGCCTGGTGCCCACCGAGGCCTTCCTGGCCAGCTATTTCGAAGCGTGGGACCCGCACACCTTCACCGACCCCGAGGTGCCACCGCTGCTGCGCGACCTGCGCGAGCGGGGCCTGCGGGTGGGCGTGCTGTCCAACACGATGTGGCCGCGGAGCGCGCACGAGCGGGTGTTCGCCCGGGACGACGTGCTCGGCCTGATCGATGGCGCGGTCTACAGCAGCGAGATCCCGTGGGCCAAGCCGCATCCGAAGGCGTTCCTGGCCGCGATGGCGGCCGTGGGCGTGCACGATCCAGGCGCGTGCGTGTTCGTGGGCGACCGGCCCTACGACGACGTGCACGGCGCGAAGAGAGTCGGCATGCGGGCGGTTCTCATCCCCAACAGCGACGTCCCGCCGTTCGAGTCGGCCGCGCCGGACGCGGTGATCACCCGGCTCTCCGAACTGCCCCGCCACCTAGACACCTGGTGACCGGGGCCGGGGTGCGCGCCAATTTGTAGGGGGCGGACCCCGGGGCCCGGGTGCAGCGGCCGGTCTGTCGGTGCCCATGTCTACTCTTGGCACGTGGACACGCGAGAGGCGGCCCAGCGGTGGGCAGATGTGTGGGAGCACGGCTGGTGCGAGCATGATGCGGTCGCCATTGGCGCGCTGTATGCCGAGGGCGCGTTCTGGCAGCAGCATCCGTTCCGCGAGCCGGAGCCGGGTTACCTGGCCCGCGTGTTCGCGGAGGAGGAATCGGCCCAGTGCCGGTTCGGCGCGCCCATCGTCGATGGCGATCAGGCTGCTGTGCCCTGGCGCGCGCAGACCAGGCTGACAGATGGCAGCACCGAGGATCTGGCCGGGGTGTCATTGCTGCGTTTCAGGGCCGACGGGCTGGTCGTGGAAGAGCGCGACTTCTGGTCCCAGGGCTGAGGCACACCCTCGCAGTGCTATTGCGATCCCCCCTTACCCTCATAGCACGAGCATTGGTATGTGGCGGCTGGCGACCGGCTTGGCTCGGCTGTCAGATGAGAGCGTCGAGAAGCTCGCGCTCGCGTTGTGCGCTGAGGCCGGCCCGCCGTGTGCGGTCCAGGCCTTGCTCGCGTTCCCAGGCGAGGGTGTCGGTGAGCAGTTCTGCGCGCGGACGATGCCGTAGCCCTGCGGCGCTGGCTGCTGCGCCGCTGCGGGCCGACCATCCTTCCCATCCCGGCTCGACCAGCCACATCGGGAGCGATTCTGGTCCCATGTATTCGGCGACGCCCTGCGCCAGGAGCCACGCGGGGTCGGCGGTGATGACCGGCCCGGTATGCCCGCCTGCCGCGCGGGACTGCTCGACCCACTCGCTGAAGGGGACGACAGGCCCGACGGCGTTGTACGTGCCGGTGGTTCTGGCCTGCGCTGAGTCGAGTAGCCAGGCTGCGAGGTCGCGGACATCGATGACCTGGGTCGGCATGCCGGGGGATGCGGGGACGAGCATCGGTGTGTCTGGATCGCGCGCGGCGCGGGCGACCCAGTAGCCGGAGCGGTCGCTGTGGTCACCCGGGCCGCCGATGAGCCCGGCGCGTGCGATAAGCAAGCGGTCGCCCACGACGGCGGCGCAGGCTTGCTCGCAGGCGGATTTCGCCTCGCCGTACTGCTCCCGGTCTGCCACATCCAGGTCCGTCGCGGTCAGGACCTGGGCGGACTCGTCAGCCCCTGGTGTGGCTTGGGAGGCGTAGACGTTGCCTGAGGAGACATAGGTCCAGTGCCGCGCCCGGCCGGCCAGCGCGCGCAGCGCGCCCCGGACGAATCCCGGCTGCCACGACACCTCGATGACCGCGTCCCACTCGTGGCCGTCGAGCGCCGCATACGCCATGGGCGCACGCCGGTCGGCGGCGGCGAGGAGCGCGCCTTCCGCCACGGTCCCGCTTTCGCCGCGTGCCAGGCAGGTCACTGCGTGACCGCGGTTCACCGCCTGGCGGGCGACCTCGCGACCGAGCCAGGCTGTACCGCCCAGCACCAAGATCTCCACTGCACCAATGAAGCACCGATACCGGGCGTGCGCTACCGCGTACGCCACCGGCGCAACGAGCGCGCCTTCCGAGCGCTGCGGCAAGACTGCCCGAGGGTGCATCCACGCGCACCCGCGGTCACGACGACCACCGACGGGACCCGCGACGGCAGGCACTGCTCCTGGGTGCCCCGCGTCTCAGGCGGACGCACAGCCGCGCCGTCACTCGCCGCCGGCGGCTGCGGGCGGGCGTTCGAGGCCGACCTGGGTCTCCCGGTCGGCGAACCCGACCGAGCGGTAGATCCGGATGGCGGGATAGCCGGGGTCCGCGACGATGACCAGCGTGCTCGCCGTGGCCAGGGCGCGGCGGCCGATGCACCGCCGACGCGGTCAGCACGGTGCTCAGGTCGAGGCGGAGCCCGGCCTCCAGGAACTCCGCTGTCTGCACCTCGCGGGCATCGGTGACGTCGATGCCCAGCGCCACGTGAGCGGCGTCGGGGAACTCGGCGGCAAATCGTGCCAGCCACCGACCTGACTGGCCGGGCCCGGGCGGCGCCGCAAGCAGGAGGAAGTTTCCCCACCAGAACGCCGGGTTCGCCGGACTGCGGACGACGATGCAGTCGCCATGGTCGGTGATCACGCTGCCTTCCAGGGCCCGGATCATCAGGTCAGTCCGGTAGCCGAGCGAGGTCACTTCCATGGCACCGAGCATAGATTCGCTGCCCGCGCGCGTTCACAGCCTTCATGCCCGCGGCGCCAGAGGCCGGCCGAGCCCTGGGTATCGCGGCTCAACCCGGTTGGCTCCTCCCCGGACGGCCTGGCACCACGGCTCGCCGGCCCATGGCCCGCCGGCTCGATCAGGCCGTGGCCTGAGCCGTGTCGGCGATCTCGATGTCCTTGAAGAAGCGGCGGTGTACCCGCAACTTCTGCCCATCCACCAGAACAACGTGCCAGGCCCCCGAGGCCGGGCCGAGGCGGGTCGACCGTGGAAGTTCCGCCAGGAGGCCGCGAGCCTTCTTCATGCTCGCCTTCCCCGCATCGAGCACCAGGATGCGCTGCGGGGTAACCGCGATGATCCGGTAGCGGTTGAGTCCGAGGAAGACGAAAGCTCCGGCCAGGGCCGCTATGTAGGCGCTCGCGGTCTGCGCGCCGATCACGGCTTGCACCGACTCACCCGGCTGCAGAAAGGCAGCGGTTGAATCGCGCATCGAATCACGTATGGCCATTATGTCCTCCACGGAAGTGGGCTGTCCTCGGCAAAGAGCGGGACATAAAGTATCGATCATTAGCTAAGCGGTCAAGTCAGGCCGGCCGCCGCTCTCGCGTTCAAGGCCGGAATGGAGTTGGATTCTTGACGCACTTGGTCCCCGGAACGGCTGGGATAGCATCCGGGAGCCAGGGAATCCGGTACCGGGTCGATGACGCCAGACCCTGCCGGGTTCACCGTCGAACGTGTGGATGAGCCAGCCGCGCACGGCGCGCTCGCCGCTGAGCGGCCGGTCCATGCGAGCACCCGCTCTTCTTCGCCGCGGGCATTCACGAGCCGGCGATCTTCCGGCGCGCCTTGACGCACAGGTGATCCTTCACGCACAGGTGATCCACCGACGGCGCGCTGGGCACCGGTGATCCACCGACAAGCTTTGATGCACAACGCAACGAGGCCCCTCCATGTATGAGATGGAGGGGCCCCGCGGCCTCACTGCACGGACAGGCCGATTGCTCGGCCGCCCTGCGTTGCGAGGCCAACCACCGGTGCCAGAAACCCGCCTGAAGCGCCGGCTGCCCGGCCCTTCCAGCGTTCCGGGGTCGCCCCCGGATGGTCCCGTTTCCGGCAGCTACCGCCGGTGCCGAAGACCCGCCCAAAGTGCCGGTTGCCCGGCTCTTCCAGCGTTCCGGGGTCGCCCCCGGATGGTCCCGTTTCCAACGGTGAATGCATTTTTACTGCTTCACGAGAAGTCCCACAAGGGTTATCCGCCAGTTATCTCAAGATTCTTTGGCCGTCCACACAGAGTCCACAGAATGCGCGCTCTTATCCACCGGCGCGCAGCGCTTTTCCACCGCGCTGTCCACAAGATAATCCACAACCCTGTGGCCCGGCGCGGCGTCGGCGCTCACCTGCCTCGCCCGGCGGCTGCCGCTGATGCCGCGATACCTGCGGCACGCCCAGGCCATCGCCAACGCTCTGCGGGATCTTCCCGGTGTCCAGGTGATCCCGGACCCGCCGCAGACCCCCATGCTGCACCTGCTGCTGCACACCACACAGCAGGGCTTCGCCGCCGCCGCCCGCAAGCTCGCGGAGGAGCAGGGCGTGTGGACCTGGCCGCAGGCCATGGCGACCGGCGACCCGGCCGTGCAGCGGGTGGAACTGGCGGTCGGCGACGCCACCAGCGCCCTGGAACCGGCCGAGATCCGCGGCATCATCGCCATCCTCCAGGGAGCCTAAGGCGCGTCCCCGGAGATCTACAGCGAGCAGTTGCGGCGACTGGGCGGTTCGCGTAATAGCCAATGTGGTGGGGCCGATGGGATTCGAACCCATACTGGCAGGATCCTAAATCCTGTGCCTCTGCCGTTGGGCTACGGCCCCGGATGCCCGCTGCGAATGTCCGGCTTCAGGCGACGCCGCTGGTGGTGACGGCAGTTGCCGGAAGGTTTCGTTCAGGCAGCTAGGTCTTTCAGCAGGCGCTCGACGTGGCCGGTGGCCTTGACGTTGTAATACGCCCTTGCCACCTTTCCCGCGGGGTCGATCACGAAGGTCGACCTGATGACACCCACCGTCTTCTTGCCGTACATGGTCTTCTCACCGTATGCCCCGTATGCCTGGTGCACCTCGTTGCCCGGGTCGGATAGGAGGGGGAAGTTCAGGCCCTCCTTGTCCCGGAACTTGGCCAGCTTGGCTGGCGCATCCCGGGAGATCCCCAGGACGGTGAGCCCCGCGCCGACGAGCCGGTTGAGATTGTCGCGGAAATCGCAGGCTTCCTTGGTGCAGCCGGGCGTCATCGCGGCCGGGTAGAAGTAGACGATCACCTGCTGGCCACGCAGCGCGGACAGGCTCACCGTCTTACCGTCGGCATCGGGCAGTGAGAAGTCCGGCGCCTCATCCCCGGGTGCCAGTCTCTGCTCGGTCACGCATGCTCCCCTCCGGTGCGGAACACCCACGGTACCGGGTCCTCCGGTTTGCGCGCGCTCGGTCGTGCCCAACATCCCCTGAGGGCCCAGGGCTGGAGGGTCACCCGCCGAGGAGGGCGGCGATGATCGGGGCCAAGTGGCGCAGCGCGCGGCCACGGTGGCTGATCTTGTCCTTGTCCGCCGGCGCCATCTCGGCGGTGGTCAGCTCCGAGGAGTCCGGCAGGAAGATCGGGTCGTAGCCGAACCCGTTCGTGCCGCGCGGCGCGGCCGTCACCGACCCGTGCAGGGTGCCCTCCGTCACGTGCTCCGGCCCCGACGGGAGCACGAGCGCCGCGGCGCAGGCGAAATGCGCGCCACGCTGGCCGGCCGGCACATCCGCCAGCTGGCCGAGCACCAGCCGGAGGTTGGCCTGGTCATCCCCGTGCACTCCGGACCAGCGGGCGGACAGTACGCCGGGCATCCCGTTCAGGGCATCGATGCAGATACCGGAATCTTCGGCCACCGTGGGCAGGCCGGTGAACGCGGCCACCGCCCGCGCCTTGAGCAGCGCGTTCTCGGTGAAGGTGCGCCCGGCCTCCGCCACCTCAGGCATCTGCGGGAAGTCATCAAGGGTGACCAGATCCACCGGGACGTTGCCGTCGGCCAGGATCCTGCTCAATTCGGCGAGCTTGGCGGGGTTCCTCGTGGCCAGGACGAGCTTGGCGGCCGCGCCGCTCATCGGGTGAGGGCCTCCTGCTGGAGCCTGGTCAGCTCCGCGCAGCCTGCCACGCCGAGGTCGAGCAGCTGGTTGAGCAGGTCGCGGCCGAACGGCTCACGCTCGGCGGTGCCCTGGATCTCGACGAAACTGCCGTCCCCAGTGCACACCACGTTCATGTCGGTCTGCGCCGCGACGTCCTCCTCGTAGCAGAGGTCCAGCCGGGGCTGCGAGTCCACGATCCCAACGCTGACTGCCGCCACCGAGCCGATCAGCGGGTTACCCTTGCACCGCTTCCGCTCCTGCAGCCAGGAGACCGCGTCGGCCAGCGCCACGAAGCCACCGGTGATCGACGCGGTGCGGGTGCCGCCGTCCGCCTGCAGCACGTCGCAGTCGATGATGATGGTGTTCTCGCCCAGCGCCTTGGTGTCCACGCAGGCCCGCAATGACCGGCCGACCAGCCGGGAGATCTCCTGGGTCCGGCCGCCCGGGCGGCCCTTGATGGACTCGCGGTCGCCGCGGGTGTTCGTGGCCCGCGGCAGCATCGCGTACTCCGCGGTCACCCAGCCATGGCCGCTGCCGCGCCGCCAGCGGGGCACGTCCTCGGTCGCGCTCGCCGCGCAGAGCACCCGGGTGGCCCCGAACTCCACGAGGACCGAGCCCTCCGCGTGCTCCAGCCAGTGCCTGGTCATCCGTATCTCGCGCAGCTGATCAGGGCCGCGCCCATCGGGTCGGGACATGCGGGACAGCCTAACGCGGCACGATGACTCCCCCGGCCGACAGCTCGCAGCCGGCGGCTAGCAGACGACGGCTCGCAGCAGGCGGCTGGCGGCTAGCGGCTAGCAGCCGGCCCGGTCGGGGGCGCCCGCCTGGATCCAGCGGTAGACCTTGGTCACGCCGTCGGCGAGCGGCGTGTCCGCGCGCCAGCCCAGATCGCGCTCGGCCCGGTCCACCGCCAGCGAGCTGCGCATCAGGTCGCCGACCCGGGCCGGGGCAAACTGCGGCGTCACCGGGTGGCCCGCGATGCCGGCGATGACGGCGACCAGATCGAGGACGCTGACCTCGATACCGGTGCCCGCGTTCCAGATGCCCGGCCGGCCGCTGTCGGCGGCGGCGAGGAAGACGCTGACCGCGTCCGCGACGTAGACAAGGTCGCGGGTCTGGGCGCCATCACCGTAGATCGTGGGCTCCTCGCCGGCCACCACGCAGCCGCAGAAAATGGGGATCACGCCTGCGTCGCCGCTGGGATCCTGGCGCGGCCCGTACACGTTGGCGAGGCGCAGGATCGAGTGGCGCGTGCCGTGCAGCCGGTTGTAGAGGCCGATGTACTGCTCGGCGCAGTACTTGGCGATTCCGTACGGGGACTCGGGCAGCGGCAGCACCTCCTCGCGGGAGGGGATGGGGGCGTCCCGGCCGTACAGGGCGCCTCCGGAGGAGGCGAACAGCACGCGCGCCCCCGCGATCCGGGCCGCCTCCAGGACGTTGACCATCCCGACCACATTGACTTGCGCGTCCTCCGCAGGCGCGGCCACCGAGGAGCGGACATCGATCTGCGCGGCAAGATGGCAGATCAGGTCCGGCCGCACCTGGCTGACGACCGCCGTGAGCGGCCCCGCGTCGGTGATGCTCAGCTTGTGCAGCGTGGCGTGGTCGTCGAGGCGCGCCGCGCGGCCCGCGGACAGGTCATCGATCACGGCCACGTCGTCGCCCCGGGTGAGGAACGCGTCGGTGAGATGTGATCCTATGAACCCGGCGCCCCCGGTCACGAGTACCCGCATGCTCAAGATCCTAGGCCGTGCCCGCGGCGTGCCTAGCCGAGGTCGGTGACCTGCCCGGAGGTGGCGAGGGACAGCGGGCCAGAATAGGCGGACGCTGCTTCCCGCAGGCTCTGCTCGCGGTCGTTCCACGGCACCAGGTGGGTGAGCACCAACTGGCCCACATCGGCGCCGGCGGCATACTCCCCGGCCTGCCGCCCGGTGAGATGCAGGTTCTCGGCCAGCCCGGGCCCGTCGAGGAAGGACGCCTCGCACAGCAGCAGATCCGCCCCGCGGGCCAGGCTGGCCAGGGCCGGCGTCGGCCCGGTGTCGGCCGAGTAAGCGATCACCCGGCCCGCATGCTCAATTCTGAAGCCGAACGTTTCCACGGGGTGATTCATCGTCGCCAGTGTCACGCCGAACGGCCCGATCTGCCGGGGCCCCGGAGTGAGCGTGTGGAAGTCGAACGCCTCCGTCATGCCGGGATGCTCGTCAAGCCCGTAGGCCTGGGCCATCCGCCGGGCTGTTCCGGCCGGCCCGTACACGGGGATCCGCGGCCGGGCGCCCCCGGGCGGGTAGGTGCGCGCCACCCAGTAGGCGCACAGGTCGAGGCAGTGGTCGGCGTGCAGGTGGCTCAGGCAGACCGCGTCGATGTCGTACAGGCCGGCGTGCCGCTGCAGCGCCCCGAGCGCCCCGTTGCCCAGGTCGAGCAGCATCCGGAAGCCGCCGGACTCCATCAGGTAGCAGGAGGCCGGGCTGTCCGGCCCCGGAAAGGACCCCGAGCAGCCGATGATGGTCAGGCGCACGGTCGACTAGGCTACGCGCCCGGCGCCGGCGACCGGGCTAGGCTCCCCCGGCCGACGACCGGGGTAGGCTCCCCGGCCGATGCGGGCGATCTGGCGGCTCTGCGCGACCAGCCGGCCCGCGGAGTCCCATACCTCGGACTCCTCGTCGAACCATCCGCTGCTCACATGCCGGCAGCGGGCCGCCACCCGGAGCACCCCGGCGGCCGGGACCGCCCGCATGTACCAGGTGAGTTCCACGGTCGGCGACCAGCCGACC
>DASWFT010000340.1:0-9140 GCA_036394075.1 Streptosporangiaceae bacterium
TCCCCGGTGCTGTCGCGGTGCGTGACTCGAAGGACCCCAATGGGCCAGTACTGGCCTTCAGCTTTGCCGAATGGCGGGCTTTCACCGCCAGGCTGAAGGCTGGTGAGTTCGACCTAGGCTGAGCCGTTAGGGCAGGCAGCCGGGCCGTAAGAGGGGCATCGTTGTGTCTGCGGTGCCCTTCTTGTACGCCTGTGTGACTGGGCATGGTGAATCGCTGGTGACTGGCGGAGGTTGAGTACCTGGAGGGCGCGCCGCTGATCTTGACTATGTTGCGGGGCTGTGCGGGCACTGTGCAGAGGGTGTGTGGGGTTTTGGATTGCGCGGGGGTTACGGTGCTGGTGGGAGCAGGCCACGCAGGCGGGCGGCCTGTTGTAGGTCGCGGCGGAAGGTGTCGAGAGTGGCGAGGGTGTACATGCCGTCGATTTGCTGGCGTTCCCAGAGGGTGTAGATGCGCCTGAGGTCGTTGACCCGGTTCTTCCAGCCGATTCCGTCGATGACGGCCATGATGAACTGCCGAGGCAGGCGGACGTCGGCCACTTCCTCGATTTCGCGTACGGCATCGGTGAGTCTTGACCCGGTGGAATCGAAGCCTTTTGCTGCGACTGCGATTTCGGCGTTTTGGCCGGTTGGGATGACGAGATCGCATGGCGCGGTTCGGCCGTTGCGGCCGGTGAATCTGGTTCTTGTCTGGTAGGGGAGGCCGAGGTTCCTGGCGATGTCTTCTATCTCGTCTTCTACCTTGCGGCCTGATACCCGGCTGCGGTAGCGGTCTGCCGCGTGATGGCGCGGGCGACAAGGATGTCACCAAAGTCGTAGGGCCGGTTTCTCTGTACCTTGATGCGGCGCACGAGGTCGAATTCTTCCTCCAGCATTCTCACGAGGTCGTCGGGGCGCTCGCGGGCGAGGGTGATCCACCCTGATGTGCCGAGGTGGTGCTTGAGGGTGTTCTTGAGCTTCTCCTGCGAGAGCCCGACCGCAAGACCGAGGACGTTGACCCAGGCGGGGTGATCGGCAGCCCAGGTGGCGAGGGTCGTCGTGCTGATCTCCGGGAGGGCGGCGAGGCTGTCAGCGGCGTCCTTGATGCTCCCTGCCTCGGGGGTGGGGAGCGTGGGGTCCGCGTGCGCGATCAGTCGTCCGAGGGACGCGAGGTATTCGGTGAATGTGGGGATGTCTGGCACGGGGGTTACCGTCCGATGAATAGATACTCGGAAACGGCGCGGCGTTGGGCGGCTGAGTGCGTGCCGAAGGTGTAGGTGTGGTCGGTCAGCCGGACTTCGACGTTGTCTTTTACCTCGCGTAGCAGTGCCTCGATGGTTGCTGCGTCGGGGACGGCGTTGGAGGAGTAGGACAAGACGATGGTGGAGTCCTGGAATTGCTTGAAGGTGCGCCGGAGGGCGTCGGTGACGGTGTGCTTGTAGGAGAAGGGGGTGTAGCGCTTGGCGAGTTTCTTGGTGCGGGTGTTTTCCATGATCGTCTGGCCGCGCCAGTAGACCGAGAGTCCTTCCAGGAAGTGGTAGCGCTTGATGTAGCAGTTGTCGTCCCGGGGCGGAGCGTAAGGCGGGTCTAGGTAGACGACGTCGTAGGGCTGGGGGGGCAGCGCGAATACGTCGCCGGCTAGGGCGGTGCACGGCTGGCCGCTGTCGAAGACGACCTGGTTGTATTCGGCGGCACGTTCGCGGAAGTGCTGGCGCAGGGGCAGGTGCAGGTCGCGGCGGCCGTCGTCGTAGCGCAGGTCGGTGAAGGTGAAGACGCCGCGTGGCTGCCTGCGGGCGGATGCGAGGACGAGCGCGGAGATGGCGACGGCTTGCTTGTGGCCGCTCATGCGGTCGATGTGGGACCAGGCTGAGTCGAGGAATTCCCGGTCGTCGTCGGTAAAGTACAGGCCTTTGAAGGTGCGCCGGATGAAGTCGCGGTCATCGGCTGGCGGTCCGCAGATTTCCTCGATGTCTTCCGCGGAGAGGGTTTCCTCCTGGTTGACGACGGTTGCCTGCGCGATGACGGAGGGGAAGGTGAGGAAGTCGTTGGCTGTGACTTGGTATCCGAGGGTCTTGAGGAGGTAGGACACGACTCCGCTGCCGGAAAAGGCGTCGAGCGCGGTGCCGCCGCCGAGTTCGGTGAAGACGTCGGCCAGGGATGGGATGAGGCGGTACTTGGACCCCATGTAGCGCAGGCGCGGGAATTCGCTGACCCTGCTGGCCGGGCCACGCGGATCGGACGCCGGCGGCTCGGTGGTCACTCTGGCAGTCACAGAAGTCATCCTTGCGCATGGGCACGTCGGATTTGCGCTGGACGTGCCGCGTCAGGGCTGTGGGTTCAGATTCCCACCAGAGATCGGGCGCGTTCCCCGATATGACGGCTATGTTCCGTGATCAAGGAACCCGCTCCGGCTGGTACGGTCGCGCCGTGGGCAACGTGCTGGTGCTGTGGGACATCGACTACACGCTGATCAACGCGGGCGGCAGCAGTACCCAGCTCTACGGGATGGTCTTCCGCCAGCTCTTCGGCCGTGAGCTGCACCGGGTCGCGCCGATGGCCGGGCGGACCGACCGGGCGATCATCCTTCACACGCTGGAGCGGGCCGGGGTCAGCGATCCGCAGGAGCATGTCGAGGCGTTCCTGGCCGGACTCGCCGACCAGGCACCTGGGTTTCGCGCCCTGGTCGCGGAGCGAGGCCACGCCCTGCCCGGAGCGGCGGCGGCGCTGGCCGCGCTGGCCAGCCTGGGGCCGGCGCACGCCGTGCAATCGGTGGTCACCGGGAACATCCGGCCGCTCGCCGAGGCCAAGCTGGGCGCGCTCGGGATGACCGGGCACCTGGACCTCGGCATCGGCGCCTACGGCGACCACCACGAGAACCGGGCTGAGCTGGTCCACCTGGCCCGAGTCAACGCAACCCGCGCCTATCGCCAGGACTTCGCGGGCCAGGCGGCCGTCATCGTCGGCGACACTACGCTGGACGTCGCCGCCGCACAGGCGGCCGGCGCCCGGTCGATCGGCGTGGCCACGGGCGCGTCCAGCGCGGCCGAGCTGGCCGCCGCCGATGCCGACGCCGTGCTGCCCGACCTCACCGATACCGGTGCCGTGCTGGCCGCGATCCACGGCAGAACCCGGCCCTGACCTGGCGCCTGGGTCCGGCCGCCGGCTTCCTGCCCGTGCTCAGCCCCGGACTCGGGCCTCCGCTCACACGTCCGGGAGCGGCACGTCGGGGTCGGTGAGACGCGCGATCTCCACCTGCCGCCCGGACCGGATCAGCGCCTGGATGTCGTCGGTCACGTCCCAGACGTTGACGTTCATCCCCGCCACGACGGCCCCGTCAGCCAGCCAGAACGCGATGAATTCCAGGCTCTCCCGGTTCCCCCGGTAGACGACCTGGTCGTAGCGGCCGGGCTCCGGCAGCCCGCACGTCTCCATGCTCAGCTCGTACTGGTCGCTGTAGAAGTACGGCACCCGGTCGTAGGAGACCGGCTGGCCGAGCATGGAACGCGCCGCGGCCGGGCCCTGGTTCAGGGCGTTGGCCCAGTGCTCGACCCGGACCTGGCGGCCAAGCAGCGGGTGGAACGCGTTGGCTACGTCCCCGGCCGCGTAGATGGCCTCGTCGGAGGTGCGCAACGCCGCATCGACAATGACCCCGTTCTCGACCTCCAGCCCGGCCAACGTGGCCAGGGCGGTGTTCGGCATCGCGCCGATGCCGACCACCACCAGGTCAGCGGGCAGCTCAGCGCCCGTTGACGTGACCGCGGCGGCGACCCGCCCGCCGGATCCGCGCAGCTCGATGACTGCCTCCCCGAACCGGAACGTCACGCCATGCGCGCGGTGCAAGTCGGCGAACGTCTCGCCCATCTCGGGGCCGATCGAGCGGAGCAGCGCACCGGGCTCGGGCTCGACCACTGTCACCTCGCAGCCCTGCTCGCGGGCTGCCGCCGCCACCTCCAGGCCGATCCAGCCGGCCCCCACGATGACCACCTGGCCGGCGTCGGCCAGAGCGGCGCCCAGCCGCTCCGAGTCTCCCGCCGTCCGCAGATACCGCACGCCGCCGAGATCGCCGCCCGGCACATCGAGCCTGCGCGGCGAGGCGCCCGGCGTGAGGAGCAGCCGGTCGTATGTGATCGCGGAGCCATCGGCCAGCTCGATCCTGCTTCCCGACCGGTCGATGGCGGTGACGGTGGTGCCGAGCAGGAGATCGACGTCGTGCCCGGCGTACCAGCCCTCCTCGTGCACGTAGATCGAAGACTTCGCAGCCTTGCCGAGCAGGTAGTCCTTGGACAGCGGGGGCCGCTCGTACGGGCGCTCCATTTCCTCGCCGACCAGCACGATCGTGCCGTCGAATCCCTCGTCACGCAGGGTTTCTGCGGCCTTCGCGCCGGCCAGGCTCGCGCCGACGATCACGTAGGCAGGTCCACCGGGCATCAGGTACTCCTTCGTCTTCAGTTACGGTGGGTTACCGGCACAAGCGGCCGTGCCAGGCGTTAGCGGAAGTATCGGTGAGCGAGGCAACCTGGTCGATGATGACGCGCAGGCGCGCCGCATCCGACCCCGCGGCGGCGTAGGCCGGCCGCAGCGCCCGGTCGAGCGTGCCCGGCGCCCCGGCCACGATCGCGGCGGCCAGCTCGGTGATGACCTCCCGCTCCCTGGCCCGCGTGGCGTCCGCGCCCGCCCGGCTCATCACGTAGTACGCGGTGACCCCCTTGAGCAGCGCGCATTCCAGCCGCTGCTGGCTGGGCACGACAAGATCGGCGGCGTACCTGGTCAGCGGCTGGCCGCCATAAGCCGCCATGGTTGCCTCCTGGGCGAAGCCGCAGAACCGGCCGATGAGCTCGCTGGTCAGGTTCTTCAGCGCGGCGAGGGACCGTGGGCCGCCATCGAACTCCCCCGGCCAGCACGGCAGGGCCAGCAGATCGTCGAACACCGCGGCCAGATCGCTCTCGGCGACCGACCCTGGGGCGCAGTACTGGTCGGCGGTGAGCTGCCCGACTGCTTTGCGTTCGGTCGGATCGTGCAGGGCCTGAAGGGTGATCAAGCCTGCGTGCAGGCCGTCCTCCAGGTCGTGCACCGAGTAGGCGACGTCGTCCGCCCAGTCCATGACCTGCGCCTCCAGGCAGGCGCGGCCGGACGGCGCGCCTTCGCGGATCCAGCCGAACACCTCGCTGTCGTCGGCGTAAGCACCATACTTGCCCTGGCCGGGCTGGGCCTGCCACGGGTACTTGAGCGTCGCGTCCAGGGTGGCCCGGGTCAGGTTGAGGCCCGCACCGGGCACCTTCGCCTCCAGGCGGGTGAGAAGCCTCAGGCTCTGCGCGTTGCCTTCGAATCCGCCGCAGCCAGCGGCCAGGTCGGCCAGGGCTGACTCGCCATTATGACCAAACGGAGGGTGCCCCAGATCATGCGCCAGACAGGCGGCATCAACCAGATCCGGATCACAGCCGAGGGCCGCGCCGAGCTCGCGGCCGATCTGGGCGCACTCCAGCGAGTGGGTGAGCCGGGTCCGCGGGAAATCCCCCGCACCCACCTCCACCACCTGTGTCTTCGCGGCCAGCCTGCGCAAAGCCGAGGTGTGCAGGACCCGGGCCCGGTCCCGCTCGAACGGCCCGCGCCGGATGGTCCCGGGCGGGTGGGCCCGCTTGGGCGGCTCAGCCGCCCAGCGGGCCGTGGCGTGTGCGTCGTAGCCCGGGCCTGCCGTCACCTGCTGTCGCTGCCACCTACGGACTCGAGAACCACCGCCCGGCCGGCCTCCAGCCGGGCTATCGGCACCCGGAACGGGGAGCAGGACACGTAATCGAGGCCGACCTGGTGGAAGAAGTGCACCGACTCGGGATCACCGCCGTGCTCGCCGCAGACGCCGAGTTCCAGGTCCGGCCGCGCGGACCGGCCTTCCTCGGTGGCGATGCGGACCATCCGGCCCACGCCGTCCGGGTCGATCGTCTCGAACGGGGAGACGCCGAAGATGCCCAGCTCGATGTAGCGGCTGAAGAACGCACCCTCCACGTCGTCGCGGGAGAAGCCCCATGCCATCTGGGTGAGGTCATTGGTGCCGAACGAGAAGAACTCCGCGTACTGCGCGATCTCACCGGCGATCATCGCTGCGCGGGGCACCTCGATCATCGTCCCGATCATCGTGTGCACGTGCGTTCCGGTCTCCTCCTCGACCGCGGCGAGCACCTTGGCGGTCTCCTCGCGGGTGATCTCCATCTCCTGGACGGAGGCCGTCAGCGGGATCATGATCTCCGGCCGCGGGTCGCCGCCCGCGTGCTTGCGGTCCGCCGCCGCGCGCGCGATCGCCCGGTCCTGCATGGCGAACAAGCCGGGAATGACCAGGCCGAGCCGGACGCCGCGGAGGCCGAGCATGGGGTTCTGCTCGTGCAGCCGACGCACCGCCTCCAGCAGCTTCTTGTCCTTCTCGGTGGCGTTCTCCCCGGCCAGGGCCACCTTGACCGACATCTCGGTGAGGTCGGGCAGGAACTCGTGCAGCGGCGGGTCGATCAGCCGGATCGTGACCGGCAGGCCGTCCATGGCCTCGAGGATCTCCACGAAGTCGCCGCGCTGGAGCGGCTCGAGCGCGTCGAGCGCCGCCTGCCGGCCCGCGTCGTCCTCGGCGAGTATGAGGTCCTCGACCAGCTGGCGGCGCTCCCCGAGGAACATGTGCTCGGTCCGGACCAGGCCCACGCCGCCGGCGCCGAACCGGCGCGCCCGCGCGCAGTCGTCGCCCGTGTCGGCGTTGGCGTAGACGCCGAGGCGCCGCCGGGCGTCCGCGTGCTTCATCAGCCGGTCGACCGCCTTGACCAGGTCGTCGGCCTGCGGGTCGAGGCCGCCTTCGAAGTACTGGACGACCGGGGAGGCGGCCACCGGCACCTCGCCGAGGTAGACCGCGCCGCTGGTGCCGTCGATGGACAGGACGTCGCCCTCGGACACGACGACGCCGCCGGGCGCGATGATCCGCCCGGCCTTGACGTCGACTTCCAGTTCCTCGGCGCCGCAGACGCAGGTCTTGCCCATGCCCCGGGCCACCACCGCCGCGTGGCTGGTCTTGCCGCCGCGGCTGGTCAGGATGCCCTTGGCGGCGATCATCCCGTGCAGGTCGTCTGGGTTCGTCTCCCGGCGGACCAGGATGACGTCCTCACCCGCGGCGGCGAGCTCGACGGCCCGGGCGGAATTGAACACGACCTTGCCGACCGCGGCGCCTGGTGACGCGCTCACGCCCGTAGTGATCTTCTTCGCGCCGGAGCCCACGTCGAAGCGCGGGAACATCAGCCGGGCGAGCTGCTCACCGGTGACCCGGGTGAGCGCCTCGTCCATATCGATCAGGCCCTGGTCCACGAGCTGGGTGGCGATGCGGAACGCGGCCGCGGCGGTGCGCTTGCCGACCCGGGTCTGCAGCATCCAGAGCTTGCCGCGCTCGATGGTGAACTCGATGTCGCACAGGTCCTTGTAGTGGGTCTCCAGGGTCTGCATGATCTCGAGCAGCTGGGTGTAGGACGCTGGGTCGAGTTTCTCCAGGTCCTGCAGCGGGACCGTGTTGCGGATGCCGGCGACCACGTCCTCGCCCTGCGCGTTCTGCAGGTAGTCACCGTAGGTGCCCTGCTGGCCGGTGCCGGGGTCGCGGGTGAACGCGACGCCGGTGCCCGAGTCCGCGCCCAGGTTGCCGAAGACCATCGCGACGATGTTGACCGCAGTGCCGAGGTCGGTGGGGATCCGCTCCTGGCGCCGGTACAGGATCGCGCGGTCGGCGTTCCACGAGCTGAACACGGCGAGCACCGCGAGGTCCATCTGCTCCCGCGGGTCCTGCGGGAATTCGCGGCCGGCGTGCTCGCGCACGATGTCCTTGAAACTTTCCACGATCCCGTGCAGATCGGTCGCGTCGAGGTCGAGGTCGTTGCTGGTGCCCTTGGCTTTCTTCGCCGCGTCGATCGCCTGCTCGAAGGCCTCCCCGTCGATGCCGAGCACGGTCTTGCCGAACATCTGGATCAGGCGGCGGTAGGAGTCCCAGGCGAACCGCTCGCTGCCGGACTGCTTGGCCAGGCCCTGCACCGACTCATCGGACAGCCCGATGTTCAGGACCGTCTCCATCATGCCCGGCATGGAGAACTTGGCTCCCGACCGGACGCTGACGAGGAGCGGGTCCGCCGGGTCGCCCAGGTGGCGCCCCATCTTCTCTTCCAGCTGCCGCAGGTGCTCGCTGACCTCGTCAGCGAGCCCCTCAGGCGGGGCGCCCTGTTTGAGGTACTCGCGGCACGCCTCGGTGGTGATCACGAATCCGGGCGGGACGGGCAGACCGAGGTTGGTCATCTCAGCCAGGTTCGCACCCTTGCCGCCCAGCAGGTCTTTCAGGTCCTTGTTGCCCTCGGTGAAGTCGTAGACGAGCTTCGGCACTGCACGCTCTCCTCGCGGTGCCGCCGGCGCTGTTCCTCAGCCCGGATGCGCGGCGGCATGGATGACGACGGCCTTGCGGCCCGATGATTGGAGCCTACCGACCATGACCGGGCAGCGGGGACCCAGATGACCTCCCGGCTGCACATTGGCCGCGCCGGTTGGAACGAGGCCTGATCGCCGGAATGTGCCCGTCGAGCAACTGGTCGCCGAGTGTGGCGGGTGAAGCAGCGAAAGGACGGGACGCGCGTCTCTGGGACATGGAATCCAAGCTCCGGGGATCAGCCGACCCTCGCCGGAGCGGACAGGAGATAGGCGTCCTGCGCGGAAACAGGTTCACGCCGCTCCCCCGGGCTCCGCAAAACGCCCAGATCGCCTGGTAGCGGTCAGGAGCGCCGCGGTCGGCCGGTGCCAGCCGTTCCGGCCTTCGGCGAGGTGGGACGTTCCGGCCTTCCGCGAGGTGCGCGACACTTCTCGCGGAGGCAATCGTGAGCCAGACCTTGATCGGGGTGCTGCACCCCGGAGAGATGGGAGCAGCCGTGGGCGGCTGCCTGGTAGCGGCCGGGCATCCAGTGCTCTGGACGTCTGCCGGGCGCAGCCCTGGCACCGGCGCCAGGGCCGAGGCGGCCGGGCTGCGCGATGCCGGCACGATCGCGGCATTGTCCCGGCAGGCCGACATCATCCTGTCCATATGCCCCCCAGCCGCGGCGCTGGACGTGGCCCGGTCGGTGGCAGAGCCTGCTGACTCAGGGTTCCGTGGCGTGTTCGTCGACGCGAACGCGATC